>CAZVXA010000460.1:0-1723 GCA_964630955.1 uncultured bacterium | reverse complement strand
GCCAGTACGTCGGAGAAATCCACTGGAGCAGGAGCGGGGGGAACTTCTTTGGGTGGTTCAGCGCGGCGACGCGGCGTTTTGTTGAGCAGCGTTGATGCCGGAACGACCAGAGAAGAAATGTCGGGCAGTGCCTCTTCTTCACCTTCTGGTTTGGTTTCCTGGATGTGGGAGTAAAAATCAGCAACGACGGGGGCTGGCTCAGAAACAAGTCCCTCAGAAACAAGATTTGCCGCGAGACTGGGTGTCGGTGTCAGATCGGGGAGCGGATCGAGTACCAGAGGAGGCGTGAGAACCGATGGAGTTTCGGGCGCAGCTAACTCCTGCAGCGCTGCCGCAGTGGGCGGATTCAGGCGAAAGGAGTCTGGCACCTGCCAGCGGGAACTGGAGGAACCTGTTTCAGACATTCCCAACTCCAGCGCCTCAACCGCCCGACGTTTGGCCTGATCCTCGGCCTGTTCGACATCGACATGGGCTGCCAATCCGGTTGACAGCGTTGCACCTGACACCTGTACCAGCGCCCGCACGACGTAGGTCCCTTCGTGAACCGTTGCTAGTTCTGTAATCAGAGTTGCCATTGGGAAGTGGCTACGGAGCTGGGCAAGGGGAGAAGAAGGGAAACTCATAAGAGAAGATGACGGAAGTTAGCAAACGGTTCTATCAAAACCTTACAACCAATTTCAGCGCTCCTTTTGAAGGATATTGGGTAATCCCCATAGACCTGCTGCTGCAAGTCGCTGGTCGCCCTCTATTTCCCCAAATGCACCACAAATTCGGCCCCCATTCCTCAAATCCCATTAGACTGAAAACTGGGGTCTCGATGGATCACCCACCTGTTCGGGGTATTCTCAACCAATGCTAGATCACCTATTCGATTTTTCTAATTTTGGGCTGGACACTCTGCTGCTGCTCCCGGTGCTGGTGGCACTGGAAGCGGTACTATCGGCAGATAATGCGATCGCCCTGGCCGCGATTTCTCAGGGCTTAGAAGACCAGAAACTCCAGCGACAGGCGCTCAACCTGGGTCTGGTAGCCGCGTTTGTCCTGAGAATTACGCTCATTCTGACGGCCACCTGGGTGATTGGCTTCTGGCAGTTTGAGCTGGCCGGGGCGCTTTACCTGTTGTGGCTGGTCTACCAACATTTCACCAGTGAAGAGGTGGATGAGGAGAACAACCATCATGGCCCCCGATTCGCCTCCCTCTGGCAAGCGATTCCAGTCATCGCCCTCACCGATCTGGCGTTTTCTCTGGACAGCGTGACGACTGCGATTGCCATCTCCCAGGATCTGTGGCTGGTCATCATCGGCGGCACCATTGGCATCATTGCCCTGCGGCTGATGGCCGGACTCTTCATTCGCTGGCTGAAGGAGTACACCCATCTCGAAGACGCAGGCTATGTCACTGTCGCCCTGGTGGGAATTCGCCTGCTACTGCGAGTGTTCAACGATAGCCTGGTGCCACCAGAGTGGCTCATGATCAGCCTGATTGGGCTGCTATTTCTGTGGGGTTTCTCAAAGCGGTCTGAATTGGGAATTGACCACGCCTCGATTGAGGTGGATGCGATTGACGCTCCAGTGATTGAAGCAGAAAAAGAGAAAACGATCGCCGATTAAACGAGAAGCGCCTGCGATGCAGGCGCTTCTCGTTTTAACTCGTTAACTCGTCACCGGGTGCATCTCAGTTTTGCGAGGGGCGGGGGGGGGGGGGGCCCCCCCCCCCCAAGAA
>CAZVXA010000459.1:0-1799 GCA_964630955.1 uncultured bacterium | reverse complement strand
ACCAGAATTTGGGTTTTCGGATCGGCTCTAAGTAGGGTTCGCCACCGCTGTCAGGATTCCGATGAAATGGCGCAATCCTGGTGTCGTCAACCCAGGAATCTTTGCCCGATCATCCCAGATTCGTAACTGGACGGACTCCTCCGCAAATGGCTGTTTGATAAATTGCTGCGCCTCCTCCGTTGAGAGAATGCCCCCCTGGTGCTGCAGGCTGCGCTGCGATTCGGGGGACAGGTCGTGGTGGTAGGCAGGGTCGATCGCACACAGATATCGTTTGGCCTGGACATGGAGCCGGATGGGTTCAGTGACTGTCGGGGGGAACAGGGGGGTCAGGACAGGCAGAACGGCGTATTCGTGGTGGCGATCGCCCTTCCAGAGAACGATGTGGTCGCCGTGGTCACCTTCTTCTGAACCGCCGGGTTCCAGCAGATGGCCCAGGTCGTGCAGCAGGCAGGCGGCGATCATTTCTCTGCTGGCGTTGGTAGCTTCTGCTAAGGCGGCACATTGGAGCGCGTGTTCCAGTTGACTCACTGCCTTGTCGCCGTACTGTTGATGTCCCTGGACGGCCAGCAGGTCGAGGATGTCTTGCAGGGAGGAGGTCGTTTGGGCCATCGCAGATCTCATTGGATATGTACCTCTTGTCGTTCTTCTCCACCTCTACCGTGGTAGTAGCTTGAGGCAGAGCATCCAGGAACACATTGCTGCTTGAAGGATTATGGGGGCAGGCAAGATGCCTGCCCCACCGAAAGGTGAAGAATTCAGATTGCAAGCAGATCAAGGACTTCTTCGGCGAGGCCGAAGGAAAGGGTCATACCTGCGCCACTGAGGGCGTTGACGATGGTGACACCGGGTTCAGGGTGGGCGATCCATTCGGTTTTGCCGGGTAGCTTGGCGTAGACGCCGTGCCAGGTTTCGGCGATCGCCCCATCGGGCACCGCTACAAACTGGTGCAGGTAGTCCAGAATGTACTGGTTGATCAGCGCCTGATCGAAGGGTTCGGGGTTCAGACCGTACTCGTGGGAATCGCCGATGACCAGTTCACCGAGGGCATTCTGGGACATCATGACGTGAATTCCCCACTGCGGAAAGTGGGGCGTCTCGGTTTCGATGCGGTCTTTTAGGGCAGGGAGGGACGGGCAGTGGGCGAAGGAGCCATAGTGGGTCAGGGTCAGGCCACCGCAGAGGGCCGTCCCGATTCTGAAACCGTTGGGCTGGGGGGCTGTCCGCATCATTTGCAGCTTCACTTTCGTGATGCCGCTATTCATATATAGATGGGGATACAGCGTTTCGAAATCGGAGCCGCTACAGACAAAGATCTGATCCGCCGTGAAGATTTCACCGCCTGCGACAATTTCGGGGTAGGCGATCTCAGTGACTACCGTGCCAAATTTGAATTCCACCCGATGGGACTCAGCCAGAAAAGCGGGCAGTTTGCGAATCGCTTCCCGTGGATCGACAATCACTTCCGTGGAACTCCACAATCCCCCCAGCAGCCCCTCCTGTCTCACTGCTGGACTCTTCTGGGCGATCTGCTCCGGTGAAAGAAGTTGAGTGTTTGATGAGTGGTGATTTGAAGACTCAACAAACTCCTGAATCACTGCCAGCTCATCTGGACGATAAACAACGTGCAGCGAACCACAGGGATCAGCCGAAAATCCTACTTTTGCTGCCAGGGCCAACCAGATGTTGCGGCTGTTCAGAGCGCGTTCATAGAGCGCCCCGGCGGGTTGTCCGATGGGCCACACCATACCAAAATTGCGAATGGAGGCTCCAACCGCATAGGGATTTCGTTCAAAAACAAT
>CAZVXA010000458.1:0-1807 GCA_964630955.1 uncultured bacterium | reverse complement strand
CGGCTTCGCCGCGCCTCTCTCAAAAACAATGACAGGTTAATTTGTTCACGATCCTAAACAGCAGATCCCTAAGTAGGGAGGAGAAACTGGAGCCATTAGAATCGCTCTAGCGTTGGGAAGAGGTTGTGCGCCTGTGATCGGGCTGCCTCACCGCAAGTTTTCGGGGTAGGGAACAGCTTTTCGGGGTTGGCCAATCCTTTGGGGTTGAACACGCTGCGGACGAACTGCATCGTCTCCAGGTCAGTCTCGCTAAACATTTCCGGCATATAGCACTTCTTGTCAGCTCCAATGCCGTGTTCGCCAGAAATGCTGCCGCCCACCGCGACACAGAGCTTGAGAATATCGCCGCCCAGTTCTTCGACCTTCTCCAGTTCGCCGGGAACCGCGTTGTTGTAGAGAATCAGCGGGTGCAGATTGCCATCACCTGCGTGGAAGACGTTGGCCACGCGGTAGCCGTGCTTCTGGCTGAGATTCTCAATTTCCTGGAGGACGTATTGCAGTTTGGTACGGGGAATTACACCGTCCTGCACGTAGTAATCGGGACTGATTTTGCCCATGGCGGCGAAGGCTGCCTTGCGGCCTTTCCACAGGTTGAGGCGCTCGTTGGGGTCTTTGGCAGTGGTGATGTTGCGGGCACCATTCTGACGGCAGATAGCCTCCACTCGCTGACTGTTAGCGGCGACTTCTACCTCCAGGCCGTCGATTTCGATCAGAAGAATTGCCTCGGCATCGCGGGGATAGGCATTGGTGCCAACCACATCTTCGACAGCGTTGATGCTGAAGTTGTCCATCATCTCCATACCGCCGGGGATGATACCTGCGCTAATGATATCTGACACCGTCTGTCCGGCAGCCTCCACGCTGGTGAAGTCCGCCAGTAGAACGTGGATGGCTTCGGGAACTTTGACAATGCGGAGGGTGACCTCGGTGGCAATACCCAGTGTGCCCTCAGAGCCGACAAACACCCCCGTCAGGTCGTACCCCGGCATCTCTGGAATCTTGCCGCCCACCTCCACCATGGAACCGTCAGGGGTAACCAGTTTCAGGCCGAGGACATGATTGGTGGTGACGCCATACTTAAGGCAGTGAACCCCACCAGAGTTCTCTGCGACGTTGCCACCGATGGAGCAGATGATCTGGCTGGAGGGGTCTGGAGCGTAAAAGAACCCACCCCCGCTGACGGCCTGCGTCACCCAGTTGTTGATCACTCCCGGCTGTACGATAACCCGCTGGTTCTCCTCGTCGATTTCGAGAATTTGTTTCATCATCGACGTGACAATCAGCACCGAATTTTCAATGGGCAGCGCTCCCCCCGAAAGCCCCGTCCCGGAACCCCGTGCGATAAAGGGGACATTGTGGCGATCGCAAATCTTCACCGCTTCTGCCACCTGTTCCGTGGTGCGGGGTAGAACAACGATCGCCGGACGTTGCTTATAGCTGGTCAACCCATCACACTCGTACACCAGCAGTTCTTCCTTGCGCTGCACCACGTTGTTCTCGCCGACGACCTGGGCGAATTCTTGGGCAAGGGCAGTCCAGTTGCGGGGAGTGTCGAGGGTGAGCATGGGTGGATGGATGAGTGGATGGGTGGATGGGTGGATGGGTGGATGAGTGGATGAGTGGAGATACTTGTAATGATGCTATCGCGTCTGTGTGGGATGGGCAAAGTGAAGCGTGCCCATCGCTTACTGAAAGCCCAGACTAAGAAGTGGCGCAGCGCAAAGCCCGCGCCACTGCTTAAAGCCTATCCGAAAACCCAAATTCTGGAGGGCGCGCCGCGGTAACGGCGCGCCCTCCAGAATTTGGG
>CAZVXA010000457.1:0-1812 GCA_964630955.1 uncultured bacterium | reverse complement strand
ATTTTCATGCTTGGGGGTGGGCGTAGCCGCTGGGTGACTGGCCAGTAATGCCTACCGGAGGGCTTCTGCCTCCAACTCCAAGCAGGAGGCAGAGCCTCCCAAAGCCCGTCTCCAGGCGGAGCCTGGGGACGAGGATAGCAGGTGTTTCAGGGCACAGCCCTGAAACACCTGCTAAATTGCATTGGGAAAATAGTGTCTTAGAACAGCTTCATAAGCCTCGTTCACCCGCTGAGCCTGCTCCTTGCTGCCGCCCGTATCGGGGTGAGCGGTTTTCATTGCCTGTTTGTAGGCGCGTTTCAACGATTCCAGAGTAATCGGGGCGAAAGGGCCAAGGTTCAACGTGACCAGATAGTCACTGAGGGTATTGCCTGACCAGGGTGGCGGGGGCGGGGCATACCCCGATTGACGGGAGGACTGTTTCTCGTAGCTGGCCTGTTCGATCACCTGCTCCAGGGCAGCGATCGCCTCCTTCTGCCAGCCAAACATCTGGAAAATTTCGGGGTGTCGCGCCAGCCGCTGACTCAGGCGGCGCAGTTCAGGTAGCCAGGAATGCTGCGGGTGACTGACCGTTTTCCAGAGGGCTTCGTAGGCTGAGAAGCCACCGAGCTGATAGATGTAGTAGCGATCGCCCGTGCGAGGATCAACATGGCAACCGAACTGTTGCAGGATATCAGCTCCCGCATAGCCAATCCCGTCAGGTTCATGGATCAAACTATACAGAACGGCCAGCGGGGGCGACAGTTTGCGAATCCAGTCCAGTTCACAGATAGCCACCCAATCAGGCGTCTCAAATAGGGGGGATTCAGCGTTTGCTTCCCGGTGGCTGGCGCTGTACTGTTCGTAGTCGCCCACGGTGCCCCAGGTGTCCTGAAGCCGCTGGAGCCATTCGGTTTCAGTCTGGGGAATCGCGGGTTCCTCACTGTCAAACTGGGCGGTAAGCTGCTCCAATTGCTCAAACCGCTGCTCAAGCTGGTGCTGCATCTGGTTGAGCCGTTGATGCAGTTGGGCACCGAGCGCAGCAATTTGTTCAGACAACTGCTGGGATAGCGCTTTGATCACCGTGGTGGCCTGGAGATCCAGCAAATCCTGGAACTGTCGGGCGGTGATGCTGCTGGATGAGCTATTTTTTGCAGGTTCACTGATCCGCGATAGCGCTTCAGAGAATCGGGTTTCGAGCGATCGCTGATGCGCAGCAAATTCTGCCAGGGCGTCGCTCAGGGTGTACAGTTGACGGGCGACTTCCCTGGGATCAAGCCCTTTGTTGGCTTCTGAGCCAGCCGAGTCCAGCGGCAGCGGCAGTTGGTCAGTGACTTTCTGCTCAGAAGTCTTGCTACGTCGGGGGCTGGAAGCTGTCGCAGCGGTTCGGCGCGAGTAAACCAGGCGTTCCCCGCCTTCTGGACGGTAGATCAGCAGATCAGCTTCGGCGTCCAGTTCACCGCTACTGAAGCTCAGGGTAATTTCTCCATGACAGGTGACTTTACCCGATCGCCAGTCTTCAATTAATGCGGTACAGAAATCCACTACTGGATATTCCGTTGGCTTTGGCACCACGCTGCATCCCATCCGGGTCGCTTTCAAAAACTTCCCTGAAAGCGCCTCAACTGCCGCTTCAACGCTGTCCGCCCGGACAGTTACATTAACCCTCAACGGTTTGGGGGACATATGGAGCGATCCTCTGGCAGGCTTCAGGTTTGGAATGAGTAACGTTGCAGAGATTGTGGCATACTTCTTGCGTTATCGGTAACGTGCCAATCACATTGACACTCCCCAACGCAAGGCGATGGGGATTCTTGGTTCACTGCCTAACCGTAA
>CAZVXA010000456.1:0-1820 GCA_964630955.1 uncultured bacterium | reverse complement strand
GATGAGTGGATGAGTGGATGAGTGGATGAGTGGATGAGTGGATGAGTGGATGAGTGAGTGTATATCTACCCCCTTACCCATCCACCCCCTTACCCATCCACCCATCCACCCCCATGCACTAAGATACAGAACAAGCCTTTCCCGGTTCTCCAGATGGACGCTGCCCAACTCATTGCCATTCTGTCTACAGCGATCGCCACCTCCACCCCCCTCGTATTTGCCAGTATCGGCGAGACGATTAATGAACGAGCGGGCGTGATTAACCTATCTGCCGAAGGGACGATTCTACTGAGCGCAATGGCAGGGTTTGCCGTTGCCAAAACGACTGAAGGATTGGGAAGCACCCCTTCGCTGTTACTGGGTTTTGCGGCGGCGGCACTGGTGGGAGCAGCGATCGCCCTGATTGTTGCGTTTGGGGCGCTGACGTTAAAGCAGTCTCAGGTGGCGATCGGGTTTGTGCTGGCGCTGTTGTGTGCGGATCTCTCCTCTTATTTAGGAAATCCATTTGTACGAATTCCCGGCCCCACGGTGCCCAGCTTTAAGCTGCCGATTCTGCAAGACATTCCGCTGATTGGGCCACTGTTCTTCCAGAGTGACTTGCTGGTGTATGTCAGCTATTTATTGGTGATTGGGACTGCGGTTTACTTCTATCGCACCCGACCGGGGCTGACATTGAGGGCGATCGGGGAACAGCCTGCTGCCGCTTTTGTGCGGGGCACGAACGTGGTTCTGATGCGTTATCTCTACACCCTGATGGGGGGTGCACTAATGGGCATTGCCGGAGCCGCCTTTTCGCTGGACTTCAAGGCGGGGTGGAGTCACCGACACACCGCAGGCTACGGCTGGATTGCGCTGGCGATCGTCATCTTCGGCGGCTGGAATCCTCTGCGGGTCGCCCTCAGTTGCTACCTGTTTGGCATTCTGCAATCGATGGCCAGCGTCGCTCAGAGCACGATTCCCGATGTCCCCACTCAGGTGTTCACGGTTGCTCCTTTCGTTTTGATGATTTTCTTCCTGGTGCTGACCTCCAGCGATTGGTTGGAACAGTTGATCCAGCGGATGCCTGAAAACCTCGGTCGAATGCTCTCGCAGACGATTCGCAGTACACCACCCGCTGCCCTGGGACGAACTTTTGAACAAGATTGAGTATGACGTAAATCCCAGTTTGGTTCAGAGTGTTTCGGGGACATCGTTTCCTAACTGGGGGTTTAACTATTTTCCCTATAGCGCCGATTCCGTCAAAAGTCCAGTTCCTAAGGGTTCGCTGTCAAACACCCGCCCCCATTACTCCGCAATCGTATTATTTGCTCCGCCAGATCGAAGTCCAGGGCTGTTAGACCCCCGGCATCGTGAGTGGTGAGGTGAATCGTGACTTTGTTGTAGGAAATCTGGAGATCGGGGTGATGACCTGCGGCCTCAGCAGGCTGCACCAGACGGTTGACAAAGGCGATCGACTCCACAAAATTCGCAAACTGGTAAGTGCAGATCAACGTCCCCTCCCTGATAGTCCAGGTTGGCAATCGCCGCAGTTGTTCAACGATCTGCGAGTCACTCAACCGGGCTGGTGCCACAAGGGCTGGGGCGATCGAACGAGCAGTCAGTGCTGAGATCAGGGACAGGCTGAGCAGTGAGACCAGAAAAGTCGTCGTTTTCATAGGGTTCAGGAAGGTACCACGCTCAAGCATTCTAATGCTTGAGTTGAATCCTCCGGGTTCTAAGTGCCTATCCGAATAACGAAACCCCAAATTCTGGCAGGCGCGACGCTGTAGCGTCGCGCCTGCCAGAATTTGGGGTTTCAGAGAGGCTCTAAGGTAGTTTCT
>CAZVXA010000455.1:0-1833 GCA_964630955.1 uncultured bacterium | reverse complement strand
CGCCCATCTACCAATCCCGCGCAGTATAGCAGGCCACCACCCGCCCTGCCCCCCGCAATTGGCGGAAATAGGCCACACTCACCCCATCTCCGTGCGCAGACAGCACATCTACCCCAATCCCGTTGCGCCCCTGATCCTTGCCGGAGCTATGGATGTACTGCCCTTCCCCCAGGTAAATTCCGACGTGGGTACAGCGCTCCGGTGTTCCAAAAAAAATCAAATCTCCCGCCCGCAGATCCACCAGCGCGATCGCCTGCACAAATGCCTCCTGCTGATAGGCATCCCGTGGCAACCAGATTCCCGCTGCTGCAAAAGCCGTCTGCACCAGTCCAGAGCAATCGTAGTTTGGCCCCACCGTCCCACCCCAGAGGTAGTAGTTGGGCTGTCGCATGGCGTTCTGGACAAACTCCAGGACTTGAGGGATGCGATCGCCAATCTCCTGCGGCGTTAACCCCTCACCCCTCCACCCCTCCACCCTGTTCTTGAGCCTGTCAAAAGCTCCACCCTCCTCCTCCAGCAAATCCAGGTCTTCGATCGCTACCCAACCAGGATATCCATCCTCGCACAGCACCACCCGCACCGCTGGATGCCCCTCGGCAATGGTCTCCACCCGTAACTGTCGCCCCGCCACCGCCTGCGTCGCCAGTCGCTCTAACTGTGGCGAATCGTACAGGTTCAGGTTCTCCTGACAGGCATACAGTGGAGCCATTCCACTGGTAAGCGCCTTTTGCACCGAAGCAAGCGTAATCATAGAGGGCGATCGATTATTTCTGGTCTAGCATCAGTAGATCACAAATCTGCCCAAAACCAGGAGAAAAAGGGCGCTAAGTTTATTTCTGGACTTTTGACTATTCTTTCTGCAATGCTGCGAAACGCCCTCTGCAAGGGCGTTTCGCAGCATATTTAGTTTTAGCGCCGATTTTCCCTGAAACGCTGACGGCGTCAGCGTTTCAGGGAAAATCGGCGCAATTTAGGCAAAAGTCCAGTTTATTTACAACTCCTAAGAATTGCTTTGCCCCTGACATCAACGCCGCCACTGCCAGGGCATGACCGGATTCTGCTGTTGCCAGAATCCTCGTCGAGCCGCCTGTGCCTGTCGTTCTGCCTGGAGGTACTGGTTCTGGGTTGGTCTGCATCCGCTGAGAAACTGACGATACACAACTGCCTGCCCTTCATGAACCAGTTGAAGATTGAGGGAACTGCCCCTTAAGTACACTTCGCCCACAGTACGACCGTAACGATCAACGGAAATGCGCCGCAGTTGAATGCGCTGCCCTTGTGGCAGGAGTTGCCTGAGCCGAGTTGCCGATTCCCGTCCACCGGGCTGATTGGCCTCGGGTGCATCAATACAGCCTAACCGCACTGTGAAGCGGCGATCGCCCTCGCTGACCCGCAGTGTATCGCCATCCCCAACGCTGACTACCGTCAGGTTTGACAGGGCGCTGGCAGGGGGTGTCACGGGGGGAACGGGAGTTATAGGCGGGGTAACAGGTCTGGTTGGAGCGCTATCCCCTCGACGGGGCAGGGATTCACATGCCACACCATCGCTATCCCCATCCAGATAACGGGCATTGTTTTGCTGCATATATGCCTGCGCTGCTTCCTGGCTGGGAAAATCTGCGCATCGAGCGCGGGCAGCGGCTGGAGCGATTGGCAGACCGATGATGGAACTGATGCTGGAGAACAGAATGACTCCGGTAACGAAAAACGAACGTTTCATGGGTACTGAGGCAACGAAGTTGGGAGTTTCTGGAATGGATGCTGATGTGGAAAGATGGCGCGATCGCAGCTTTTCTAGGCGTTGCTTAATCCAGATATGATTTTTTGATTGTG
>CAZVXA010000454.1:0-1877 GCA_964630955.1 uncultured bacterium | reverse complement strand
GAGAGCGTTTCGCGGCGAACTTAATTTTAGCGCCGATTTTTTCTGAAACGCTGGCTCAGCCAGCGTTTCAGAAAAAATCGGCGCGATTTAGTTAAAAGTCCAGTAAAAATTGAAAGGCCACCCCCAATGGGAGTGGCCTTTCAATTTTTAGGCAGGTCACGCCATTACCTCTGATTCCTGTCGCTGCGGGAATTCTTGCAGTCGGGCGATCGCCCCCTCTAACAGCGCCACCCCCTGATTCACTGATTCGATGACCGCAAGCTGATTTCGCAGTTCGGCTGACCCCCAAAAATCCTTCGCGTACCAGGTCATGTGTTTGCGGGCCTGCCGAATACCGCGATCGCCCTTATACTCCCACAGCATCACCAGATGTTCCCTGGCACACTGGAGGCGCTCGATCGCGGTGGGGGGACGGCGCAGTTCCCCGGTCTTCAGAAAATAGTCTACTTCGCCCACCAGAAAGGGATAGCCCAGTGTTCCCCTGGAGCACATCACCCCGTCCGCTCCGGTTTCATCCAGACAGCGCACCGCCGCTTCAACAGAAAAAATATCGCCGTTGGCAATGACCGGAATGCTCAGCGCTGCTTTAACGCGGGCGATCCAGTCCCAGCGGGCAGAGCCGTTGTAGCCCTGGGCGCGAGTCCGTCCGTGCAGGGTGAGCATCTGAGCGCCTGCCTCCTGCATTCCGAGGGCAAACTCCACCGCATTGATCTCATCGTCAGACCAGCCAATCCGAGTCTTCACTGTGACGGGTACTGGAACAGCCTGCACCACCGATCGCACAATTTCTGCTGCCAGCTCAGGCTGTCGCAGCAGTGAGGAACCACCGCCATTTTTGGTAATTTTGTTCACCGGACAGCCCATATTCAGATCCACGGTATCCGCCCCTTCAGCCACCGCTTTCTGAGCCGCCTCCACCAGAAAGTCGGGCCGACAGTCGAAAAGCTGGATGCTGATGGGACGCTCGTCGGGGTCAATTTCCATAATCTGCGGCAGTCCTTTGACGTGCCGTAAACTCGCCGCCTGCACCATCTCGGTGTACATCATCGAGTCGGGGGCATACCGCCGCACCAGTCGCCGAAACACCTTATCCGTCACGCCAGACAAAGGCGATTGCAGAACACGACTCTGGAGCTGCACACTCCCAATGGTGAGCGGCGTTGAGAGTCGCGCTTGCAGGGTGGCAGAAAGGTTGATCATGGGCGATCGCACCAAAAATAAGCCTTCTGATCTTATCGAAAAGTGGTGATGTTCTAGACGTGTGGATTTGAGGGAGAATAGCTTTACCGCTACCTTCAAATCCAGCGATGGTTCTAGAACCTGTTCTGTGCCCTGATTGTCAAAGTTCTGATGTCGTCAAACACGGTCAATCTGCTGCGGGAAAACAACGCTACAAATGTCGTAACCCTGAGTGCTGTCGCAGCACCTTCATTCAGCACTATTCCTACCGGGGTTACCTGAGAGAGGTCAAACAACAAATCACTGAGATGGCACTCAACGGCAGCGGCATTCGAGATACCGCTCGGGTGCTGAGTATCAGCCCAACAACGGTCATTGAGGAATTAAAAAAAACCTCGTCACCTGAGGCAGGTTAACTCAAAGCTGCTGGAGCAACTGCCCCAACCTGACCTTGCTGAAGTCGTTGTCGAGCACGTCGAGGCAGCAGAAATGGATGAGATGTGGAGCTTCGTGGGCCATAAGAAGCATCAACGCTGGTTATGGCACGCGATCGATCACGCGACGGGCAAAGTTCTGGCGTATGCTCTGGCTCCTCACTCGGATGCGGCCCTCCAATCGTTGATGCAACTGTTGCAGCCGTTTGGGATTGAGCGCAAACACTTAACGTTACGCACTCGCATTAAGCGGTTAGCCCGCAA
>CAZVXA010000453.1:0-1908 GCA_964630955.1 uncultured bacterium | reverse complement strand
GAACTGCGCGAAGCGCAGGTATGCGTTGAGCGTCTCTCGCGTGCCCCTGCGCCGCAGGGGCACGCGAGAGACGCTAAAAATAGGTTTTCGGATTCCCGCGCCCAGGCGGGAATCCGAAAACGCTAAACGGTTAGTAAAGTCCCAGTTTTAGTCTGGCGCGGCTTCGCCGCGCCAGACTAAAACTGGGACTTTATTTTGTTGCAAGCCCCTAAGGGCTGGGTTGGGGAGAAACTTCAGGATTCGGAATGACCTGACCATCCGGCAACAGCAGGGGGTCAGTGTTCCCAGAGGGCGCTTGCAGGCCGAATGGGTCAGAACCCGGCGCTTGCAGTCCTGGATTGAGTAGGGGGGGGGAAGGGGGGGCCTGACCTTCCTTTAGCGTGGCCAGAGCAACACGATCGCCCCCCACCGAGCGCAGAATGTCCAGCACCCGAACGACATCGTTATAGCTGGAGAGACGCGAGGCATAAAGTACAATCTGCCCCTGGGGTTTGTTGCGAATATACTCCTGCAGCGTTTGCAGCAGTTGCTCTGCTGTGACGGGGTCTTTGTCAATGTAAACCTGCCCCACCGGGTCAACGCTCACCACCAGAATTTCTCGCATCTGGGTGATGCCCGTCGCTGCCTGCGGCAAATCAACGTTGATGGCATTCTGTCGGGTCAGTGCCAGTGCTCCCAGGATGAAGAACGTCAGAATACAGAAGATTACGTCGATCAACGGAATCAGCTCAATGCGGACTTCCTGGTCGGGTTGCTTGTAGTTGATTTTCATAGTCGATCGAATCTGAATCCGTCAGATGGCATTCTAAACTCCGGTATCTCAACTCCGTCAGTGCTAGGAGACCTCAGCATTACTGCTGGGCTTCACTTCTTCAACCACATAGGATTTGCCCAGATGGGATTCACTGGGTTCACGGCCTGACAGCTTTTGCCGATAAATCAACTCCAGCTCATTACCCGCTTTCTGAAAAATCTTAGCCTGTTCGGACACCAGACCTTGAAATAGACGGTAGAAGACAAGGCTAATCAACGCCACAATCAGCCCTGCAGCAGTAGAAATCAGGGCTTCTGAGATACCAAGCGTTACGCCTTCTGTAGCAGCGGTTCCTAAATCGCCCAGACGAATGGAGCCAAGCGAGCTAATCAGACCAAGCACCGTCCCCAGCAGACCCAGCAATGGGGAAAGAGCAACCGCTGCCTCCAGGATCTTTTCACCCCGGCGCATTGCCGAAATCTCATCATTCGCTGTCGATTCCATTGCCAATTGGAAGACTTCAGGATCGGGTCGATCCAACTGCAAGCCGGCATTGAGAAACCGCCCAATCGGCTGATTGGTAGACTTACTGGCAATATCTGCTGCTGCTGACCAATCACGTCTTGCGGCTTCCAGCACTCGCCCCGATACTTCGCGTTCGTGGGTCAGCAGTTTCCACCAAAACCAGACTCGCTCAAACACCACCCAAAAGGACAGAATGGAGAGCAGCAGCAGGGGGTACATGGCGATCCCGCCTTTTGCAAAAGCCTCACCTATATTCACGGTGCCTTTGACCTCCAAATGTTTCTGCCTCACTGCTGATTCAGTTAAGGCTTTCTAATTGTAGAGACTGAACTGCTCTTTCTGAAACGTTTCTTAAGTTACACCCCTTGTGCTCCGGAGTCGGTAAAGAGGGGGTTAAGTTGCAGAGTATCCCTGATTGCTGGGGGCGGTTCAACCTTCAATCTTTATTTTTCACTGGGGGCGATCGCCCTCCGGAGAAAACCGTAAATCGGCGTTAAAATCAAATTCGCCGCGAAACGCTCTCTTAGTATGCGTTGAGCGTCTATCGCGTACCCCTGAGGAGCAGAAATTTAACAAACCCCGGAATTGAGTTGCTGCAAGCGCGGCGAAGCCGCGCTTGCAGCAACTCA
>CAZVXA010000452.1:0-1914 GCA_964630955.1 uncultured bacterium | reverse complement strand
GCTTTTGGGTGGAGCGATCGGGATCTGAATCACAAACTCGGCTCCTTCCCCCGGCTGAGAGAGGCACTGGAGCGTTCCCCCGTGTCTCTCGGTCACCACCTGATAGCTGATCGAGAGTCCCATTCCGGTTCCCTTGCCAACGGGTTTTGTGGTGAAGAAGGGGTCAAACATACGAGACCGAACCGTCTCCGGCATACCAGGGCCATTATCTGAAATACGAATACTGATGCGTTTATCAGAGCTACTTCCTGCGGGGTCACCCTCAATCGTTCGAGTATGAATCCGAATGGTTGGAACAAACGAAGTCCCTAACTGCTCGCTCTTCTCCTCCAGGGCGTCAATTGCATTACTGAGTAAATTCATAAACACCTGATTGAGCTGTCCGGCGTGGCATTCTACCAGCGGCAGAGAACCATAATCTTTCAAAATCTCAATACCGGGGCGATCGGATCTGGCCTTTGTGCGATTTTGCAGAATCATCAGGGTGCTGTCGATGCCCTCATGAATATCCACCGACTTCACCTCAGACTCGTCCATTCGAGAGAAGTTTCGCAGGGAAGCCACAATCTTTTGAATTCGCTCAGCGCCAACCTTCATGGAGGTCAGTAGTCGGGGCAGGTCTTCCAGGAGAAATGGGAGATCGATCGCCTCAGCCTGTTGTTGAATAACGGAAACAGGATCGGGGTAATGCTCCTGATAAAGGCTCACCAGATGCAGCAACTCCTGGGTGTAGTCGTTGGCATAGGTCAGATTACCAGAGATAAAATTCACCGGGTTATTAATTTCGTGAGCAACACCCGCCACCAGTTGGCCGAGACTGGACATCTTTTCACTTTGAACCAGACGAGACTGGGTTCGTTGCAACTCCCATAGCGTCTGTTCCAGCTCCTGGGCCTGCTGCCGCAACTGGCTTTCGGATCGCTGGAGCGCCTCCTCTGCCCGCTTTCGCTCTGTAATATCGGTGATGAATCCCTCCAGCGAAAGCAGTTCTCCAGCCGGAGAGAAAATTCCCCTGCCCTGTTCCCACACCCATTTTTCCCGCTGATTGGCAGTGCAAATTCGATAGACGACCTGATAGGAGCGATTGTCTGCGATCGCAAGCTGCACCTCTCGCCAAAGCAGTTCCTGATCGTCTGGATGAATAATTTCACGATAGAGAACCGTGCCGTTAAGCAGTTCATCTGGGCGGTAGCCCGTCAACGCAAAGCTGCCCTCGCTGACAAAATTCATGCTCCAACCTTGATCATTGTTGCAGGAATAAGCCATTCCCGGCAGATTACTTAACACCGCCGAGAGCTTTCGCTGGCTGGCTTCAAGCTCTGCTTGCGCGGCAAACAGTTCGGTTACATCCTCAAAGGTACCCAATATACCCACCACATTTCCTGCTTTGTCGTGCAGAGGTACCTTTGTGGTGCGAGACCAGCCATGCTTACCGTCTGCATGTGTCTGGGGTTCAATCACGGCTTTCTGAGGAAAATTGCTGCTGATGACGCGGCGATCAAGTTCTCGATACCAGTCAGCTTCCTCCGGTTTCCAGGCCATATCATAGTCAGTTTTTCCAATCACCTCCTGGGGGGTTGTAAAACCAGCGGCTCTGGCAAAGTTGCCATTACAGCCCAGATAAACCGAGTCCTTATCCTTCCAAAAGATATGTTGTGGGATGGCATCCATCACCAGTTCAAGCAAATTTTTTTGTTGCTCCAGTTCAATGGTGCGCTCTGCAATTTTGTCCTCTAACTCTGCTTCTGCTCGTTTACACATAGCCAGTTCTTGCTGAAGCTGAGCAACCTGAGAACGAAGTTTTTCTAATTCAGAGTCAGAAGGCTGAGGCAGGGCATTCAGGGCAACAGCAACGTGCGATTCCATAGAGAAGAGGAGCAGGACAATTGGCTTCAGTGTTCCCCAAAAGAGCCA
>CAZVXA010000451.1:0-1939 GCA_964630955.1 uncultured bacterium | reverse complement strand
GCGCGAAGCGCGCCACACCACCAATCATCGGTAAACTTAAGCCGCCGAGTACTAGGCGGGCGGTAGACATGGGCACTGTTGGGCAACACCAGATTATATTTCCAGGATTTCTTGGGCTGCACGCAAACCAGATAAATATGCACCATGAGCAGTCCCAAAATAGTCCTCATTAGCTGCTTCGCCCGCGAAAAACACGGACTTTCCGAGTGGTGCAGCAAGCTCTTGGCGCATCTTTGGCACTGCACCAACAGGATTATATGAATATGAACCCAACGAAAACGGATCGCTTGCCCACCGGGTAATTTGATAGTCAATAGGTTCGGGGATGCCGACTCCATAGATCGTCCTTAAGGTTTGCATGGCACTCGCAACGATCTGTTCATCCGACCATGCTTCAATCGCTCTCCCCCGATCGGCAGCATTAAATCCGAGCAGGATGGGTATATTAGCCACTCGATTCAAGCTCACCCACTCTGTCCACTCGCCATGACTTGCCGGAATATACTCTAACCAATCAACATCAGCGGGCCAAAAAGCATCAGGAAATCGAAGATAGCATTTGTTCAGGACACCCATACCCAGTTTGGCGATCGCAGTCTGTTTGTTCTGGGGTAATTCGGGGGTGAAGCGCACCTTTCCAGCTTGCAAAACTCCTAGCGGCAGAGTGACGATAACATGATCGGCTAGAAACTCGGTCTTTTGCGTCATCACTCGAATGGGTGACTGATGCCATTGAATTTCTTTCACCACCTGACCCAGTTCGATCCGTAACCCTTGGGCCAGAAACTCTGGAATGACTCTAAATCCTTGAACGAATAGGTCATCATTGCCAGCAAATTCTTTGGCACTGTCATACCAATGAGCAGAAAGTCTTTCAGTGCTTCCCGAATACTCCTGTTCAATCTCACCACTCAGAATAAAGTTGATAAAGCGATACGACTCCGAGGAATTGTCAACTTGGTGGATCAACGGTTCAGTCACTTGTCGAATCGAGACATCTGGATCTTTGTCCTGAGCCTTCTTCAACTCCTCGAATACTTTCTTCCTGAAATTTTCTAAGCGGACTTCTTCTGCCTTAGAGAGTAGTTGTCCAGAGGTGGTATATGTTGCTGTCCTGTCGTAACTTGTTGTCAGCCGTTTCGCATTGATTTGGTCAGCCAAATCCGTTAACGGATTGCCCTGAGTTCCATGTATCCATGTTGCTCCAAAATCCAAGAACATATCAGGCCATTTAGAACTCGTCCAAATTCGTCCACCGATTCGATCGCGAGCTTCAACGACAATAACTTCATACTCTTGTCTATGCAATTCCTGCGCAGCAGCAAGACCAGATAACCCAGCACCAATCACCACAACACGCTTCTTACTGGATGTTGCTATATCTCCTGGTGATTTTTCGCTACAGGCACTATGAGCAGATCCCATCAGCGTTAAACCAAATATCTTCAGAAAATTTCGCCTATGCATGAATAAATTTAACTAGCTGGTCAATGAGCGCTGTACGCCCCAAGCTCTAGCCGCTGCTTTGAGGCACAGTCTATCAAACCATTGCTCTTATGCCTCCTGCAAGGGAAATGGATGAACGATGGCACACTACGCCCCTGAACCTTACAGTAAAATATAATCATTCGTTCAGACCTTGCAGCATTTGCGTTTGGCATAGCACCATGGTCACTTTTCCCCACTTGCCCAGGCAGTCCGGTGAATCAGCCCCTTCGCTGCAATTCCCTCTGCCGACGATGTACGATTTGCCCAGTGAAAGCCTGGAGGAACCCGGCTTGCCCGACGAATTTCATGACCTGCAACCGCAACTGCTCAGCCGTACCCTTCACCTCTCTGGCTATCGTCGCAACAATTACTTCACCGCATCTGACCTCAATCTCTACTACGATCCGCTCCATCCCCAGTGGTACAAACGGGCAGATTGGTTTCTGGCCGT
>CAZVXA010000450.1:0-1965 GCA_964630955.1 uncultured bacterium | reverse complement strand
TACCAAAATTGCGAATGGAGGCTCCAACCGCATAGGGATTTCGTTCAAAAACAATGACCTTCAGGCCACGTTTTGCTGCGGCAAATGCATGAGCCAGACCGACAATTCCAGCTCCGGCGATCGCCACATCAAAGTGATAAGAATTGGACATAAAATTAAGGCAATTTGTTCTTCAATTCAGAATGCATCTCACTTGTGCAAATTTGTAAAACCAGTTTTGCGATTAGCGCAAGCTTCGTCCGCACTAATCGCAAAACTGAGAGACACCCTTCAATTCACGCAGCGAACCAATTAAGCCATGATTCGAATAGTTCTGCAATTCCTCCTGGGTATGCGTCCCACTGGTAACGCCTAAAACCAGGCCACAATTTGCGTTAAATCCCGCTTCTAAATCGACAGGGGTATCTCCCAGCACCGCAACTCTTTGTGGGTCTTTGATCCCCAACTGATACATCGCCTTTTGAATCATGTAGGGAGCAGGCCGTCCTTCACTGTTGTAGATTTCTGAAGGGGTCACGGAGCATTGAATCATGGAGGATTCCGTGCCGATATAATCCTTATTGAGTCCCTGATCCCAGCCCAACCGATGCAGAATAATATCGGTCACTTCTCGATAGAATCCAGTATTGAGGGCAATCTTAATGTGCTGTGATCGCAGCCACTCAAACACCTCCAGGCATCCCTCTGTCGGCTCCACTGGCTGCGTCCGATAATGCTCCTCCAGTAAAAGCTTAAACTTTTCGAAAGAGCTGTTTACCCTCGTCCAGTAATCGGGATGATGCTCCCCAATCTGCTGCTTCCAGAGGGCCTCAAACACCCGCTTCTTTGGCCAACCCATCATCGGATTGACCTCTGCTCGACCCGCTTCTAATCCGGTGGCATCAGCCGCCGCCAAAAAACAGGCCAGCACCTCGTCGTTATCTTTAACGGTGGTGCCCGCCATATCAAACACAACCAGTTGAATCACAGCCATAAACAACACCCAAAGGAATTTTCAACGCCCCTACCCATCCCACACCCCCACAATCAAATCCGATCGCATTTTTTCCGTCAGTTCCAGCCCCAACAAGTGGCAGATCAAAGGGGCGATCGCCAACTGCGACACCGTCTCCTCATACACCCCCGGTCGGAAGCTGGAGCCAATACAGAACAGTGGAACTTCCCGTTCCGCCACAGATGTTCCCCCATGTTGACCATCCGCATTCATTCCGTGATCCGCCGTGATCAGGATTTGATAGTCCGGCATCCAGAGGGGAAGAAATTGCGCCAGCAGATCGTCTATTGCAGCAGCCCGATTCCGATATTCTCGCGACTCACCGCCAAACTGGTGCCCCGCATGGTCAATACCACCGGGATGCACCACCATGAAGTCGGGATGGAAGTCCCGTCGTAGCGCTTCGGCATCGGCAAACAGATGGGAGTCAGGGTAGGTATCATCCCAGTAGAACTGACCATGCTGGATGGGTTGTTCGGGGTCGTGTTGCTCCCGGTCTTTCAGGTAATGAAATGGCGCACTGTTGTAGAGTTCGCTAAAGAAATAGTAGGCGGCGGCAGCGGTGGTGAGTCCCTGTCGCTGGGCCAGGTGAAACACGCTGGTCTGATTTGAGCGGCGAACAACGCTATTGGAGGTGATGCCATTGACCGAGCAGGAAGTGCCTGTCATCAGAACTTCGTAGGCGGGGCGGGAGACGGAGGGAAGTTCTGCCTGTACCCGGTGAGAACTGGCGAGTCCGACTTCGACGAGGTGCCCCAGGTAACCCAGGGAGACCTGGGCGACATCGAAGCGGAGACCGTCAAGGAGGAGAAAGAGGAGTTTGTTAGACATTGATTCGGTTGTAGAGATTGATTCGAGTGGTTTGGCCCCATCCCAGCCCTCCCCTTGTTAAGGATTGTGAACAAATTAACCTGTCATTGTTTTTGAGAGAGGGGGGGGGGGGGGGGGGGGGGGGGGGGGGGGGGGGGGGA
>CAZVXA010000449.1:0-1983 GCA_964630955.1 uncultured bacterium | reverse complement strand
GTCCCTTTTGGCAACCCCTCTCTCCCTCCACTACCAGCGGTTTTTGAGAAGTTACAATTTGTTCACGATCCTTAGGAGGATCAAGTCCCTTTCGCGACTGAAGACTGATCTTTGCAAACGTTCTCAAACATGACTGGTCAACTATGCTGGCTGAGCGGAGTCGAAGCCAGCATAGTTGACCAGCCAGCACAGTTGAAATCGCTATCTCTCAATTTGGGTTTTCCCTACTTCTCTCTGAGTGAACCTGAACTAGCATGAATCTGGTATTCATCCTTGGGTGGGGATATGGTGGATCAGCAGCATATGGAAGAGAAACCGGAAAGTACCGGGACATCCTGGTGGGGACAGGTCACCAGCAACCTGAGCGGACTGGCAGAACGCCTCGGAAAACTTCTGCCGAAAGGGGATGCAGGGCAGATGGTACAGCAGTGGTTTAGCGTCGATGAAGCGCAGATTGCTGAGATCTTAGAAACTGTTCGAGCAGAACTTCCCACCACCGAAGCCCTGCTGATTGGCAAACCGCAGGCGGGAAAAAGCTCGATTGTCCGTGGCCTGACGGGTGTGTCAGCCGACGTTGTGGGACAGGGATTTCGCCCCCACACGCAGTACACCCAACGCTATAGCTATCCCTCCAGTGATCTTCCTCTGCTGACCTTCACGGATACCGTTGGATTGGGTGACACCAACCGCGACACCGAGGCACTGATCGCAGAACTGATGGATGAATTGCAGCGATCGCACCTGGCCAGAGTCCTGATTCTCACGGTGAAAATCAACGATTTTGCCACCGACACTCTGCGTCAGATCGCCCAACAGTTGCGCCAACGGTTTCCCCAAATTCCCTGCCTGCTGGTGGTCACCTGTTTGCATGAGGTCTATCCCCCCAACACCGAAGACCACCCCGCCTATCCGCCAGAATTCGAGGCCATCGAGCGGGCTTTTGCCGCTCACCAGAAAACCTTTGCCGAACTGTTCGATGCTGCTGTTCTGATTGATTTCACATTGGAGGAGGATGGTTATACCCCAGTTTTCTATGGATTAGAAGCCTTCCGCGATGCCCTCGCTGATCTTCTCCCTGAAGCAGAGGCCCGGACGATTCACCAACTGATTGAAGGTGGCGTAAGCGATCGCATTGGTAACCTCTACCGGGATGCAGGCCGACACTACATCATGGCCTTCTCACTGATCGCTGCCGGAGCCGCAGCAGTTCCACTGCCCTTTGCCACCATGCCAGTGCTCACCACCCTGCAAGTTTCTCTCGTTGTACTTCTGGGCAAACTCTACGGTCAGACGCTGACACCGGCCCAGGCGGGAGGCGTTGTGAGTGCGATCGCTGGAGGATTTCTGGCACAGGCGATCGGACGTGAGCTCATTAAATTCCTTCCCGGCTTTGGCAGCGTCATCGCTGCATCCTGGGCGGCTGCCTATACCTGGGCATTGGGTGAAGGAGCCTGCGTTTACTTTGGCGATCTGATGGGCGGCAAGAAACCCAACCCCCAGCGCATTCAGGCCGTCATGCAGGAATCCTTCAAAGCAGCCAGAGAGCGATTCAAGGGATTCTCCTGAAGCTTCTGAAAGCTTTCAAACCCACAGGTTCCGTCATACTTAGGCAGCTTGTGAGAATAAGGTAATCATTTTGGGTCAACGCCTGCTCTCGAACAAGGGGCTTAAGCCCCTTGCCTGTCCAAGTTATTTTTGCAAGCAGGGTAGGATGGGCAAAGCGAAGCGTGCCCATCAATGCATACGAATGGTGATGGGCACTGACTGCCGTCCTTTGCCCATCCTACAGTTCAACTTTGGGTAAATTCATACCCTAAATCGAGAATGAAATGACCCTGCCCCTTGCCTGTCCAAGTTATTTTTGCAAGCAGGGTAGGATGGGCAAAGCGAAGCGTGCCCATCAATGCATACGAATGGTGATGGGCACTGACTGCCGTCCTTTGCCCATCCTACAGTTCAACTTTGGGTAAATTCATACCCTAA
>CAZVXA010000448.1:0-1996 GCA_964630955.1 uncultured bacterium | reverse complement strand
TTTTTCCCCCCCCCCCCCCCCCCCCCCCCCGCTTCTCTCAAAAAAATATTCCAGGCTAATTTATCAACAATCCTTAGGAGAGCCGTGTTAGACCCGTATGGAGGTTGCAGTTCGCAGGTCAGTCCGTTGCCCTGTTCGCCTCAGTAATTCCTGTACACCTCTTCACAGAATTTCCGTAAATACCGAAAGGAACCTGCCAAAAAACCTGAGATAAGATGAACACAGGTCGTGGTTCGACTGAGGAAAGTGCTTCTCTTCGTCCTCATGGCTGAAAATGAGCCATTTTACGGAGGCAGTTGAGAGTTTTCCTGAAGGAGAGTGCCCACATTTGCATAATTACTTAACAGCCAAATCTTACCGATCTGTTATCAGGCATCTATAATAAGAGTTTTTCTATCTGGGACTACGCAAGACTGATTGCCTCTAAATGCTACTCCCCGTTGGTTTTCAGGCCATTCCTAATGAATCTATGAGTCACGATCCCCTATCTGGAAATTCCCACCTACCCGCTCCCTGCATTGTCGATACGGGCATTGTTGTCAACAAGCAGGATATGCAGCGGCTGCTGGCCGATCTCTCCAGAGTTCGCTACAGCTACTATCAGGACGGCAAGTTGAGCAGTGAGGGTGAAGGCTACGTACTGGAAGTTTTTGCCGACCCCAGTCGGTCAACGCTCGTCGCTAACCATGCGCTATATCTCAACGTTCAGAGCTTTGATTACCTTCAATTAGGGCGATCGCCCGCCACCGCCACTTTTGAGCTGGTACAGGAAAATCTCAAGCTGCATCTGGTTCCCCTCTCCAACGCCTTACAGGATCACCACAACCGTCAACTCGATGCGGCAGCCCTGGAAGCGGTCGTTGCAGAAGTCCTTTCTGCAAGTTGGGATATGCGGCTTGATGATGACACGTTTCCCGGCTAGATACGATCGCCAATCGGGCTGATTCTCATTGATAATGGGAAAGCAATTTCGGGCGACATCAGCATTGGGCGCATTTTCTTTCTATTGTCAGGCAAACTGCTCACATACAAAAGCACGGGCGGGCACGTTTCAAACTCCGCATGGTTCTGTATACACCCCCCGGTTCATGCCCGTGGGAACCCTGGCCAATGTCAAAACCATCACCCCGGAGCAGCTTCGAGATACCGGGGCACAGATGGTGCTATCAAACACCTACCACCTGCACCTGCAACCGGGTGAGGATATTGTGCAGCAGGCCGGGGGGTTACACCGCTTTATGGGGTGGGATGGTCCCATGCTGACGGATTCCGGTGGGTTCCAGGTGTTCAGCCTGAGTGAAATGCGATCGATCTCCGACCACGGGGTCAAATTCAAGTCGCCCCGCGATGGGCAAATTATTGACCTGACCCCAGAGAAATCCATTGCCATTCAGAATGCACTGGGAGCCGATGTGATCATGGCCTTTGATGAATGCCCACCTTATCCCGCTTCCTGGGAGGCCGTGAAGGCGGCGACCGATCGCACCTACCGCTGGCTGGAGCGCTGTTTTGCCGCCCATCAGCGACCCGATCAGGCACTATTCCCCATCGTCCAGGGGGGAACTTATCTCGATCTGCGCCAGGAGGCCGCAGCGGCGATCGCCCAATTAGACGCTCATGGCTATGCGATTGGCGGTGTTAGTGTGGGAGAACCCGCAGAGCTGATTGAGAAAATTGTCAAAGCGACCGCTCCCCTGCTGCCGCAGAACAAACCTCGCTATTTGATGGGGGTGGGAACCTATCGGGAGATGGTGCAGGCGATCGCTTCTGGAGTCGATTTGTTCGACTGTGTGATTCCCACCCGACTGGCCCGACATGGAGCAGCACTGGTCAGGGGCGAGCGCTGGAACGTGAAAAATAACCGCTTCCGCACCGACTTTACCCCCTTAGATGAGAATTGCCCCTGCTACACCTGCCGTCAGTTCACCCGCGCCTACCTCAGCCACCTGATCCACGCACGCGAACTGCTGGCCTTTACGCTGCTGTCGATTCACAA
>CAZVXA010000447.1:0-2041 GCA_964630955.1 uncultured bacterium | reverse complement strand
ACTGGACTTTTGACTAAATTGTGCCGATTTTCCCTAAAAAGCTGATGCAGTCAGCTTTTTAGGGAAAATCGGCACTAAAACCAAATATGCCGCGAAACGCTCTCTGCGAGAGCGTTTCGCGGCATTGAAGGGAAAATACTGAACAATTAAAGACTGTTCGCCTCATCTCGTTCAGTCCACACCATGTCCAGCGTAGTTTTAATGAATCCGGCGATCGGAATCGCCACCAGCAGCCCTAATAACCCTGCAATTCTTGTGCCCAGGAGTAGTGCCACCAATACCCACACCGGATTGAGGCCGGTAAAGCGCCCCAGTAATCGAGGCGCAATGATGTTTTCAATTGCCTGTTCCACCAGCAGCCCCACCGCCAGCACCTTAATTCCCAACCAGACATCGGTCAAAGCCACCAGAGAACTCACGAGCATTACTGTGAGCGGTGCGCCCAAAGGGATTAATGTCATCAGTCCGACAATGAATCCAAACAGCAGGCTAAAAGGAACTTGCAGCACCAGAAATACCAGCATCAGTGCCAGCCCAATCAACACTGCCAGCGATGCCTGACCACTAAAATAGTTATGGAAGCTTTGTCTCAGGTTGGAGCGCAGGCGAGTCCCCCAGTCTTCAGGGAGCCAGCGGAAGATACCCTCCCAGAGGCGATCGCCATACAGCAGCAGATAGAACGTCAACACCACCATGAAGATGAAATCTACCGCGCCTCCGGCCAGCCCCAGTCCCAGTCCCACAATCTGACCACTGGCAGCCTGCACCTGTGCAGCAAAATTCTCCTGCACCTGTCTCACCAGAATAAAAAAGTTCAGCGGCAGGCGACGTTCATCCACCCACTGCTGAAATGTATTGATCTGATCATTTCCCGATAACACCCACTCCGGTAGACGACGAACCAACCCGTTCACCTGATCCACCAGCACTGGAATCAGGGTTACCCCCAGAATCAGAATCCCTGCAACCGATAGCATCAGCACCAGAAACACCGCATGGGAGCGGGAAAAACCCCAACGTTGGAGCAGCCGTACAGAATAATTCAAAAGAAATGCAAACAGGTTCGCCCCAATAAACACCGAAATGAACTGCCGGAAGTACTCAAACGCCTGAAGAATAATCCAGCCGTTGAGCGCCAGCAGGGGAAGCGCCAGTCCCCAAACCAGCCATCGAGGAAGATCCTGGAGCCATTTCATGAGGGCAAGGGAGCGTGAGCAAAAGGTATCTTGAGAGTGGGCGATCGCACAAAAGTTTAGAGTTAGCAACGCTACGATAGATAACGTTAATCTAGCGTCATCCTTTTTGTGGTGCGCTGCGGTTTCATTCTAAACCCCAGGAGAGAGGCAATGGTGCAGCTTGTGGAAGAGGAGATTGGAGATCTGCTCAAGCGGCAGCGGGTGTTTTTCGCTACGGGACAGACTAGAGATGTCAATTTTCGGATTGAGCAACTGAAGCGATTACGGCAGGCGGTCGTAGCGTATGCGCCACGAGTACTGGAAGCGCTCAAGGACGATTTAGGAAAACCGGAGCTGGAAGCTTACGTGACGGAAGTCGGCGTTCTGCAAGAGATTGACTTTGCACTCAAACGTATCCGCTCCTGGGCAAAACCCCAGAAGGTCAGTGTTCCTACTCAGCAATGGCCTGCCTCTGCGTGGATTCAAGCGGAGCCATTGGGCGTTGTGTTGATTATTGGCCCCTGGAACTACCCGTTTCAGCTCATGCTGTCGCCACTGGTGGGAGCGATCGCCGCTGGTAACTGCACCCTTCTCAAACCCTCGGAGCTGGCTCCCGCAACCTCTCAACTGGTGGCCGACCTGATTTCCAAAACGTTTGACTCCCATTACATCACGGTCGTTGAAGGCGATGTACAAACCAGTCAGGCACTATTAGAAGAAAAGTTCGACCACATCTTCTTCACAGGAGGAACGGCGATCGGCAAGATTGTCATGGCCGCTGCCGCCAAACACCTGACTCCCGTAACTCTGGAACTGGGCGGCAAGAGTCCCTGCATCGTGGATTCTGATATCCATCTGCTACACAC
>CAZVXA010000446.1:0-2075 GCA_964630955.1 uncultured bacterium | reverse complement strand
TTTACTGGGATTTTATTTTATTGCAAACCTCTAAGATACTTGCTTTTGGTTCCCCTAACCTGTGGTGCGATCGCCCTCAGCACCAATCTGGCGATCGCCCAAACAACACCAACTATCGATCCTGCAATGTTGCTTCCCGTTGGTCAGATTGATCCGGCCAAACCGTTTGATGTGATGGTTCTGAACAATACGCCAACTACACTGGCGATCGGCTTTTCGGGAGGAGCCAATGTCAAGATTGAACCGAGCGCAGAAGTGATTGTATCGCTTCCATCGGCACCAACAAACCTGTTTATTTATCCGTTTGGCCAGACCGCCAGCACTCAGTATAACTACACCATCTCTGGCAACACGATCATGGTCGAGGTAATCCCCAAAGACAGTGTGGCACCGGGCGATCGAGCGTTGAATATTAACGAGACAGGAATTGTTTCGATTTACTAGGGCGTGCTTTAAAACCCACTGGATTCTTGATTTTGAGTGCGTGAAGCGTACTAGACTTTATCAAAAATTGCTTTGTGGCGTGGCCGCGCTGCGCCACAAAGCAATTTCCAGATCTCAAAACTTTTTTTCGATTGATTTGATTTTGATTGGTTAACAAACGCCCAAAAGCCTGAAGGCAGGTTTCTGATGGGATTTTTTGATTTGTTGGAGATGCCTCATGACTCCTCAGCCCTCTCCCCAACGCAGGATTCAAGAACCTTCCTACATTGATGTTCTGATTCCAATTGCCGTCCTCATTAGTTCGATTGCAGGTGCTGTCTATCTGTTTGGGCTGGATGCGATCAGTGGCCCCGTTCAGGTGGCGCTGCTCGTCAGTACCATGGTTGCAGCCCTGGTCATTCTCAAAAACGGGCATCCCTGGGATGAGATTGCAGCATCTGGCTCCAGAGCAATTTCTTCGATTGTCAGCGCCATCTTTATTCTCTTAGCAGTCGGCGCATTGATTGGTACCTGGAATATGTCCGGTACCATTCCCACAATGGTGTACTATGGTATTCAATTGCTCCAGCCAGCCTGGTTTTATGCTGCATCTGCTCTGATCTGCGCGGTGGTTGCTCTCAGCATTGGTAGTTCCTGGACAACGGTAGGAACGATTGGTGTAGGTCTGGTGGGGGTGGCGTCATTGATTGGGGTGTCTCCGGTAATTACTGCAGGGGCGGTGATCTCTGGAGCCTATCTGGGCGATAAGACATCTCCCTTATCGGAAACAACCATTCTGAGCGCTCAACTTGTTGGTGTCGATATTTATACTCATCTGCGTACTCAGGTGTGGACTTCGGTTCCTTCGTTCATTATCGCGTTTGTTACTTTTATTGTTCTGGGGCTAACCGCAGAGGTCTCCACTACAGTTGAGGCGGCAACAGATTTGACCAAACTCAACGAGTTGTTCTGGATTACACCACTGAACCTGATTCCCCTGGCCTTCCTGGTGTTTCTCTCGATCCGCAAGACACCGCCATCGCTGGCGATTCTGAGTGCGGCGATCGTGGGTGGAATTACAGGCGCGATTTTGCAGCCGCAGGCCATTCAGCGCTTCGTTAATGACCCGAATTTGGGGTTTCCCGTGGTCTACATCAAGGGCATCTGGATGGCGCTGGCCAATGGCTATCAGGAAAATTCGGGTATCGCAGACGTTGATCAACTGTTGTCGCGGGGTGGCATGGATAGTATGCTGCTCACCCTCTGGATCATCATCGGTGCAGTCACCTTTGGCACCCTGATGGAAGAATTTGGTTTGTTGGCCAAACTGATCAATCCGGTGCTGCTGCGGGTTAACTCAACGGGACAGTTATTTGCGACGGTCGTACTGACGGGACTGGGATTGAACATCATTGCGGGCGATCAATACATTGCCCTGGTTTTGCCTGCCCGACTGTTCCGTCTGGAGTTCCAGAAGCGCGGTCTGCAATCCCAAAACCTTTCCCGTGCAGCGGCAGATGGAGGCACAGTTACCTCTCCACTGGTACCCTGGAACTCCTGTGGTGCCTTTATGGCAGTCACGCTCGGTGTCCCAACATTGTTGTATCTGCCCTACTGCATTTTCAATATCGTCAGTCCTTTGCTGTCGATCG
>CAZVXA010000445.1:0-2077 GCA_964630955.1 uncultured bacterium | reverse complement strand
GCGCGGCTCTCAACAAAAACTTTGTACCTCAAGCACTTGCAAAGCGCTGTAATCAGGTTGGTGAGAAGAGGTACGGATGTCGTTTACGCCTTTTTCCACCCATTCTTCAGCACCACTACAAGTCGGTAGGCGCGATTAAGCTTGAAACCCAAAAAGCTGTAGCGCCCTTCGACTTCGCTCAGGGCGGTACAGCTTTTTGGGTTTCGACTTTTTCCGCGCCACTGCTGATATAGGGTTTAAGCAAACGCAGCGGTAGAACCGCTGTGTCACCTATCGGCAAATGTAGTGGCTGTACTTGTAGCCATAAATCGACCCAGAGGGTTGAGCCGTCGCCCCACACTTCTGAGCCGAGGGGTCAACCGGACTTTCAAAATTGACCACCCATAGATCAAAGGGGCGGGATTGTTGACCCAGAATCCGATCAAGGCTGTCCACCGCTGTCTCAGGTTGCTGATCCCAGTGAGCCAGTAAAAACTGCGGTGATGGAGAGGACTGCTGATGCAGCCATTCCCGACCAATTCCCATCATCTCCCCTGTTTGAACATGGGTGCGGTGAGCCGTAGCGATCAGCACTGGAAACTGCGACTGCGACTGCACCCACCGGACAAACTGATCGGGCTGATAGTATTTGCGATAGCCCAGATTGCTAACCACCGTCACGCCACTCAGCAGTCCCATCAGCAGTACGACATAAACCACTCGTCTTCGGGACTGCCAGACAGCTACCAGACTCCCGCCCAGAAGAACCATCACGGCTGGGAAATAGACAAAGTGATACCGCGCCCCTCGCGTCAGGTCTTTGCCTAACACATAGGTAATCACAAAAAACAGGGCGATCGCCCCCACAACAAATCCTCCCAGAAGGTACACCGCCAGCCTTCCTGACGGTTGAGCCATCTGTTGCTTCAATCCCCACACCACTTTTGGGGTCACCCAGACAAAGAAGATCAACATCACCAGCCCTGACGCGATGATCACCGGAAGCTGAGAGGCTTCGACCGGAAGCAGAGAAACCATCGTAATCCAGGCGGCCAGTGACTGAAAAATGGGATTCAGCCATGACAGGAGGGAGTCGCGATCCAGCAGAATCCACTCGGTCAGCTTGCTACCCTGGTTTTGACTGACCTCCGGGAACCAGGCCAGACAGGCGATCGCCGTACCCACTACGACTCCACTCAAACGCCACCGGGAGGAGCGGGTCACACGCAACGATTCCCCAGAGTGATGACGTAGCCCCCAGTAGATGACCAGCGAAATTCCTTCCGCCATCAGCGCCAGCACAAAAAAGTAGTGAACGGCGATACCCAACCCATTGACGATGATCCACAGGGCGCAGAGCCAGAGGGAAAGCGAAGAACGCTGTTCCAGGCGTTGAACGGTGGTGGTGAGACAGGAGAGAGAGGCGATCACCAGCAAAATGGCTAATGTATAGTGACGAGCCTCCTGGGCCAGAAAAATTCCGTAGGGTGAAAGGGCGATCGTTGCGGCGGCGAACTGCCCTGCCAGACACGAACGAAAGGCCAGCCAACTCAAGCCGAAGGTTGCGGGAATCGACAACACCCCCAACAGAGCCGGAAGTGCCCGTGCCCCCCAGAGATTCACCAGACCGTTCGCATCGGATGGAAACAGCTTCATCCACAGGTGGGCCAGCCAGAAGTAAGCCGGGGGATGGGTGCTTTCCTGCATCAGGTGGGTGAACACATCCGCTAGCGTTGTGGAGGGATCAGGTTGAAGGGGTTGAAGCAAATCCTCGGTCGCAATCACCTGATCGAGCGGCACTCCCCGAAAGCTATTGCCCAGACTGAAAACCAGCGTCGAGAACTCATCTGTCCAGGGTGGCTTGCACTCCAGACAGGCGAACCGCAGAATCGCACCGACCAGCATCCAAACCAGAAGCAGCCACAGGTGCAGCTTCTTTGAATTCGCCAGCTTCTTGATTTGTAGGAAATTAAGCACCACCAAACTGCTACGCCAGCAATAATAAAATTGCTGCTTCGTCGAATTGAAACAACTCATTCAGGGTATCAGGCAATTGAGTCAGCGGCATAGAAGACGAGCGATCGCCCCAAAAAGTTCA
>CAZVXA010000444.1:0-2083 GCA_964630955.1 uncultured bacterium | reverse complement strand
AGGGCAACGGCAGTTCAGGAACCCCCCGGCTTATAGCCGTGGGGAGGATGTCAGTACACAAAGGCAATGAATGCCCAACAGGAGTTAGGGATCATCAGTAAGACACTGGGCGTATTCCCTGCCCTTTTAACTGCTTTAACTGCGGTATCTCTGCTGACGATTGGCGGTTTGCGGGTGATCAATGGCACGCTCACCATTGGGATGCTGGTGGCCTTCCAGTTATTGACCCAAAGTTTCCTGCTCCCTGTGAATCGTCTGGTTCAATTCGGCAGCACGATTCAGGATTTGCAGGGCAACGTCCAACGGCTGGGTGATGTCCTGAATAACGAGATTGATCCGCAATTAAAGCCCATACAGCCCTCACAAATCGGATGTGAACATCACTAACATTCGTTCAATCGGTTTCTACCATCACATCCACCGACTCCGCCTGGAATTCCCTGTTGGAGGCTCTGCCTCCATGGTTTTACTCAACAGCAGATCCCTAATGGCCGATTCATAAGGTAGAAAAGATACAGCCCTATTTGCAGAGAATTCAGATGACCGATCCATTTAGCGCGCTTGGAATCGCAGCACTGGCCTTTTTGGGTCACTTTGCTCAGTCTGAACCGGGAAAGAAGTTTATTGAGTCAATCGTCGGCAAGCTTGGTGAGAAGACACTTGAGGCGGGACTGAAGAAGGCAGATGAGCTGAAGGCGATCGTGGTGAAACGACTGCGGGGCAATGCAGCGGCGGAGCAGGCGATCGCAGCCGCAGAAAACGGCGATGAGAAAGCCTTACAGACCGTTGGGGCGTATTTGAATGTGGCAATGCTTGAGGATGAGCCGTTTGCCGCCGAGGTAAGGCAGATTGCAGCACAAATCATCAACATTGACAAAATTGAGGGGCGCAATATTCAGAACGTTTACGGTGGGCAGGGATTACAGGTGAATGATCCGAATGCACCCGTGATTCAGGCCGGATCAAACAACACATTTAACATTAATTACGGCAAAGATTGACTGGATTCGTCGGCTTCCGGCTCCGACAGAGTAACGCCCCTCTATGACATTCCCTATCGATCGTCTCCGCATTTCGTGGGACGAACGGACGAGCTGGCACGATTGGATGAGATTTTCCAAACGTCGGATCGGGCTGTGATCTCGGCGGTAGCGGGAATGGGCGGCCTGGTCAAAACTCAGCTTGCGGTGCAGTATGCCAGACGGAATCAGGCGAACTTTCCCGGTGGGGTGTGCTGGCTGAATGGACAGACGGGGGATGTGGCGACCCAGGTGATTCTGAAGGCGGAATTTGACCTGAAGCTGAGGGGATTAGACCGGGCAAAGGAGCAACTGGTCGAGACGGATGCGATCGCCCTCTGGTGCTGGCGAAACTGGCAGCCGGGTGGACGGGTGCTGGTGGTGGTGGATGACGTGGCGGACTGGGCAAAGGTGCGATCGCTCCTGCCCACGGACGATCGCTTTCGAGTGCTGGTGACGACGCGGCGACAGGATCTCCTATCGCAGGAGGTGACCATCGCGCTGGATGTGCTGCAACCGGAGGAGGCACGATCGCTGCTGGCAAAACTGGAAGGCCATGGGCGCGTAGAGCAGGATCAGGAGACCGCCGATCGCCTGTGCGCGGCGCTGGGATATTTGCCGCTGGGGATTGAGCTGGTCGGGTGCTATTTGAGGCGCGATCGCTATCGAACCCTCTCGCAAATGATGGCAGGGTTGCAGGAAAAAGGGATGCAGGACCCGGCGCTGGTGCGATCGGATGAGTATGAAATGCTGGCAGCGCGAGGGATAAAGGCGGCGCTTGATGTGACCTGGGAAACGCTGGAACCGGAGGCGCAGCAGGTGGCACGGCTGCTGAGCTATTTTGCCCTGGACTGGATTGAGTGGGATCTGGCGGAATCGGTGATGCAACGAGTAGAGGGCGAAGCCTATAAATTGGGAGGCTTGAAGGCGCGATTAGAGAATGCCTCACTGGTGCAGTTTGAGCAGGATGCTCCGGGATGGTGTCGCTTGCATCCGCTGGTGCGGCAGTATTTGAACAAACTTCGTCGCACTCCCCATCCTCGCGTTAGCAGGGTGGGGTCAAG
>CAZVXA010000443.1:0-2122 GCA_964630955.1 uncultured bacterium | reverse complement strand
AAACGCTGACTGCGTCAGCGTTTCAGGAAAAATCGGCGCAATTTAGTCAAAAGTCCAGTAATAAGTGCCTATTTGAATAACGAAAACCCAAACTCTGGCAGGCGCGACGCTACTGCGTCGCGCCTGCCAGAGTTTGGGCTTTCGGATAGGCTCAAAAAACAGCCCTCAGGATGTGGACTCTCTGCGGGGACGGCCAGGGAGTTGAGTCGTGAACAGAAAACAAACAACAGACAGCGATAGTGAAACCATCAACGCCCACCGGAAGCCTTCGTAGGCAGAAGTTTGAATAATGGACTGGAGATAGGGCTGAACCGTGTCAGGGAGTCTGGCAAAGCCTTCTCGAATCTGGTCGTCTGCATAGGTCTGGATCATGAATTGCAGTCTGGCGATCGCCTCTTCCCGTTGCGCAGGCGGCAATTCTCTGCCCAGTTTTTCCAGTACACCATTCACAATGCCCCGTGAGGCGAAGAAGATCAGCGTTGTCCCCAGAATGCCACGTCCCAGAGAATTACCGAGATTTTGGACAGGGTTGTAAATGCCTGTACCCTCCGGTTTTTCTTCCCTTCTGGCAGCCGAATAAGTGAGAGAGGAGATATAGGCCAGAAACAGTGCCGACCCTATGCCCATGGTTACCAGACCGGGCAGTAACCGGAGGGAACTCAACGATGGATTCATCACGCTGTACAGCTCAAAAATACCGATACTCAGAAACCCTAAGCCCAGGTAAACAACGTACTTAGGGGCAATTCTCTGCTCGATCTTGAGATACAGCAGCAGTGCGAACAGGACGACCAGTAATGTCAGCGTGTAGGGCAGAACGGCGATCGCCGTTTGAAAGGGATTCAGTTTCAGAATCTTTGGCAGTAGTTGATAGAGATTAAACTGTACACCACTGGTGATCAGCGTGTGCAGCATCGCCGCCATCATCCCGCAGACAAACACCTTTCGCTTCAGCAGCCCGACCCGCAGCAGAGAAGCCCCACGTTTTGCCTGTTGCCGCTGCCAAAAAACAAATAGCCCCAGGGCCACCACGCCAACAGCCATCAGCAGCGGTACAATCGACACCGGAAAGGGCGGGAAGATGAATCCGGCAATGACAAAGGCACGTTTGCGGATCCACCAGCCATATTCTCCCCCCAGGCTGAGGCCAACCAGAATCGATCCCAGGCCAATCAGCGACAGCAATCCACCGACCCAGTCAATCGGCTCCTTGCTCAACTTCATTGTCGTTCTGGGCAGCGATCGCCCCAGCACCAGCACCAGCAGGAATGCAATCAGGGAGGGCGTAAAGGACCAGCGCCAGCCCACTCTCGACGCAATTAAGCCCCCGATAATCGCCCCCGACAGTCCTCCCATCACCCCTGCCAGAAGGAAGGCCAGGGTTGCTTTTTGTTCCTCCTTGCCGTCGTAGGCAAAATCTATCATGGCCCAGGGCGCACTCACCAGTGGCGTTGCCGCTAACCCGGCCAGAACGGAGAAGCTGGCCACCAGAATCCAAATGTCGGAACTGGTAGCGGCGATCGCAATCCCAATCCCGTAGCACACCACCCCAATTCCGAAGACACGCTCCCGACCATAGAATCGGCAGAGGTTTTCGGTGGTGGGCGCAAAGGCCGCCGTTACCAGTGAAAACAGCACCAGCGCACTCTGAATGAATCCAATACTGACATTAAAGGTGCTCACAATCGGCGGCATCAGGGGCTGCATCACCGCCAGGTTGTAGGCGATCATAAACAGCGTCAGCCAGAGTGCCCAGAATTGCTTGCGGGTGAGCATAATGGGCGATTGCTCCATAACAGACATGGGTTTAAGGCATGGTTACAGCGCTTTGCAAGCGCATGAGGTACAAAGTTTTTGTTGAGAGCCGCGCGGAGCGCGGCTCTCAACAAAAACTTTGATTTTATCTCAGCTTAAAGCGCTGTAAGTGATGGATTCGGGATATTATTGCACGTCTCACCTGGGTGAGAAATGCTGTATCAAATTCTTACTTTTTGTAGTTATTCTCGTCAGGTAATGTTCTAGACGGTTGGTTGGTTGTTATGAGAGAAGCACTGAGCGCCCCTCCCACAACAAACAACTAAGGATCGCGAATTAAATAAAACCGAATTGTTTTTGAGAGAGG
>CAZVXA010000442.1:0-2127 GCA_964630955.1 uncultured bacterium | reverse complement strand
TTTTTCTACTTTAGGAGTATGCCGTTTGCTCTCCAGGGTTGTTGTAATGGAAGAGCTGTAGTTCCCGCAATTCGGGTTCTCTCGATTCTATTGCAGCACCCCCTGATGAACGGCTATAGCGATCGCTCCAGCTCTGCAACTTAGCGCGCTCGAATTGTTTATTCTTCTTACACTCAATATCATGAAACTTTCTTACCGAGGCTCCCAGTACGACCTCTCCTTTGGCATCGCAGTCTCCGACAGTGAAATGGTGGGAAAATATCGTGGCAGTGATGTCCGGTTCAAACAGCCCAAACGTTCAGAAATTCCTGATGCGGTTGTACCCATGCAATACCGGGGTACACGCTATCTGGGGCTGAAATGATTGAGTCGGCAGGTAGGCCCTAAACTGCCCTTGAAAGACCTTAAATTTGAGAAGGCGTGGCGCTGTAGTGCTATGCCCTCTTCAATTTGGGTTTCCGAATCGGTTCGGAGGCAATCTGACAGTTGCAAAGTCATGCTAGGCTGACAGAGTTCATTCCCCACAGGGCATCCCCTCTGGGACACGTTTCTCCGTTAAACTCATGGCGATTCTGGATTCTCAAGGGCGGCTATTTGGCAAGATTAACATCCTCGATCTGGGCGCGGGGCTGGTGATTTTGATGGTGATTGCTGGAATCTTCCTGTTTCCGGGTACGTCTGGTTCATCGGTTGCCCAGTTAGGAGGGCAGTCCAAAGCAGTCGAAGTTGATGTCATGGTGCGGGGTTTGACCGTGAGTGACCCAAAAGCGCTGCTCCAGGCCGTACAAACTTCTGGTAAGGCAAATGTGGTCATTCGCAACCAACCCTATGGTCGGCTCGATGTGATAGGCGTGAAGGAACTTCCCCGCACAGTGGCAGTGCCCCAGCCTGACGGTTCTGTGAAGGCAGAAGATGACCCCCGCCCCGAACTGGACTACACCGTTGACATGATGGTAACGCTCCGGGGAAATGCCCAGATCACCGACGATGGCCCCGTATTGGGCAACAGCAAAGTCAAGGTGGGAACTCCGATGGAGTTGGAGGGTCTAACATATCGGTTTAACGCGCCTGTCGTGGGCGTTCGTATCAAGGAATAACCTATTTACTGTGTTTTTTAGCGTTGTCATTCCCACCTACAATCGTCTGCCAATTTTGCAGAAGAGCCTGCGGGCGATGGAGCACCAAATGTTCGCTCCCGGTACAGCGATCGCAGGATACGAAATCGTGGTAATCGATGACGGCTCCACCGACGGCACTGTAGACTGGTTGCGATTGCACAGCGCCGAACTACCCCATGTCCGTTTGCTGACTCAAGACCACCAGGGGCCAGCAGCAGCCCGTAACCTGGGGATTGAGAATGCCAAGGGCGACACGATTATTTTCATTGACAGCGATCTGGTGGTAACCGAGGGATTTCTCCAGGCCCACACGGATGCCCTGACAGAAGGTGCAAAGCAAGTGGGGAGCGATCGCCTGTTTACCTACGGCAGTGTCATCAACACCTGCAACTTTGAAGATCCCACCTCGGAGCCATTCAAGGTCACCGACTTTTCAGCCGCCTATTTCGCTACTGGAAACGTGGCGATCGCCCGTCATTGGTTAGAGCAGGCAGGGTTATTCGACACCCGCTTCCAGCTTTATGGGTGGGAAGACCTGGAACTGGGGGTTCGCCTCAAGCAACTTGGCCTGAAGCTGGTGAAATGCCCCCAGGCGGTCGGCTATCACTGGCATCCCCCCTTTGCGCTGAATCAGATTCCTAACCTGATTGACAAGGAGATTCAGCGAGGACGCATGGGCATTCTCTTCTACCAGAAGCACCCGACCTGGGATGTGCGCATGATGATTCAGATGACGTGGCTACACCGTTTGCTATGGGGCTTGCTCTCCCTGGGCGGCAGGTTAAACGAGAAAACCCTCGCCCCCCTGCTTCAATGGTTGATTGACCAGGGAAAACCCCAGTTGGCCCTGGAAATCGCCCGCATCTTTCTCAACTGGTATAACGTTCAGGGCGTCTATGCGGCCTATGCCGAGGTGCAGCAGGCCAGCCGCTCGTAAGTGGAGTTTTGATTATTTTGCTTACAATGCTGCGAAACGCTCTCTAAGAGAGGTATCTGTTTAGCGTTGTCG
>CAZVXA010000441.1:0-2205 GCA_964630955.1 uncultured bacterium | reverse complement strand
CAAAACTGGGTTTGGAAATTTGCAAAAGTGGGATGCACTCGTGCATTCCATGTTTGCAGGCTTCTAAAACCAGTTTTGTACGTGCGCGGGCCACGCCACGTACAAAACCAGGATGCACTCAATCCTGGATGGGTAATGAGGGGTAGACAGACAGAGCCTCCCCCCTCATTGCCGATTCAGAGCGTTATTCAGGACTGTTTCATATGCCACTGGACGAATCAAGGTTCCATTTGAGTTCCCCAAATGCCACCAATTGGGATGAGAATTCCAGCCATTTTGTTGGGTTCTTTGAGTACTGCTGTAATCATTCCCTGATACTTTATGAACGCAACGTCCTCTTCCTCCTTCAAAACTCCTCCGCAAAGTTTAGAAAGTCAGGTGGCAACGGTGATCCGGGAGCAGATCCTGAATGGGCGATTTCCTCAAGGGTCCCGGTTAAAGGAGGTGCAGATCGCAGAGCAGTTTGGCCTGAGCCGGGGAACAATTCGTGCCGCTCTACAACAGCTCTACTATGAAGGACTGGTCAATCAGGTGCTGCATCGGGGGTGGACCGTTGCTCAACTGACGATTAAGGACACCTGGGAACTCTATACCCTGCGCAACGAGATGGAGGGATTTGGAGCGCGACTGGTCGCCGAGGCGGTGACTCCTGAGAAAACAAAGGTGTTGCGAGAAGCCCTCCGGAAGCTGGCGATCGCCGTCAACAGCAAAAACTTCTCTAGCATCACCGAAGCTGATTTTGTTCTGCACAAGACCATTATTCAGCTCTCAGAGCACTCTCGTTTGGAGAACCAATATCGCCTGATTGAGCAACAGATTCGCCTGTATATTACCTGCTGTGACTCGCTATTCCAGGATCAGGCTGTGCTGGTGGAGGAACATGAGCAACTGGTGGAGGCGATCTGCTCTGGCAACGGTGCCCTGGCAGAGCAGGCGGCACGGCAGCATAACGCCGATGGCAAGATCTTTAGCTGGCAGGCGCAGATCGCCAACCCGTCAGACCCGCTTCAGAAACCCTGATCGCGGGTAGCGGGGTGCGGCGCACCCCGCTACCCGCGATCAGGGTTTCTTTGTTTTATCAAAATGATTCTGCGGGTATCCTGGCAGCAGCAAGCTCAACGATTGATTCCCCATGATCTCCTCTCCCCCGGTTGCACTGCTCATTTTCAACCGCCCCCGCTATACTCACATCTGGGGATGGGCCACCTGGCAACGGGCATGGCAGAACTACGATGTTGCCATGACCAATTGGCCAGAAATACGCAACTCCGGGTTGCTCAACTCCCTCTGCGATGATCCCCTGGAGGCGGCCTATTGGGCACAGCTTTTCGACCAGGTGGCAGCAGGTCTGATCGACACCTGGGATTATCAGTGGCTCTACCACTGCTGGCTGAACAACGGTCTGGCCATTCTCCCGGAGGTCAATCTAATTTCCAATATTGGCTTCGGAGAGGGGGCGACTCACACCCATGCTGCCGATAGTCCAATGGCCAATTTGCCAACCACAGATTTGTGGGAAATTGAGCACCCCAAATTTATCGTCCGCAGTCAGGTGGCCGATCGTTATAGCTTCGATCAGGTCTTTGGTGGAGCGGCCATGCGCCAGATGCAGTTGCTCCAGAGCCAGGATTTGTCCTAACCTCGCCACTGATTGGCCCGTTTATTTTCAGCAGCCAACCGTGCAGTCTCTTCAATGCGCTTGGCACGGGTTTCAGGCTTCCTGGCGGCAGCAATCCACTCCAGAATGCCGCGCTTCACCGATTTAGGAAATGCTTCGAAGTTCGGTTTTGCCACTTCGTAAGCTGTTAACGCCGCTGCTAAATCCGGTGGAATTTCTAGTGCCTCAATTGCGTCCAGCGCACTCCAGGAACCGTCTGCTTTTGCTGTCTTTACCTTGGCAAACCCTGGTGGCATCATCAACCCTTGCTGGATTAAGCGCTCCACCCGATCTTTGTTGATCTTAGACCAGCCCGTCTTCGGCTTTCGCGGAGCAAACCAGAGCAGTGATCGCTCCTCATCCAGCTTGTTGGGCTTGCTGTCAATCCAGCCGAAGCACAGGGCTTCTTCCACCGCTTCCTCATAGTCAAACCGGGGTTTGCCGCTCCCTTTCTTGGAACTGATCAGCCAGATTCCCTGCGTCTGCATGTGGTTCTGCTCCAGCCACGATCGCCACTCTGCACGAGTCTCAGGGTGAACTGAATTTTC
>CAZVXA010000440.1:0-2218 GCA_964630955.1 uncultured bacterium | reverse complement strand
CAAGCGAACTTTGCCTGGTTGAAAAACTTTGCCTGGTTAGTGTGGCGCGCTTCGCTCGCCACTCCAACCAGGCAAAGTTTCTTTGGTGGACTACTGATCTGGACTTTTGGCTATTGCTTTCGGCCATGCCGCGAAACGCTCTTGTAGAAAGCGTTTCGCGGTACATTTGATTTTTTGCGTCAATTTTCCTGAAACGCTTATGCCGCCAGTGTTTCAGGAAAATTGACGCGATTTAGTCAAACCTCCAGGCGAGAAGCGCCACACGCAAAAAACATAGCAGTATTTCCTCCGTTCTTTTCAAATACCATTGAGGTGGATAAGGGAGATTGATAGGTTCTGAACACGGCAGGCTGTCCTCTCTTGAAACATTCTCTAAGGGGCATTTAAGGGGATCAAGTACCTTGCGATATCGACGATTCCCCTTTATCAACAGCCTCTTCGATCAGCGTATCTTCGAAGTGCAATCCAACCAATGATGGAATTTAGGCGGCATTTTTATCTAATTTTCTGAAACCTGTGCATAATAATATTGATTCGCTTATGTGACTCAGTTCGACATCAAGTTAAGGTTCCAGGATTCTGGTTGCGGGCGGTTTTGCTAGTCCAAATAAGCAAAGATGAAATCCAGGTACAGTGCTTTGTGCTGAGATAGAAACAAAGTTTTTGTTGAGAGCCACGCGGAGCGCGGCTCTCAACAAAAACCTGGTACCACACGCGCTTGCAAAGCGCTGTAATTGGATGAAGAACTCTTAGCTGTCATCTGTCGCATGAAAGAATCAACAAGTAATAAAGGTTGACGCTTGTTCGGATAAATTTCTACTTATGTGAGATCAGGTGTGAGGATTTAGGTAGATGCGTCTTCTTCTCTACTTTCTGGTGGCTCCAGTCTTTGCGGTGGGAGTAGTTGTTACTGCGGTTCTGGTTCAATCTCATGCGGCGCTCTCTCCGGTGGTGCAGGCTTCCGACGCTGCAACCGCTGACTCCAATCAACCTCAATCGCTTGAAGCACTTTATCAAACCCGCGATCGCCTCAAATCTGAACTCCAGTCCCCAGTTTCTCCTGGAACTCAACCGACGGTCAGTACAAACCAGCGATTGCAAGTGCTGCAAGCAGTTGAAGTGCGCATAGAAATCGAAGAAAGAGCACAGCGCGATTGGTATCTGGCAGTGCGAGCAGCGAATACCGCCGGCACCCTGGCGGGTCAGACTAATCCGATGACTGCACCGATGCAAACCCTGAAACGACTCCAGGCGCTGTGGCAGGAGGCAGTCAGTCACCTGCGGGCGATCCCGGAAGACTCGCTGATGCGCAGTCGAGCCGCCGAAAAATTGGTGGAATATTCCCAGAATTTTGCAATCGCCAGCGATTACGTGGATGCTTCGCGCTCCCGGTTTTTACAGGAGATCGCAGAGCGTACTGGAATGGCCGATCGCCTTCATATCACGCTCTGCACGCTCAAACGTGAATGCCGTCGCTATCGAGGCAACGAAGCGCCGGCCAGTCCCGCCAGTTTGATCAAAGTGCCTGTGGCGATCGCGCTCACTCACAAGCTCACCACCGAGAAACTTAGTCCACAAACGGAAATCTACGTCGATTCCAGTAACTGGACCGAGAGCAGTGGCAGGGTGGGAACGGGGCAGAACTACACTCTGGAGAGCTTGCTGAACGACATGATCTCTTACAGTGGGAATGTTTCCACCAATCAACTGATGGATTATCTGGGCTGGGAGTACATGAATCAGGTGATGCGCGATCGTGGCCACACCGACACTCGCGTATCGTTCAAGATGGTGGGAGAAGAAACTTTTCCTGGCGATCCCGGTACCCAACCCAACATCCTGACTACCGATAACCTGACCGATATGATGGTCAGTATTTACAACGCTGAATCCCCCAGCGACGACTTGATTCGGAAAGCACTGCTTGCTCAGCAGGATCGCCAACTGGGGTATACAGCGATTCAGGCTCCGGCGGTATGGAACGGCGAAAAGACCGGGCAAAATTCCAGAGCGCTCGGCACGACGATGGGAATGATGATTGATGGCGAGAAATACATTTTGACCGTTGTCTTCGACTACTCCGGCGACGAAGCAACACTACGACAGGTTATCGCAGAAGTCGCCCAATATATCCAGATCAACGCCGGATTTTAATCACCCGTAAGGGGCTTGCCATAAAATAAAATCCCAGTAAAATCCCAGTTTTCGTTTGGCGGGG
>CAZVXA010000439.1:0-2222 GCA_964630955.1 uncultured bacterium | reverse complement strand
GTGTTAAAATCATAAATCGGCATAAGCTGACCGCAGGGTTGATTGAGCTGACCAGGGAAGCCCTCGCTAATCGCAAAACTGGGATAGACCCTCTGTTGCACGCTCGTATCTGTTTAGCGTTTTCGGATTCCAGCCTGGGCGAAGCTCAGGCTGGAATCCGAAAACCTATTTTTAGCATTTCTTGCGTGCCCCTGCGCCGCAGGGGCACGCAAGAAATGCTAATCGCATACGCACGCACAGCGTGCAACAGATTCTACTCAGCAATACTGCGACACATCTTCCCCGCAATCATCCGCCAGGTAGCATAGGGCGCGGAAGCGCAGACCTACCAGTTGCTCGTAGAGCGGGTTGAGTTTGCAGAGGGGAGGAATGTGAACTAGCTTGTGGCCAAACAGAGTAATGTCACGCTCGAAGGGACACTGCGGCGGGATCAGCTTGCAGAGGAAGCGAGCGAGACGGGGATCGTGGACTTCCAGGTGGTCGAGCCAGTCCTGGACGGGTGTAAGAAGTGTCAAGTGATGTTCGGGGTAGTGTGTTGCAGAGGAGTCGGGTGAGGAGTCGGAATGGTCACAGAGGGTAAGGCGCAGATTCTCCAGAATCGGCGAATCCACCTTGAGGGCGGTACAGAACTGCTGTAACCGTTCATGTTCGGGGAGAGAATAGGTGCCATCGGCGATCGCCACCATGACGGCAGTCCTTAAAAAGTTTTCGGCGGTGTCAGGGTCTTGCCCCAACACCGCCGCTAATTCTTCAGCAGTAATGGTAGTGGTTTCGTCAAGGTCTGCTTGGGGCGCGACCTCGTCCGCCATGAGATTGGCAATCAAGGCTTTTTCTTCGTCATCGAAGTGCCCATCCGCCCAGGCAATTGCCAGTAAGCCCCGCAGCCAGGTGATGACCTGGGAATGGGTATAACGGGATTGAACAACGCCAGTCATAGCAAGTGTGTCTATCTGTATGAAAGGAATTTGGAAGAGATTCTCCGCTTCCGACATGATTCTAACTGTCCAGCTTACGAATTTGGGGTTCGGAAATTTGTACAAATTATGAATTTACGACAAAACATAAGTAAACCCGTTACATTCAGTTAACCTTCTATCATTTAAGGGATGTCGTCACTGAGTGTCTATCTGAAAACCAAAAACCCGAAATGCAGGAGGCGTGACGCTATTGGTCACGCCTCCTGCATTTCGGGTTTTTGGACAGACTTCTAAGACTCAACCTGTGACTTCGCGTCATCGCGAAAGTTGCTTACAGCGCTTTGCGCTGAGATAGAACCAAAGTTTTTGTTGAGAGCAGCGCTCCGTGCTGGTATGGGTTTAGCTTCTGTCGCGTGCCCCTGCGCCGCAGGGGCACGCGACAGAAGCTAAAAAAGGTTTTTGGATTCCCGCGCTGCTCTCAACAAAAACTTTGTATCTCACGCGCTTGTCGCTGTATTCAGAAAAGGTAAGAAACTGGCTGTAAACTGAAGACTGCAACTTGTTGGGAGAAGGATCTGTGACGCTACAGGAATTAGTCTTGCTGCTGGCCTCCATCATGGCAGGGGTGGTCGGGCAGTTCTTCCTCAAGTCAGGTGCGCTGAAACTGGGCAGGGTCACAGTAGATAATGCGATTGCCCACATCATCGGCATCGTTACAACCCCAGAACTGGTGATTGGTCTGGCCTGCTACGGTCTGGGTGCTGTTCTTTATATCTTGATGCTTACCCGCGTTCCCCTCAGCATTGTCGGGCCATCGATCGCCCTCACCTACGTGTTTTCTGTGCTGCTGGGTTACTTCATCTTCCGCGAAATGATCCCAATGACCCGTGTGATGGGCATGGGGCTGATTGTGGCGGGTGTAATTTTGGTGATGCTACAGAAGCAGTAAGTTTAAGTTTCTGGACTTTTGACTAAATTGCGCCGATTTTTTCTGAAATGCTGACGCAGTCAGCGTTTCAGAAAAAATCGGCGCTAAAACTAAATATGTCGCGAAACACCCTCTGCGAGGGCGTTTCGCGACATTGTAGAAAAAATAGTCAAAACTCCAGTAAGTTATAGCAACCGAAAGGTTGATTAGGACGGGGTGTGCCCCTGCGTGGGGGCAATGCCTCCACTCCCCCTTGTCCTAACCAAAACTTTAATTGCTATCGGTGAGAGTGGAAAAAGTTGAACCCCCAAAAGCTATTCCGCCCGTTGTGCAGGCGGAATAGCTTTTGGGGATTGGGTGCATCTCACTTTTGCAAA
>CAZVXA010000438.1:0-2254 GCA_964630955.1 uncultured bacterium | reverse complement strand
GCCCCCCCTATTTTCAAAATTCACCCCCCCCGTTTGGGGTGTGGGGCGGCCTCCCCCCCCCCCACCCCCAAAACGGGGATACCCCCTCAGAGCATCGATTTCACCCGTGAAATCGATGCTCTGAAATGCTAGTTTTTCGTCGGCGGGAACTGGTGCGATCGCACCTCTGCCCCATAGGTTTGCACTGCCTGGAAAATCTGCTCCCGCAGATTTGTGTATGCCTTGGCAAAGGGTGGCTTCCATGCGGTCAAGCCCAGCAGGTCACCTGTCACCAGCACCTGACCATCACAGTTGGCCCCCGCACCGATGCCAATCGTGGGAATGGCAAGCTTTTGTGAAATCCTCAGGGCCAGGTCGTCGGGGATATGCTCCAGCACGACAGAAAAGGCTCCGGCCTGCTCCAGGGCGATCGCCTCCTGCAATAACCGCTCTGCTGCGGCCTCAGTGGTTCCCTGTTTGCGAAACCCCCCAAACTGATGCACCGACTGGGGCGTGAGGCCAATGTGTCCCATTACCGGAATGCCCACCCGCACCAGCCGGGTCACGGTTTCGATCATTTCGGGGTGTCCGCCCTCCAGCTTGACGGCCTGGGCACCCGTTTCTTTTAGCACCCGTCCCGCCGAGTGCATGGCCTGGGTACCACTCTCCTGATAGGTCAAAAACGGCAGATCCACCACCACCAGTGCCTCTTTCACACCCCGCCTCACCATCTTGGCGTGGTACAGCATCTCATCCAGCGTGATTGGTAAGGTGTTTTCGTAACCTAGCGCCACCATTGCCATCGAATCGCCCACCAGAATCAGGTCTACCCCCGCCTGGTCGAGCATCTGAGCAAACAGAAAATCCCAGGCCGTCAGGGCGACGACGGGACGGCCTTCTTTCTTAAAGCGAATAAGTTGTTGGGTGGTGATCGCCATGATCGATTTCAGGGAGAACCGCTAGTTCGATCATGAGGCACATTCGACCGTTTGCGCAATTGGGGGCTTCCACACCTGCTAGTCGTCTGGAAATCCCCAACGTTGTTCCGTCTGCGCAGACGGAACAACGTTGGGGATTTCTCTACCTGAAGGTCAGCGTGGGTGCATCGGAGATGAAAGCACCACTCAGCATGAGTGCTGTCTCGGCATCTACATCGCCCGTAGCTGGAGCTCCCAGCGATCGCTGAAACTTACGAATGGCAGTGGTCACATTATCATTTCGATGCCTCAGATAGCCCAGGCGCGTCAGGTAATCGCGCACCTCAGAGGGGGTAAGAAGAGTGTCACCGAGCTGAAACAACGGCACATACTCCTTGCGCCAGATGGATTCAAACTGCTGCCGGGTGAGCTGGTAGATTCGCCCCCAGGCCGGATCAGCAACGAAAGCGTACTCGTCCGTCATCTTCAGAAGGGCGATCGCGTGGGGCGATCGCTGCCCCCGACGGCTGATCAGCCATACGGCAAGGACTCCCGGACGGTTGACCTGCTGCATCTGCTCCCAGGTGGTGTTGGTCATCTCCAGGGCATCCAGGTTCAGGGCGCGAGCCGCAACGATGAGCTGCGGCATCGAAGTTCCCAACCGACTGGTTCCCGCCAGCCGCGCCACCATCGACTCGGTTGCAGGAATCCCCCAGCGATACATCAGGGTTGCCATCGCAGCGGGCGCACAACTGCTGGGAGAAGTCTGCTGAAACACGTAGTTCGGGCGCAGGTTGTCTTCCAGGGAGAGATAGATGGGTTCCAGAAAATAGGCTTCGGCGGAGGTGAACGCCCCCACACCCATCACCCCCAGCAGGGCGACCGCCAGCACCTGGAGCCTTGCCGTATGCCAGCTAATGGTGAAAGCAACGCCACAGATCCACAGCAGGGTCACGCGCATTACGGTCCAGGTAACGTGCATTCCGTAGACGCGCCACTCCAGCGGTAGCCATTGCCACTGCGGCGCATAGAGTGCCACCAGCAACAGTACAAAGTAAGCGCCCAGGAACGCCAGGGATGCCGCCGCATTTCCCCGAAACAGATCATTGGCGGTGGCTCCCCGTCGCAGCAGCGGTCGCCCAAAGCGGATGCCCCACCAGAAGGCGAGCGACCCCAGTAGCAGGGTACTAGTGATTCCCAGGGGCATAGCAGGTAGACAGAAGTGGATGTAACAAATATTGCTCCCCATTCTACGGGTTCTGTTCAATATAGGCATCTGTCAAGGGAACATTCTGCAAAAAAAGTTACCGAAGGGGAGAGTTTGAGAGGGGATGCAATGCCCCTGGCTTCAGACATGG
>CAZVXA010000437.1:0-2271 GCA_964630955.1 uncultured bacterium | reverse complement strand
TTTTCGCCGCTAAACGCTCTCGCAGAGAGCTTTTCGCGGCGAACTTAATTTTCGCGCCTATTTTTTCTGAAACGCGGGCAGCACCAGCGTTTCAGAAAAAATCGACGCGATTGAGCTAAAAGTCCAGTCAAAAGGGGAATGCCCTCTTCACCTTCACTCCACCAACCTGCTATAACACTTACACTCCATTCTTCAGGGTTCAATGGCATCCGACGTAATTCTGATCAATCATCCCCTCGTGCAGCACAAGCTGACGCTGATGCGCCAGCAGGAAACGCACACGCAGGACTTCCGGCGTTTACTCAAAGAGATCTCTCTGCTACTGGCCTACGAAGTCACCCGCGATCTACCGCTGAAGTACGAACTGATTCAAACCCCGCTGGCCGAAATGAAAGCCCCGCTACTGGCGGCTGAAAAAAACCTGGCGCTGATCTCCATCATGCGGGCTGGACAGGGCCTGCTGGACGGAATGCTGGAGCTGATTCCTACGGCAAAAGTGGGCCACATCGGCCTGTACCGGGAACCCACTACTCTGACTCCCGTGGAGTACTATCTGAAACTCCCGGTCGATGTGGATCAGCGAGATATGCTGGTGATCGATCCGATGCTGGCGACGGGCAATTCTGCGATCGCCGCCGTTGACCGACTGAAGGAGGCCAACCCCCTCTCAATCAAATTTGTCTGTCTGCTGGCCGCCCCCGAAGGCATCCAGCGATTCCACGACCATCACCCAGATATTCCCGTCTACACGGCTGCGGTAGACGAATATCTGGATGACCATGGCTACATTGTCCCTGGTTTGGGAGATGCGGGCGATCGCCTCTATGGCACAAAGTAGAGGCTGTTTTATCCCAAACTTCACTGCATGGGCAAACAACCCTTCAAGATTCACACCGCAATGGAGCGGCTGCGGGAAGGGACGATCGCAAATCGGGCTTTAGCATTCGAGTCGTTGCACTTTGGGGAGAGCGGGGAGTTATTTGCCCGAATACTGCGCCCCTACTCGTCCCACTGCCATAATTCTTTGTTGAAATCTTCGTCCAATACTTTCTTGGGCCTGAGAACCAACACAACTTTGCCCAGAGGACGAAAGCTGGGGGGTTCGGGGTGCCACTGAATTTCGAGCTGACCGTTCTGGTCTACGACGTAATAGCTGCGATCGCTCCACTCCCGATCTGCGCGATCAACCATGACCAGCACTTCCTCTGGCACACCAGGGAGAGGGGTGGGTAACTGGTCGCTATCGGTGATCAGCACCACCGGGTCCTCGGCGGCAAACACTACCTGCCATCCGGGCAACGGCACCCACGCCCCCTCACCGGAGAACCGTACCATCCGAAACGCGCCTTCTTCCTCCAGCAGCGGCACTGCCTTCAGATCCGCTGGCGTCAGGGGCAGTTTGCCCACCACGGGGAGCACTCGCGGCACATCCGTCTCCGTTTCCAGTCGGTACACGGGCATCATGGGGGACTGCTTTTCCTGGGTGACGGTGAAATCCACCAGGAGCTTTTCGATCTCCTTGCGGGCGCTGTCGCTGCTGGCAAACCGTAATCCGAGGGCGATCAGACGCGATCGCGCCTGCAATTCGCCCTGTTGCCGTGCCAGTCGCCAGTAGTGGTAGGCCACAGCATCACTGGGGGGCTGGGGGAACTGGGCGGGTGGCTCCGACAACCGGGAGAAGTCCTTGAGGGCCTTGGCAACCTCGCGGGCACCTTCGGAGTCGATGCCTTTCTCGACCACCAGTTCGGCGGCGGCGGCCCGGTCAGTCTGGCTGAGGATGCGGAATTCGTAGAGGGTGTCACTACCCGTGCGTTCAAAGCGCGATCGCACCCCATCGGAAATCCCCTGGTTGACCATCGTCTCGTACACCTGCACTGCCACCACTAGCTGGTTCTGCTGGATCGGCTCAAATCCGGTGGCCTCAAATATCTGCTGGGGAGACAGCCCACCTTTCTGGAGCTGCTGGCACGCCTGTCCCCAATCGGCCCAGGTGCCTTCCTTGCGCCGCAGCTTTTTCAACAGCCCCTCGACGTCGATGCCGCTGGCCGAAGATTCAAATTCGTTGGGTGTCGAAGACATAAATCTCAAATTATGGGTTGACGAAGTTCCCTGCCTCAGTCATCATAGTATATGCAAGTCTGGGGCTATAGCGCAGTTGGTAGCGCGTCTCAATGGCATTGAGAAGGCCAGCGGTTCGAATCCGCTTAGCTCCATTGTTACCGAAGGGGAGAGTTTGAGAGGGGATGCAATGCCCCTGGCTTCAGACATGGG
>CAZVXA010000436.1:0-2355 GCA_964630955.1 uncultured bacterium | reverse complement strand
CCCTTTTTGGGGGGGGGGGGGGGCCCCCCCCCCCCCCCCCCCCCAAAACTGGGATGCACCCTTTCAACTCCTGGTGCTTGCCCGTAAATCATGCAGTGTGGATTCAGAAAATTGCAAAAGTGGGTAGTACTCCACAGCGTTTGTTTCAATCTGTTCAGTGTACAGAAGGGTGTAAACCGTCCACAACAGTCGAGATAACCGAATGACGGTCTAAGCGGTATGAAAATTCAAATACTCGCAATACGCTCGTCATAATCAACCGTCAATATAAAAGTAATCGTTTCTTACTGTTTTTGGGACACAAACAATGTCTGCTTCCCATTTTTTGTCTAAGTCTGCGTTGAAAACGTCGCTATGGACAGGTGCGATCGCAGGTGGACTGGTCGTCGCTTCTCTACTATTTTCGGGTGCCTCATCCAGGAACCTACAGCCGATGCAGTTGGATGAATTTGGCGATGCCACACCATTCACAATAGAGCCAGCACCGGAGACAGATACGACAGCAAAAATTGGGCTGGCGCTGGCAGGTGGTGCAGTCCTGGGTCTGGGTTTGAATGCAGCCAGCAAGCGTCAGGGCGGACGACTTTCCACAGTTCGACCCGCAACGGGTAGAGTGGTGCAGCCTCAGAAGACGAGTGATTTCTATCGGGCCAGCCGTTCCCTGCAGCGCAAGTTGTTGCTGCTGTTGCACGAAGATCAGCGGGTCGCAGAGCGCCTGGTGCAGCAGGCGACCTTCAAGTATCCTGGTAAGTCTGCGGACTGGTATCTGGAAAAAGTGATTTACGACCTGCAGCGCGATCGCGGCGTTGTGGGATAGGTCATTTATTGGCTTAGCAGTTTTCGCAGTGGCCGTGCAGGACAACCTCATAGGATTCGACCCGGACTCCCGGTGGCACTCGCTTAAATGCCACTGTTTCCAGGTCATCCCAGGCGATATCCCGGATTTTGCCGCAGCAGCGACAGCAAAAGTGGTGATGGGGGGCAACGTTGGCATCGTAGCGACAAACGCCTTCCTCCAGAAGTACTTCGCGCACCAGACCGGCTTCACAGAGAGCTTGCAGCGAAGTGTAGATCGTCGCCTGGGAGGAGGTCGGAGCCGTGCGGTTCAGGTCGTGGAGTAGCTGCTCGGCAGTGGGGTGATCGCAACGATCCAGCAGGTTAGCATACACTGCAAAGCGCTGGGGGGTAACCCGTAACCCTCTGCCCTTCAACGTCTGGATAATGGTGTCTTGTTGCTGCATTAGACGACTCAGCACACTGGCAGTTTTTCAGCTACAGCATAACATTTCTACTTCTAGAGTTGCCAAGAAGTCAGTTTAGCTCCTAAAATTAGGTAATTCTACTGATTGAATAATTCCTATCTAAGAATTATTCTGATTTACATCGGAATAAATTCCGATAAAAGAGTCCACCGTTAGCCGTCTGAACCAAGTAGAGGAACCCTCATGGCAGTTATCGCTCATGTCCCGAATGTAACCTTCAAGACCCGTGTACGTGACGAATCGGTGCCTGGTCCTAACCCCTACCGCTGGCAAGATCTGGCCACTGATGAGATCTTTAATGGCAAAAAGGTTGTCGTTTTCTCGCTGCCGGGCGCGTTCACGCCGACCTGCTCCTCGAATCACCTGCCCCGCTACGAAGAGCTGTACGACGAGTTCAAAGCACAGGGTGTTGATCAGATTATCTGTATCTCTGTCAATGATGCGTTCGTCATGTTCCAGTGGGGCAAGCACATCGGAGCGAAGAACGTGTCTCTGCTGCCCGACGGAAACGGGGAGTTCACCCGCAAGATGGGGATGTTAGTTGATAAGTCAAACCTGGGCTTCGGTATGCGCTCCTGGCGCTATTCAATGCTGGTAGATGATGGCCACATCGAGAAGATTTTTGTTGAACCTGAGTTCGGTGACAACTGTCCAGTTGATCCCTTTGAAGTATCCGACGCCGATACCATGCTGGCTTACCTTAAAGGAGCACAGTCGGCTGGGGTGACGGCTCCCCGTCTGGCATTCGTTGGCTAGAGCGATCGCCACTGTCTGAAGCACTGTGGGGTGGGCAAGATGCCCGCCAAGAACGCAGGGCAGGTAAGGTGCCTGCCTCACAGGCGAATGCTCTGCTTAGAGCCTTTTCCAGGCAAATAAGGAGATTTCTGCAAAAGAAGTTACCCATTGTGTGGGCGATTCCACCCGCGACGCGGGTGGAATTGCCCACACAATGCAGGTATTACATTGCTGTAAATCTCCTAAGGTACAGTCCCCCGCGCAGCGGGGTAGACACCCACACGACGGATAATTTCTTTCGTAGAAATCTCCTAAGGATCGCGAATTAAATAAAACCGAATTGTTTTTGAGAGAGGCG
>CAZVXA010000435.1:0-2420 GCA_964630955.1 uncultured bacterium | reverse complement strand
GCCCGCGCCACTCGCAAAACTGAGTTTGGAAATTTGCAAAAGTGGGATGCTCCCTACAGTCTCTCAAATGGATGAAGTAATATAATCCTATTTTTAATTTTGGTTTCAATGCTGTTAGTGTTTATGAGAAATCTTTTCAGAAAAGATTATATAGTGCCTACTATGGCGATCGCCTTCACTACCCTGTTCCTGCTGGGATGCGAAACCATTGCTCCGACTATTTTGCCATTTCCCGAATCGATAGAAACGGCCAGCGATCACAGCCCTGCTTCAGAGCCAGCGCAGAAGCCATCGATGGTGCTGATCCCGGCGGGGACCTACCTGATGGGGTCAGAAGAGTCGGATGATACCCTACCTGTGCATGAGGTCACGCTTCAGGCATTTGAGATCGATCGCTACGAGGTGACCAATGCCCAATACGCCGAATTCCTCAACTCATTGGCACATCAACCGCTCAAGAATGCTCCTGCTGGGGGTGTCCGCCCGACGGATTTACCCAAATCTGCCATTCCCCTCTTCATTGAAGGTGCAGGCGGCGATCCACGGCAAACTCTGATCGCACTGGATGATGAGCATAGCCGAATTGCCCTTGTGAACGGTCGCTTTCTGGCAGAACCGAACTATGAGCAGCACCCCGTCACTGAAACAACCTGGCTTGGGGCGAAGCAGTTTTGTGAGTGGCGTGGCGCAAGACTCCCCACTGAAGCCGAGTGGGAAATTGCTGCCAGAGGGACGGATGAACGCCTGTTTCCCTGGGGCAATGAGATGCTGACCCCCGATCGCGCAGTCTATGGCCGTGGCTCAGGTGGAACGGCTCCTGTTGGTGTCCATCCTGCCGGGGCGACTGCAACCGGAATTCAGGATATGGCAGGCAATGTTGCAGAGTGGACGAGTTCCCTGTACCGTCCCTATCCCTACAATCCTGACGATGGACGAGAAAATCCCATCGACAGAGGAGAGCGAGTCACCCGTGGGGGCGATCATGTCTTCGACTCTGACCCCGAGGAGTTAACCACTTTCTTCCGCAAAGGCTTTTCACGGGCACCCGATCGGGGGCATCGTCATATTGGCTTTCGCTGTGCGCACAACGTGCGTTAGTTCTTTTGCTATCGGTGGTTATGTCGTGGCTGTCCCAGCTCTCGGGTCAGGAATTTGATAATGCTTTCCTGGATGAGGGGGTGTGACCTCCCATCTGGAAGCAGCGTCCATTTTTCACCAGGAAGCTTTTCAGCGGGAAGCAGCGTTTGCTCAAAATCCTGACCTGCTGGCTGTTGCAAACCGTGGTTTGGGCATTATCAACCAGCACTTCATGCTGGCCAGTCGCCTGACGAACTACCGATTCGCTCAGGTGCCCCGCCGCTACAGCGGACAAACGGCTCTTGAAAACCCCGGTATGAACAGACAGTAACGCACGATAGCGACTTCCAATAGTCTGTGAGCGTGGAGACAGGTGCAGCCCGTCTCCACGCTCACAGACTATTGGGCAAATTACAGCGCTTTGCAAGCGCGTATGGTAAGAAGTTTTTGTTGAGAGCCGCGCGGAGCGCGGCTCTCAACAAAAACTTTGTTTCTATCTCAGCGCAAAGCGCTGTAAATCGCCTATCGCTCTGCTGTGGTTCTGGTTATGCAGAGCGAGGGGTCGAGAGTGAACCAAAGCGGCGATCGCGCCCCTGATAGGCCAGCAACGCCTGATAAAACGCCTGAGTATCAAAATCTGGCCAAAGAACGTCTGTGAAATAGAGTTCGGTGTAGGCCAGTTGCCACAGGAGATAATTACTCAACCGCATCTCGCCACTGGTGCGAATCAATAAATCTGGATCTGGAGTGTGTGCGGTGTAAAGGTGCTGCTTAACCAAAGCCTCACTCACATCTTCTACCGTAATTTCTCCAGCTTGCGCCTGCCGAACAATGCCGCAAACCGCGTGAAGTAGCTCGGTGCGGCTCCCGTAGTTCACGGCGATATTGAATTGAATCGCGTGGTTGTGCTTTGTTTGATCCATCGCGGATTCCATCTCCTGGCGCAGAGAAGTAGGTAACACCGTCAGATCGCCGATAAACGAAATGCGTACACCTTCTCGATGCATTTCTGCCATTTCCTGCCTCAGCAATCGCTCAAACAGGTTCAGCAAGAAATCGATTTCTTCAATCGGTCGTCCCCAGTTCTCCGTTGAGAATGCATAGGCTGTGAGTACCTTGATTCCCCAGTCTTTGCAGCAGCGGAGCAGGGCTTTCAGTGTACGAGCACCCTGGCGATGGCCGACAATTCGGGGTAAACCGCGCTGTGTCGCCCAGCGGCCATTGCCGTCCATGATGACAGCGACGTGGTGAGGGAGGTGTTGAGGGTCGAGGTTTGAGGGGAGGGGGAGCATGGGTGGATGGGTGGATGGGTGGATGGGTGGATGGGTGGATGGGTGGATGGG
>CAZVXA010000434.1:0-2462 GCA_964630955.1 uncultured bacterium | reverse complement strand
TCGCTTGGCGCGGCTCCGCCGCGCCAAGCGAAAACTGGGATTTTATTCTAAAATCTTCTGAAACCGCGCCAGGTATTCTTCATTTGCCCTGGAAGGGACAGAACAGGTCGATAGCTCCAGCGATCGCTCCTTGAACCCAGAGGAAAACAGCCCCCGAATTTCCTCAACGCTGCTGCCGTAGGGTGGCCCTTCCGGTTTGCTGTGCGCCCAGAATAGGGCAATCAACTCCCCACCGGGACGTAGTAGGGTATGAACCAGCGCTACATAGCCAGGTCGTAGACCGGGGTCGATCGCACAGAAGCAGGTATGCTCCAGCACATAGTCGAAACTTCCCGAAAACTCCTGCGGCAGGTCGAAGATATCACGTTCCAAAAACTGAGCCTGAAGTCCTCGCTCAGTTGCGGCAGTGGTAGCAGCGGCGATCGCCGACGGTGCAAAATCCACCCCCACCACATCAAATCCCTGTTCTGCAAACAGCAGCGCATCATGCCCCCGCCCCATTCCCAGAACTAACATCCGTCCCACAGTAGGTGCATTGCTAGATGCAAGCAACTGGACGAACGACGGAGCAGCTTGTCCAATATCCCATCGGGCAGTATCTGTTTGGTAGCGGTTCTCCCAGAAGGTAGAAGAAAGATCTTGCATTGTTGAATCCTTTACGGAGGCGGCAACTCCCCCAAAATCGTAAATCGAATATGGTTCAACGCCAGCTCTCCAATCGACACATCGACTGAATTATCCGGCGTCGTCAACGTCTCAAACGAAATTCCCTTCGCCATCTCCGCATGAAACCAGGGCAACCCCATGAAGAATCGCGTTGGGTACGGTCCCCCTTCAATAATGTCGTCCACATTTGACTCCATTGGTACCCAACCGAATCCAGGAATAAAGAACTCAATCCAGACGTGATTGAAATCAGGCTCTAACGGAATGTTCTGCCGATCGGGATAAGGTGGACACTTATAGCGTCCTACCGTTCGACAGGCAATCCCATTTAATCGCGCTAGCGCCAGCAACAGGCCAACGTACTCACCACAAGAACCAACACCCCTTTCCAGAACTACATCCGGCGGATCGATCCGGGGTTTGATGCCGTAGGAGAGACGGTCGTATACAAAATTGCGGATCTTCAGCATCTTGCGCAGCAGATTGGTCTCCGTGCCGATCGCTACTTTTGCCGCCTGCTGGATGATCGGATTTTCCATCGCCAGTTCGTCGTCATCCACTAGATAGCGGTTCTGGTAATCCACCGAAAGCGCTGGAATTCGCTCCACCTGCCGGAAGGTCAGGTTGTATTTGATGCCGCGCACCTCCAGCAGTGCTTTCCAGCCAAATATCCGGCATTCGTGCGCATGAAACGTGTCGAATTTGAACACCGCCACCCGCTGCCCTTCCTGGATCTCTTCAGTGAAAGGCATACCGATGGACTGAATATGGCGCACCGTTTGACGCGGTGTTTCTGCGGGTAGCGCAATTCGCCACTCCAGATTCTTTGCTTCTACAGCTTCTAACGGAGAAATCTCCTCCACGTAGGACATCTCGACCAGAAATCCATTGGATAGCGTGTAGTGCTGTTCGGGGTTATAGCGGAAGTGCAGCGGATGAATGAAGGTGCGATCGCGGAATGTCAGCTCATACGGCTCATCAGAGTTCGGATCGTCGCGGATATACGGCTCCTCAAAGGCGTAGGATACATGGAGATCGCCCCGCTGCCCGCTGGAAGTTGGCCGAAAAGCGATGCCCGTTGGAGAAGGGAAGGGGGTTAGAATGCTGAATTGCACTTCACCCGTCGCCCGATCCATACAGTAAATTGTTTGCTCGGTGCGATCGCTCACCCATAGTTCCTCCTGCCACACCGTCAAATTCTCAGCCCCAACGCCTGGGGTCGGGAAGCGAGTAATTTCACGTTTGGAGCGGCGATCGAAAATCAGAATGTAGCCCAATTTCTGACTGGTGACGTAGACTGTTGACTCCCAGATCGCCACCCCATCTGCGGGGTAGGGCAGGGTTACGAAAAGCTGGGGTACGGGTTCTGACAGACTGCACTGGTAAACGCAGTTGCCCTGGGCAAACCAGAGGGTGTCTTCGACGATTGCCAGCCCGATTGCCTCAACAAACTCACCCACTGAGTAGGGGTTCAGAATGGTGGTGCTGTCAGTGGCTGGGTCAATCTCTAGCAGGTACCCGCGCACGGTGTCGATTGCCAGCAAGCGCTCTCCGGCGAAGGCAATGCCCGTCAAAATATAGGCTCCATAGGGGCGAATTGTGCGAATCGGGAGCACTGACTCAGTAGCATCATGTCCGCCAGGGGCTGTCGGTTCAAGCAACATACAGGCAAAAGCATTGAAGAAGGTTCATTGATCATAGTCAAAACCGCTTCATGGTTACTGTATCCAGGAATGTATTCATCTTTAGATCTCTTCCATAAGTACTGGACTTTTGACTAAATCGCGCCGATTTTT
>CAZVXA010000433.1:0-2492 GCA_964630955.1 uncultured bacterium | reverse complement strand
GGGCAACGGCAGTTCAGGAACCCCCCGGCTTATAGCCGTGGGGAGGATGTCAGAATTTACTCAGATTAAGTAGAGTACTGGTGCGCAAACAGTTCTATGCCAGAAATCGTCGAAATCCCTATTGAATTGACCCGATTTCAGCTTCCACAGGCGGTGCAGGAACGCTTGCAGTCCCTGTTAGACCGTCAGGATGAAGGCTATGCCCTATCCCAGGCAGAACGACAGGAGGCGGAGGGGTTGGTTGAGCTAGCGGAATTCCTGTCTTTGCTATCCGCCTCTACTGGAGGAGTAAATCCGATCGCAGGGTTCCTTCGTATCAATGACAGCAGCGTTTGATCTGCTGAACTCTACCCTGACCGCTTCAGCGAATTGCGCGAAAGAAACGTTTTGGGACAGCAGAATTCACCGTTCAGTTCATCAATCGTCCAGACAGTTTTTGTAGAAGTGCCTCAAACCCGCATTCCACCGTCAGGGTTTGCCCTCACCCTAATTCCTCTCCCTACCTGGGAGAGGGACTTCAATCCGGCTCCCCTTCTCCCTTGATGGGAGAAGGGGTTGGGGGATGAGGGCAAGTCCCTGAAAAAGTGTCCGAAGTATTGGTACGTGAAATCTCAACCAATTTATGTCACTTCAGGGCAGCGATCGCTGGGAACAGGATATCCTGTGACAGATGGGGTCGCCTTTACCTGCCCAGTTCAGCTATCGTTCAGAAGAAGAAGGACACTCCTATGCAGGCAACCCAATCGGTCTGGCAGCAGCTCAAACAGCAGCAGATCACCTGTGAGCAGGCGTTGGCCAGCCTGGTGAATGCTCAGGGAATGATGAATCTGCAACTCCTGGATCAGGAGGTCAACGCCCGATTCTGGCGTAAGTTCCCTGATCGGGAGGCATTGCCACCCGTGGTGCCTCTGTTACTCTGGCAGAATTGTTTTTATGTGGGAAGCCCGGTCGCGCTGACGGCTCAGGTGGTGAAGCAATTGGGCGATCGCCTCAACACCAGCGTCAAAATTATCCCGATCTCAGAGAAAAGCCATCGCTACTGGCATCGTTTGCAAACCCTTGACCCCCAGCGCATCAGCAGCAACGCCGGGATTAACCCTTTCACCGGGGAGTTGGAGCAGGACGAGAATATCGCTGAAATTGCAGAACTGCACCTGTCAAAGGCCGACAACCAGATCGAGCGGATTCGCGCTCTAATTTCGAGTGCCCTGCGGAACCGCGCCAGCGATATCCATATGGCCCCTTCGATTCACGGGCTGGAAATCCGCTTTCGGATTGACGGCATTCTGCGCCATATCACCACCCTGCCCCCCGAACTCAGCCGCAAGGTGATTGTTTCCCTCAAGGTGATGTGCGACATGGATATCGCCGAGAGCCGCCGACCCCAGGACGGCAGGATTGGCGAGAAGTATGTTTCAGGGCATGAGGAGCGAGGGTTAGATTTGCGGGTCAGCACGATGCCCTGTATTGGTGGCGGCAAAGGAGAACCTGCCGAGAAGGCCGTACTGCGTCTGCTACGTCAGGAGAATTCCTTCGCCACGGTTGCCGACCTGGGGTTCTCTCCCCGCACCCACGCCATCTATGAAGGCTGGCTGCGGGAACCGCAGGGCATGATTATTCTGACGGGGCCGACGGGTTCCGGGAAAACCAGTACGCTGTATACGAGTTTGCAGGCGATCGCCACCGAATCGGTCAACATCTGCACCGTTGAAGACCCGGTTGAATACGTCTTCCCCGGCATCACCCAGACCCAGGTTCACGAGCTGGCGGGAATGACCTTTGCTGCTGGGTTGCGGGCAATTCTGCGGCAGGACCCGGACATCATTATGGTGGGCGAGATCCGTGATGCTGAAACGGCTGAGACTGCCGTGCGGGCTGCCCTCACGGGGCACCTGGTGTTGACCACACTGCACACTAACGATGCGATCGGGGCGATTCCTCGCCTCAAGGACATCGGTCCCGACCCCGGTCTAATCAGTGATGCCCTGTTAGGAATTGTGGCCCAACGCCTGGTGCGAAAAGTCTGCGCCCACTGCGCTGAGCCTTACACTCCTACCCAGGCAGAGCTGAACTTGCTGGGGCTGAAACCGGAGGAGGCCAATCTCCAGGGCTGGCGCAAGGGCAGGGGCTGCGCTCAGTGCTTTGAATCGGGCTATCAGGGGCGAGAGGCAGTGATCGAGTTGCTGGATGTAGACGATGTGGTGCGCCAGATCATCTACGAGGGAACGGTCACCCAACTGCGTCGCTATTTGAGCGAAATCCAGTTTGACTCGTTCAGAGTCGCCGCCATTCAGAAGGTGACCAGCGGGAGTACGACTGTCGAAGAAGTGCGGCGCGTCCTGCCCCACAGTGCTCTGATCCACAAGCCAATTGACAGTCGGATGCTCAAACACCTGAACGTCGTTTGAGGCTGAGACGACTGATATCTTGCACCTTGCCAAAGAAAACCCAAAACCCCGATTCTGCTGCCGCTTCGCGGCAGCAGAATCGGG
>CAZVXA010000432.1:0-2522 GCA_964630955.1 uncultured bacterium | reverse complement strand
TTCTTCTACCCCTCCTCCAACCAATCAATGAATGTTTTTCCTACTGAAATCCCTGATGTTTTACTGATTGAACCTCAAGTTTTTGAGGACAGCCGGGGCTTTTTCCTGGAGAGCTACAACGAAAGAGCCTTTGCGGATAAAGCGGGAATTGACGTTCGCTTTGTACAGGACAACCACTCCCGCTCTGGCTGCGGCGTGTTGAGAGGATTGCACTACCAGATTCAGCAGCCCCAGGGAAAACTGGTACGTGTCCTGTCAGGCACAGTTTACGACGTTGCGGTAGATATTCGCAGAAGTTCCCCCCATTTTGGGCAGTGGGTGGGTTGCCTGCTTAGTGCCGAAAACAAGCACCAACTCTGGATTCCTCCAGGCTTTGCCCACGGTTTCCAGGTGCTATCTGAAACGGCAGAGGTATTCTACAAAACGACCGACTACTACGCACCGCAGCATGAACGCTGTATTGCCTGGAACGATCCGCAATTGGCGATCGACTGGCGGTTGTCTGATCAGTCGCCGATTCTCTCCGCCAAAGATCAGCAAGGGAGACTGTTTATGGACGCTGAGGTATTTGTATGAGCCGGATTTTACTGACGGGTGCGTCCGGCCAGGTTGGCAAAGAGCTTCAGCGGACTTTAGCACCTCTGGGAGAAGTGATTGTTGCCGAACGTCGCCTGCTGGATTTGTCCACCCCTGCGAGCATCGGGGAAGCAGTTCAACAATTGCAGCCGAACCTGATTGTGAATGCTGCCGCCTATACCGCAGTGGATCGGGCCGAAACCGAAGTCACCCTGGCGGAAACTGTCAACGGAGTGGCTGTACAGCAGTTGGCCAAAGCTGCGCAGAATTTAGGAGTTGGGCTAATCCATCTCTCCACCGACTATGTGTTTGATGGGCGAAAGAACACCCCCTACCTGGAAGACGACCAGCCCAACCCGATTGGAGCCTATGGGCGATCGAAGTGGCTGGGTGAGGAAAACATCTTGCAGGTGTTCCAAACCGCTTCAGAGAAAACGCCTTCCTACGTGATTTTGAGAACGGCCTGGGTGTACGGCACCTATGGTTCTGTCAATTTCGTTAAAACGATGCTGCGTTTGGGAGCAGAGCGTGAAGAATTGCGGGTGGTTGCCGATCAGATTGGCACACCAACCTGGGCCAGAGATTTAGCAAATGCAGTGACGGGTCTGGCGGTTCGCAGTCTGAACCAGGCGGCTCCTCTGCTGCTGACCGAAGGGGCAACTGCACTGCCATCGGGTGTTTACCACTACACCAACAGTGGGGTTGCAAGCTGGTATGACTTTGCGATCGCCATCTTTGAGGAAGCTGCCCTGCTTGGATTTCCGCTAAAAGTACAGCGGGTTACCCCGATCCGCACTGAAGACTACCCCACCCCGGCCACACGTCCGGCCTATTCTGTATTGTCTCAGCAGAAAACCGTTGATCTGTTAGGAAGCCATGCCCCCTACTGGCGACAGTCCCTCCGTCAAATGCTCACTGAACTATACACACAAACCTATGAAAGCAATCGTTTTATCGGGTGGTAAGGGTACACGCCTGCGTCCGCTCACCTATACCGGAGCCAAGCAACTCGTTCCCGTCGCCAATAAACCCATCCTCTGGTACGGTATCGAATCCTTAGTCGCCGCCGGAATTACCGAAATTGGCATTATCATCAGCCCCGAAACTGGAGAGGAGGTCAGGGCCAGGACGGGAGATGGCGATCGCTTCGGTGCGCAAATCACCTACATCCTGCAAGAGCAGCCTGCGGGATTGGCCCACGCCGTCAAGGTTGCACAGCCATTTTTGGGTGATGCCCCCTTCGTTATGTACCTGGGCGATAACCTGGTGCAGAGCGAGTTGGGGTCGCTGGTGGATCAATTTAAGTCTAATACACTGGATGCGCTCACATTGCTATGTCCAGTCTCAAACCCAACAGCATTTGGGGTTGCCGAGGTAGATGCACAGGGGCGGATTCTGCGTCTGGTAGAAAAACCTAAAAACCCACCCTCTAATCTGGCGCTGGTCGGTGTTTATTTGTTCAACAGCAGCATCCACGAAGCGATCGCCAACATTCAGCCTTCTGCCCGAGGTGAACTGGAAATCACCGATGCAATTCAAAAACTGATTGACCAGGAGAAGAGGGTAGAAGCATTTCAGCTCCAGGGGTGGTGGCTCGACACTGGGAAAAAGGACGACCTGTTGGAAGCAAACCGGGTGATCCTGGACACCTGTGCTGAGACGGCCATTTCAGGTGAGGTGGATGCAGCCAGCCAGATTATTGGACGGGTACAGATCGGCGAACGTTCAAAAATCATCAACTGCACGATTCGTGGCCCCGTTGTAATTGGCGAAGACTGCCATATTGAGAACTGTTTTATCGGTCCCTATAGCAGTATTGCCAGTCATGTCACCATGACTGATGCAGACCTGGAACATAGTGTGATTCTTCAGGGTGCAAAGGTGACGGGTGTGCATCAGCGGATTGTAGATAGCTTGATTGGCCAGCGAGCACAAATTAAAGAAGT
>CAZVXA010000431.1:0-2525 GCA_964630955.1 uncultured bacterium | reverse complement strand
AAAAAATCGGCGCGATTTAGTCAAAAGTCCAGTATAAAAGGCAGTTCGGAAATAATAATGGGTAAAGCCTGTCCTCTCTCCTGAGATAGATGCCAAACTTTTCTCCGAGAAGTCGCCGCTCAGCAGCAACCATTCCCCTACGATGGGTGCTGGTCATCCCCTTTGTGGCGCAAATGGTTGCGGTGGTCGTACTGGTAGGCGATTTGTCCTACTGGAGTGAGGAAAACACAACGGAACAATGGGCCAACCAACTGCTACAACAACCCCCCAAACGGGTCAGATGGCAGCAGATTCAACTGAACCTGATGCCGCCTTCCAGCATGTTCCTGGATGACCAGGGCAATCCGCTGGGCGATCGCCGCATCAGCTCAATTGCAGCACAGCAAACCGTGTGGCTGCGAACGGGGAACACCCTATCAACTGGCGAAATTCAGAGCAATCGCACTATGACTGTGCTGCTGGGTCTGCTGACGTTGACGGCTGCGATCGCCTCCGGCACCGTAATTTCAAGCTTCATGACGGCTCGCATTCGCCGCTTGAACCAGTCCCACTGGGACACGGTCGATGGCAGTGTGCCCCAGCGACTTCCCGCTGATCGCACCATCACCGAAGTCAAGGGGCTGTTGCCATCTTTTAACCAGATGGCCTATAAGATCAGCGATCGCAAAGCAGATGAAATTGCCCTTCAGAAAAGTGAGGAACGGTTCCGCGAAATTGCCAGTACGATTCCGCAAATGTTTTTCGTGCGATCGCTCAATCCCGATCGGTATGAGTACATCAGTCCCGCCTATGAAACGATCTGGGGCCACTCCAGTGAAGGACTCCTGAAGAATCCCCTGGCCTGGAGAGAGTACGTGCATCCAGAAGATCTGAGTCGGGTTGAGGCATCGGTTGCCGCTCAGTTGCAGGGCAACGATGTGCAACGGGAATATCGCATTATTCGACCCGATGGTGAGATTCGCTGGATCTCCAGTGTCGTTACTGTGGTGCGCGACGCCGCAGGACACCCGATACGATTTATTGGTCTTGCAGGGGATATCACCGATCGCAAAGCGGCTGAGGTTGCCCTGCGCCAGTCGGAACTCAAGTTCTCCACCATTTTCCGCGACACCCCCCAGCCTGCATGGATTGCCACGCTTGCTGAGGGGCGTTGTCTGGATGTGAATGACAACTTCAGCAGGGTGCTGGGCTACTCCCGGCAGGAAGCCATTGGCAAAACCTGTATCGAGTTGGGCCTGTGGCATCGTCTGCTGGATCTCCTGCACTTCAGGGAGAGCCTGCAGCAATCTGGTCAGATTCTGGACTTTGAAGTCGTGTTTTGCACCAAGTCAGGCGTAAGGAAAACGGTACTACTCTCGGCAAGGGTCAGCCATCTGGAAGGTCAGGACTGTGTTCTGGGTGTACTGAGTGACATTACCGATCGCAAACTGGCTGAGGCAACCCTGCAAACCAATGAGACCCGATTGCGGTTGGCCATGGAAATCTCCAATGCGATCGCCTGGGAACGAGACTTACAGACCGAAGAAATCTTTTTCACCAGCACCACCTCTCTGGCTCATTCGAGGCGCATCCCCTACAAGGAGATGATCGCCGTGATCCATCCAGACGATCAACCCATACTCCATCAGGCCAATCAACGAGCGATTGCCGAATGCGGCACATTCCAGATTGAACACCGGATCCTGACAGAGGGTGAACCCGTCGAATGGCGATGGTTTCAGGTCAGCGCTAGAGTGATCACCAACGACGCGGGTATCCCAACTCGTATGATTGGTTTGTCTGTAGATATTACCGACCACAAGCGGGCAGAAGCAGAACTGGAGCAAGCAAAAATCGCAGCGGAAGCTGCAAACCGGGCCAAAAGTGCGTTTCTGGCCAACATGAGCCATGAACTGCGGACCCCACTCAACTCGATTCTGGGGTTTACCCAACTGATACTGATGCAGCACGATTCGGTGCTTCATTCCAGTCATCTCAAGTATCTGCAAATCATTGAGAAGAGCGGCAAACATTTGCTTGGCCTGATCAACGACGTACTGGATCTGTCGAGAATCGAAGCAGAAAAACTACCCCTGGAAGAACAGGAGATCAGCCTGTCCGATCTGCTCCATTTGATTCACAACACCTTCTGCCAGCGAGCCGAGGCCCAGGGGCTCCATTTCCGCTCTGACTGCTCACCAGAAGTACCAGAGTGTATTGTGGTTGACGCTCAAAAGTTGCAGCAGGTGTTGTTCAACCTGGTGGGCAATGCCATTAAGTTTACACAGCAGGGGAGCGTGACCCTGCACCTCAGCATTGAGACGCCCAACCGGACGTGGCAGGAGGCACAAAACTTGAATCGCGTTCCGCTGCATTTTGCTGTTAAGGATACCGGCATGGGAATTGCCCTGCAGGAGTTGTCCTCGATCTTTGATGCCTTTGCCCAGGCAGCAGCAGGACGGCGGATATCCGAAGGAACGGGCCTGGGGCTGGCCATTAGCCAGAAGCTGGTGCAGTTGATGGGGGGCGAGATTACGGTCAGCAGC
>CAZVXA010000430.1:0-2543 GCA_964630955.1 uncultured bacterium | reverse complement strand
GAGGACATCAAACCATCCTCGGCTGGCTTGCGCTCGTCCCATTGCTATGGTCATTTACATATCCTCTTAATATGGCGTCAGACTCCTGTTCCCAAATTTCAGAACCCGGTCAGGGCACTGGGGGAACAAGAGAGGATGTTCTGAATCTTGGCGTTACTCTTGAGGATACACCTCATAGAGTACACCCTCACCCATTTGGAGTATCGGGGCATCACCAAGTAGGACTAATGCCTATATATGATAAGTAGATACGAAAAATTTTACAATCTGATACGTGCCTCTCAGCTAAAAATTTTTCAAGTTTTTGGGCTTTCGCCTCCGACCCAGAGTTTCTACCTTTACCAGCGCCAGAATCCTCTGCTGGAACTGGGTGTAGTGGCAAAATGGCTTCTTTTGTCACAATTTGTTGGAGGATACTGTCAGAAAACTCTCGTTCCAGGCGAGACCCCTGGAACGAGACACCTGCTTATTTTGTACATCGCTTTGCAAGCGCGTGTGGGACAAAATTTTTGTTGAGAGCCGCGCGGAGCGCGGCTCTCAACAAAAATTTTGTTTCTATCTCAGCGCAAAGCACTCTATACGACAAGAGTGACTAGGTATTAGACTCTTGACTAAATTGCTCTGATTTTTCCTGAAACGCTGACGGAGTCAGCGTTTCAGGAAAAATCAGAGCTAAAATTAAATTCGTCGCGAAACGCTTGTGTGGGCGGTTTCCCCCGCGTGTATCTGGTTAGCGTCTCTCGTGTGCCCCAGCGCCTCTGGAGCACGCGAGAGACGCTAAAACGCATTCCCCCTGCTACGCGGGGGGAACCGCACACACAATGGGCATCTTCTTTTGCAGAAATCTTCTGAGGTCGATGTCACTCCCCCTGTCTTTCCCAATCAATGGGGCAATGGCGATGAGATGTTTACATGAGCGGAGATAATAGGAGAAGAATTCTAAAGTTCTGTTCTGGCAACCTTAATAAACCCCGGTAACAACCATGAAGGCTTCAGCGATCGCTTCCACCGATAGTCGCGTCTTGCGCCAGACCATCCTCGGCTCTCGCCGTCTCAGCAACTATTTCTGGGCGACGGTGGTGTTCGTTGGCGGTCTGGGATTCCTGCTGTCGAGTATTTCCAGCTATTTGCAGGTGAACCTGCTGCCCTTTTCTGACCCAACTCAGCTCATTTTCATTCCCCAGGGAATCGCAATGGGGTTCTACGGGTTAGCAGGTCTACTGCTGTCGCTTTATCTGTGGCTGGTAATTATCTGGGATGTGGGGGGTGGCTATAACGAATTTAACCGCGATACGGGAATGGCGAAGGTGTTTCGCTGGGGCTATCCCGGCAAGAACCGTCGGATCGAGGTCGAGAATAAGTTAGAAGATGTGCAGGCAATCCGGGTGGATATTAAGGAGGGGCTAAATCCAAAGCGGGCACTCTATCTGCGGATCAGGGGTAAAGGGGAAGTGCCTCTGACGCGAGTGGGTGAACCAATTCCCCTGTCACAGCTTGAGAACCAGGGTGCGGAAATGGCCCGATTTCTGGGGGTACCTTTAGAGGGGCTTTAACTTCCCTTCTATCATCAGAGAAGTGACTTGACATAAGAGGAACCATGCTTCGACGGATTTTGCCAGTGCTGCTGGGAGCAGTGCTTCTCATCAGCGGCTGTACCAACAATGAAAGTTCAACTACAGCGACCAGTCCCACGCCTTCCCCTGCTGCAACGGAGACAACTTCTCCGGTGGCTCAAGCAACAGGGGCTGAGGCTCAGTTCGCTAATCTGCCCCGGTTAGACGGTGAGGCAATGGTCGAAATGACGGTGAAGGGTGCAAAGATCACCATTCAAGTCGATGGAACAAATGCCCCAATCACGGCAGGTAACTTTGTAGACCTGGTGAATCGCAAGGTCTACGATGGTCTGATGTTTCACCGGGTGATCCGGGAGCCGCAGCCATTTGTTGCCCAGGGCGGTGACCCTACGAGCAAAGACACCAGCGTTTCTCCTACCCAACTGGGGGGAGGGAGCTTTGTGGACCCTGTGACCAGTCAACCCCGCTATATCCCTCTGGAGATTAAACCAGAGGGGGCCAACCAGCCGATCTACAGCAAAACCCTTGAAGAGGCCCAGGTTAACCAACCCCCTGTGCTGCGTCATAACCGGGGAGCGGTGGCAATGGCGCGATCGCAGTTCCCAGACTCCGCCTCTGCCCAATTTTACTTTACTCTGGATGATCTGGGTTTCCTGGATGGTAACTATGCGGTGTTTGGTCAGGTGACCAGTGGGATGGAAGTCGTGGATCAGATTCAGATTGGCGATCGGATTGAATCAGCGACGGTGACTTCTGGCCTGGAGAATCTGAAGAACGGCGGTCAATAGTAAGGGATAAGTCGCAAGAGAAAGCCTCTCGTTCAACGGGAGTTTTTTCTTGTGGATTTGAGTTACTGGAGTTTTGTATTTTCCCTATAGCGCCACGAAACGCTCTCTCAGAGATCGTTTCGTGGCGAACTTGATTTTAGCGCCGATTTTTCTTGAAACGCTGACGCAGTCAGCGTTTCAA
>CAZVXA010000429.1:0-2545 GCA_964630955.1 uncultured bacterium | reverse complement strand
CCCCCCCCCCCCCCCAAAACTGGGTTTGGAAATTTGCAAAACTGGGATGCACCCCGCTGAGTACAGGTGAAAAGATTGCCAATCCCAGGCATTTTAATAAACACTACCAGCGACTCCGCAAGGCGCAGAAGGCGTTGAGCCGCAAGCAGAAGGGGTCTCGCAACCGGGACAAAGCGCGGTTGCGAGTTGCTCGTATTCAGCAGCAGATTTCCAATTCCAGAAAAGACCATCTGCACCAGTTGACGACGCGGTTGATGCGTGACAATCAAACGATTGCCGTTGAGTCGTTGGCGGTGAAGAACATGGTGAAGAACCGGAAACTTGCCCGTGCCATCAGTGATGCGGGGTGGGGAGAGATGGTTCGACAGTTGGAATACAAAGCCAGGTGGTATGGTCGAAACCTGGTGAAAATTGACCAATGGTTTCCCAGTTCTAAACGCTGTGGGAATTGTGGTCACGTTGTTGAGCGGTTGCCATTGAGCATCCGGGAATGGGAGTGCCCCAGTTGTGGGACGCACCACGACCGGGATGTGAATGCCGCTCAGAATATATTGGCCGTGGGACACACGGTTGCAGCCTGTGGAGCGAGTGTAAGACCTGATAGGCATGAGACTAAAGGGCAACTGCGAAAGTTCAGTAATGGAAAGAAACAGGAACCTAAATCGTGAGGTTTAGGAATCCCCGTCCTCTACAGGTCGGGGAGGATGTCAAAATCTCTTTAGTTACACAATGGAACCTCGAAAAATTGAATTTTGACCAGATAGAGTCTCAAATGAGACAGAGATATCGCGGCTCCACTGAGCAGTTGTCAGCTCTTGAGATGAACAACAGGTGTGGACCAGTATGAATCAGAATAGAGTTCCCCCCCATCCGGGTGCTTAATCGGCTGCTTGCGTTTGTAAAAACGTGTAGCGCATCAAGTTGTAGGTCAAATTCTTCAGCCCCAAGTACGCCTTGACCCGCACCATTCCGATGACTCGCACCAACTTGCCACCCATTTGCATGATTCAGGCACCAAACACATGCTCGTGTTGTGTTGCTTGGGCACAGGAATCAAGGTCGCATCCACAATCTGACCCCCTCTGGCCGCATAGCCCTGCTCGACTAGATACCCATCGAATTGCTCGAATAGCGCCTCAATCAGTCCTTGCTCAATCAGTTGTTTGCGAAATAACCAGACGGTGGTTGCATCAGGAACTTCGTCGGCCAAGCTAAACCCGGAAGGCTTCCCAAGGGACAATCTGGTTGAGCCGCACCAGTAAATCCTTCTTCTGCGTCAGTTTGGCTTGGCGGTTTTCCCAGTTCCAAAATTCGCTTTGGCTCATCAGTCTTCACCCTTGTTGGCTCTTTGACTATGTTCTCACACCTGTCTCAACTCAAGACCCAGCTTAAGCAATTTTTCGAGGTTCCCACTTCAAACAGCCCATTAGACACACTTTGTAGGAACTTGCATTTAGATGAATGATTGAGTAGAAAGCAAACCTCTGTAATGACAGGATAGGTTGAAATTAGCGGTTCATTGACTCTGCCAAAAGCAGCTTTCGCCTGATGATGAGAGCCATCCTGCTGATCTAACAGAGCAGCCAGGACACCCGTATCTACGATGATCATAGGCGACCCTGCTGCCGCTTCTGATTGAGGTAATCCCGGATAGACGGTTGATCCGTTGGTGGTAATTCCTCTGAACCATTCATACACCCCACTAACCCAAAAGCCTGAAACCGCTCCAGAGCCGTTTGCGGAGAGTCCTGGAGTTTGCGGTAATAAGTATCGATTGCTGACTCAACTGCCTGATGAATCAGTTCACCAGGATCTTTCTGCCCATGCTGCCGAATGTAGGCCAACTTCTGAGCCTGCTCTGCTCCTAAATTGATCGTGACTTCCATTGATCGCCACCTCCCTATGGCTCAATCGTATCATTGTGAGTCTTTAACCTGGAGAGCGATCGCTCTCTCGCTCCCTCTCTCACGGTTCGACTACCGCTCACCGCAATGCCCCTCTCCCGTACGGGTTTAGCATTTGAGCCAATCCGTTCTGGCGAAGTCACAAGCCGTAATACCCAAATGCTAAACCCCTACCCATCCACGGTTCGGCTATCGCTCACCGCAACGCCCATCCACCCATCCACCCATCCACCCATCTACTCATCCACCCTCACCCCTCACCCCCTCCAACACCGCCCGCGTCAACGGATGCTCCGAAAGCTGCTCCACCTGCCCTGCATCAATCACCTTTTGAACCAATGCCTTAAAATTTGCAATCCCCGTTTTAGTATTTGGATGATCTTCTCCCAAGTTCCTGAACCAGCTTGAGATTGCCCGAACATAGTATTCTTCTGCCTGCTGGTAACGATCCATTGACGCGCAAAAAAACGCAAAATTATGCCAGCCGATTGCTGTTGAGGGATGGTCTGACCCCAACTGCGCTTCGCTGATGGCAAGCGATCGCACATACAACGGTTCCGCCTCTGCGTAGCGCCCCATCGATCGATACAAGCCCGCCAGGTTGTTCAGACTCGTCGCCGTGTCGGGATGATCTGGCCCCA
>CAZVXA010000428.1:0-2587 GCA_964630955.1 uncultured bacterium | reverse complement strand
AGAACGTGAACCTCCCGAACGGGGTTGCACTAGGATGAGCGAGGGTGCTGCTTCCTCCAAAAGGCCGGGATAGGTTTGCACCGATCGCTCCAGCTTCGTCCGCAGCTAAATCTGCTCCAGAATGCCATGAGGATTCTCATCGTAGAGGATGATGAAATTGTTGCTCACGCGCTGACTGAAATTCTCGCCAATCAGAACTACGCTGTTGAAGTGGCAGCCGAGGGCATGGTGGGCTGGGAGATGATCCAGACCTACGACTATGACCTGATCCTGCTGGATGTGATGCTACCGAAACTGGACGGTTTCAGCCTGTGTCGCCGACTGCGATCGCAGGGCTACCAGATGCCCGTACTGCTGCTCACCGGGAAGCACAGCGGCCACGACAAGGCGATCGGTCTGGACGCGGGTGCCGACGACTATGTGGTTAAACCCTTCGACGAAGAAGAACTGGTGGCGCGGGTGCGGGCACTGCTGCGGCGGAGTGGATCTGTCGCCCTACCCGTACTGGAATGGGACGGTCTGCGGCTGGACCCGACCAGTTGTCAGGTGTCTTATAACGGCAAGCTGCTGTCTCTGACGCCGAAGGAATACGCTCTGCTGGAACTGTTTCTGCGAAACAATCGGCGGGTGTTTAGCTGTGGCATGATTCTGGAGCACCTGTGGGCCTATGATGAAACACCAGGGGAAGAGGCCGTCCGCACGCACATCAAGGGACTGCGTCAGAAGCTGAAGGCGGCGGGGATGCCTGCGGATGTGATTGAGACAGTGTATGGCATTGGCTATCGGCTGCGATCGCTGGAGGAAATCAGCGCCAGGAACGGCCAATCCACTCAGACCCATACTGCGACGCCCGATGCCCAACCCAGTCGGGAACAGACGTTGCGCCTGGTGGCCAAAACCTGGCATCGCTTTAAGGGACGGGTGAGCGAACAGGTGAGCGTCCTGGAGCGAGCCACAACGGCACTGCGGGGGCGATCGCTTGATCCTGATCTGCGGCAACAGGCCCGCCAGGAGGCCCATAGTCTGGCGGGAGCGCTGGGTACCTTTGGGTTCCCGGAGGGGTCGCGGTTGGCGCGACAAATTGAGGGGTTGATCCAGACGGGGGGTACAGGCAGTGAGGAAACCACTCAGCTTCAGCAGTGGGTGACGGCGCTGCGACAGGAGATTGAGCGACCGTTGGAGGAGCAGATTCCTGCGGTCAATGCAGCGACGAGCTCAACAGGATCAGCGGTTAAAGCAGCAACTCCGGAGTCTATCGATGAGCAGGAGGAGGACTACCCCCTGCTGCTGCTGGTGGACCGCGATCGCCCGTTTGTCGAAGCCATGGTTCAGGGGGTCAGGGGCCATGAATTACGAGTAGCGATTGCCAGCAGTCTCTCCAGCGCCCGTCGCCAGATCCAGCAGGATCACCCCGATGTGGTGCTATTGGACCTGGAGATCGCGCCCGACCCCCAGGCGGCCCTCTCGCTGATGGCAGAACTCCAGCGCCACACGCCACCCATTCCTGTGCTGGTGGTGTCATCCCAGGGTAGTATCGACGACCGACTGGCAATCGCCCGCTACGGTAAACACACGTTTCTCGAAAAACCGTTGCCTCCCGAACAAATTCTGGATGCAGCACAGCGGGTTTTGCAACGGTCTGACACTGCGACCTGTCGCATCCTGGTGGTGGATGACGACACCCGGACGCTGGCTCTGATGCGATCGCTGCTGCGCCCCTGGGGGCTTCAGGTGACCACGCTAAGCGATCCCCGTCGCTTCTGGGAGACACTGGAGACCTGTGATCCTGACCTGCTGATTCTGGATGTGGAAATGCCCCATCGGGACGGAATTGAACTCTGTCGAGTAGTGCGTAATGATTCTCGCTGGGCCAGCCTGCCGATTCTGTTTCTGACGGCCCATACCGAACCTGATGTGCTGAATCAGGTGTTTGCTATGGGTGCCGACGATTTTGTGGGCAAGCCTGTGGTAGGCCCTGAACTGGTGACTCGCATTATCAACCGCCTGGAGCGGATCCGTCTGCTGCGCCAGCGAGCGGAGATCGATCCCCTGACCAGGGTCAGCAACCGCCAGAAGTCTACCCAGCGGCTGGAAACCTATCTTCATCGTGCCCGCCAGCATCACCAGTCGGTCTGCTTTGCGCTCCTGGATGTGGATCAGTTGAAGCAAATTAACGATCGCTACGGTCATAGTATGGGGGATACGATTCTGCGTCACCTGGGTCATCTGCTGCGACAACAGTTTGACAAGGAGGATGTGGTGGCTCGCTGGGGCGGCGAAGAATTTGTGGTGGGTATGTATGGGGTGTCTTCTGCAATGGCAGTTCAGCGTTTGCAGCAGGTGCTGACGGCCCTGGAGCAGCAGACGTTTCTGGTGCAGGGGCAGAATGAGGGGGAGAACGCCGGAGATGGTTTAACCCTGACCCATGTTACCTGTAGTGCGGGAGTGGTTCTGTATCCTGGAGAGGGGGGGGACGTGCGATCGCTCTATCTGGCGGCAGATGCTGCCCTGTTGCGGGCGAAGCAGCGAGGCAAAGGACAGATCGAATGTCGGTAAGCACCGTTTGTATACAGCGCTTTGCAAACGC
>CAZVXA010000427.1:0-2608 GCA_964630955.1 uncultured bacterium | reverse complement strand
CCAAATTCTGGCGGGCGCGACGCTACAGCGTCGCGCCCTCCAGAATTTGGGTTTTTGGATAGGTACTTACCGACTGGTATGACCTATTGTTTCGAATCACAACCTATTGTTTCGGGACATAACTTTAATTATATTTTCCATCAATTATATTTCCCATCGATTATCCCAGTAATTATACGCGTGCTATTGGTTCGCAATACCCACAAGACATCAAAAAAACACACTACAACACTCGATAGGAAAATACTATGAGCAGCGGAAGCGGATGCCCATTTACAGGCGGCGGTCAGCAACATCAGCCTCGTCGTATACCGACGAACCGGGAATGGTGGCCGCAATATTTGAATCTGAGCGTCCTCCATCAACACTCTCTCCAGGGCAATCCGATGGGTGAGGAATTCAACTACTCTGAGGAGTTCAAGAGCCTTGACTTAGCGGCCCTGAGGGCAGATATCTACGAGCTGATGACGACCTCTCAGGACTGGTGGCCAGCAGACTACGGTCACTATGGGCCGCTCTTCATCCGAATGGCCTGGCACAGCGCAGGCACCTATCGGATTGGCGACGGTCGCGGTGGTGCAGGATCGGGTAGCCAGCGGTTTGAGCCGCTCAACAGTTGGCCTGACAATGCCAACCTCGACAAGGCGCGCATGTTGCTCTGGCCCGTTAAACAGAAGTACGGTAAGAAAATTTCCTGGGCTGACCTCATGATCTTTGCGGGCAACTGCGCCCTGGAATCAATGGGCTTCAAGACGCTGGGCTTTGCTGGTGGGCGTGTAGATGTCTGGCAGCCAGAGGAGGACATCTACTGGGGATCAGAGAATGCATGGCTCGGCAACGAGCGTTATGAAGGCGATCGCGTGCTGCTGAATCCCCTCGCCGCTGTCCAGATGGGTCTGATCTACGTGAACCCAGAGGGCCCAGACGGCGAGCCTGATCCGGTTGGCTCAGGTCGAGACATTCGCGAGACCTTTGGTCGGATGGCGATGAACGATGCAGAAACAGTGGCACTCGTTGCCGGGGGGCATACCTTTGGTAAATGTCACGGTGCGGGTGAAGTAACGCATGTGGGGCGTGAACCGGGGGGAACTACTATCATCGATCAGGGCCTCGGTTGGAAGAGTACTTTCAACACGGGTGTCGGTGTCGATGCCATCACCAGCGGTATCGAAGGCGCATGGACTCCCACTCCGACGCAGTGGGACAACACCTATCTCGAAACCCTGTTCAAGTATGACTGGGAACTGACGAAGAGTCCCGCTGGCGCGTGGCAGTGGAAGCCCAAGGGTGATGCAGGTGCAGGTACGGTACCCGACGCGCACGATCCGTCGAAACGCCATGCTCCCATGATGACCACAGCCGACATGGCGATGAAGATGGACTCCATCTATGAGCCGATCGCGCGTCATTACTATGAGCATCCAGATGAGTTTGCAGACGCGTTCGCCAAGGCATGGTTTAAGCTAACCCATCGCGATATGGGACCGCGATCGCGCTATCTCGGCTCAGAGGTTCCTCAGGAGGAGTTCATCTGGCAAGACCCCGTCCCCGCAGTTGACCATGAGTTGATAGATGAGCAGGATATCGCCGCTCTCAAAGCCAGGATTCTGGCATCGGGACTATCTGTCTCCCAGCTCGTTACAACCGCCTGGGCCTCAGCGTCAACGTTCCGTTGTTCTGATATGCGTGGTGGTGCGAACGGGGCACGCATTCGTCTCGCGCCGCAGAAGGATTGGGAAGTCAACCAGCCAGATCAACTGGCAACAGTGCTGCAAACCCTGGAGGGAATCCAACAGGCGTTCAACAGTTCGCAGTCTGGCGGGAAGCGGGTTTCGATCGCGGACTTGATTGTTCTGGGCGGATGCGCAGGGATTGAGCAGGCGGCGAAGAAAGCTGGTCACGACGTGACGGTTCCCTTCAAGCCGGGACGCACGGATGCGCTGCAAGAAAAAACGGATGTTGAGTCTTTCGCTGTGCTGGAGCCAACTGCGGACGGGTTCCGCAACTACACCAGCGGTAGACACAGCGAATCGCTCGAGGAACTGCTGGTCGATCGGGCGCAACTGCTGAGCCTGTCTGCCCCGCAGATGACGGTACTCCTGGGCGGTTTGCGCGTCCTGGGCGCGAACTTCGGAGGGTCGAAGCACGGTGTCTTTACCCATCGGCCAGAGATGTTGACCAATGATTTTTTCGTGAATCTGCTCGACCTGGGCACGACCTGGAAGGCGACTTCTGAAGATGAATACGAGTTCGAAGGGAGCGATCGCAAAACAGGCGACCTCAAGTGGATCGCCACCCGTGTTGACCTCATTTTCGGTTCAAACTCTCAACTCCGTGCCCTTGCGGAAGTTTACGGGAGTGTGGATTCGCAGCAGAAGTTTGTAAATGACTTTGTGGCGGCGTGGGACAAGGTGATGAACCTCGATCGCTATGACCTCCGCGTAGTCCAGGCAAAGAGCGCTGCGAGGGGCTTCTAAGCTGCACATTCAAGGGGTGTGGGGGCAACGCCCCCACACCCCTTCGATTCAATTCAACTTCACACAAAGAGGGATTAGGGATCTGCTGTTTAATAAAATCCCAGTTTTCGTTTGGCGCGGCTTCGCCGCGC
>CAZVXA010000426.1:0-2610 GCA_964630955.1 uncultured bacterium | reverse complement strand
AAAATTAAATATGCCGCAAAACGCTCTCTACGAGAGCGTTTTGCGGCATTGCAAGAAAAATAGTCAAAACTCCAGCATTAATGCAATTATAGTTTTTCGTGGGAGAGCCGCGCTCCATCAAAAAACTGTGGTTCGCCTGAGCGCAAAGCGCTATAACCCCGATTGATTAAGGCTACCTAACTTAGAACCCAGAGATGATGGATACGATCGCCCTGATTGCCCACGACGCCAAAAAAGACGAAATGGTAGACTTTGCGCTTCAGCACCAGGTCTGCCTTTCTCGCTATCGCCTGATTGCTACAGGAACAACGGGAGAACGAATTCAGGCGGCGACTGGATTAACGGTTGAACGCAAGCTGTCCGGGCCAGTGGGGGGCGATACCCAGATCGCAGCCGAGGTCTGTTCTGGCTCTATCGTAGCCGTCTTCTTTCTGGTGGATCCACTCTACGCCCAACCTCATGAACCGGACATCCAGGCGCTGCTGCGGGTGTGCAACGTCCACAATGTGCCCCTGGCGACGAACCGGGCCACAGCAGATGCGATCGCCAACCAGCTTGCCAAAGTCCTCATTGCCCACCTGATCTTCAACCCCGTCGCGGGCACGGGCAATGCTGAGCAGGATCTCACCCTGATCCAGCAGTTGCTCGACCCCCATTTCAATCTGCACACCCATATCACCACGCCAGATGTGAACCCGGCAGAGTTGGCGCAGAAGGCGATCGCCTCCGGTGCCAACCTGGTCATCGCCTCTGGCGGAGATGGCACGGTTTCCACCGTTGCAGGCGCGTTAATCGGTACCGGAATTCCCCTCGGTGTCATCCCCAGAGGCACCGCCAACGCCTTTGCCGCCGCCCTGGGATTCCCGCAACTGTTTCCGCTGCGGCAGGCGTGTCAGGTGATTCTGGCAGGCTATAGGCGCACGGTGGATGCCGCCCGCTGTAACGGATACCCCATGATCCTGCTGGTGGGGGTGGGCTATGAAGCAGAGATGGTCGAGCGGGCCACGCGGGAACTAAAGCAGCAATGGGGCGCAATGGCCTATCTGATGGCAGGCTGGCAGTCTTTAAATGAACAATCCCTGTTTGATGTCGAACTGGAAACCGAAGGACAGACCCATCATCTACAGGCGGGAGCCATTACCATTGCCAACGCCGCTCCTCCTACCTCAGTTTTGGCCCAGGGGGCAGGGCAGGTGATTTACGATGATGGCCTGCTGGATTTGACGATCGCCACCGCTGCCAGTCGATTGCAGGCGGTCACCACGATCCTTCGTTTGTTTACGTCTGCGTTGATTAAATCCGATCCACAAAACCCAAATGTGTTTCACGGCAAAGTGCGATCGCTCAAACTCAAAACAGATCCGCCGCAGAAGGTGGTCGTAGATGGTGAAATTATTGGCACAACCCCGATCGAAGTGGAATGTATTCCCAATGGGTTAACGGTGTTCTCTGCGGTTCCGGGTAGCAGTATTCTGTAAAGCAAAACCCCAGTTTTAGCTTACAAATTTTTGATTGAGAGCCGCGCTCCGCGCGGCTCTCAATCAAAAATTTGGTTCTATTTCAGCACAAAGCGCTGTAAAACTGGGGTTTTATTAGCCCGTAAAACCTTTAGAAGGTTTATCAGCACCATGACTGTCATCTACGACCTGGAACATACCACGACCTACACCTACGCCCACCCCGTCACCTTTGGCGAACACCGCGCCATTTTTCTCCCCAGCCTCGGCTATGGTGGACGAATTCTGAGCCACTCCGTTGAAACCAATATCCCGTCGAAGACCCGCTGGCTGATTGACACCCTTTCGAATAACGTGGCACTGCTAGAATTCAGTGAACTAGCGAAAGAGCTGGTGGTGACCTTTCGCGTCCGGGGAGAACACTTCGGAATTCCGGCGATCGCCCACTACGCCCTGGATAAACGCGCGATCGAAATTCCTGTACAGTACACCCCCGACGAGTGGACGGATCTGTCGCTCTTCATGCGCCCCCACGCCGAAGACCCTGATGGCAGTGTCGCCGCCTGGGCCAAACGGTTTGTGGCGGGCGACCAGGACGATTCCCTGGACGTATTGCAACGGATGATGGATGACATTAACAGCACCGTCACCTATCAGGCACGGGAAGCAGAAGGCACCCAACCCCCCGGCGAGACGCTGCGCACTAAATCGGGCACCTGCCGCGACTACGCCTGGCTGATGATTGAGGGATTGCGGCGTTTGGGCTTTGCCTGTCGTTTTGTCAGCGGCTACCTCTATGACTCTGCCCTGGACGGCGGTGAGGTGGGGATGACGGGTTCCGGGGCGACTCACGCGTGGCTCCAGGTTTACCTGCCAGGTGCGGGCTGGCGGGCCTATGACCCGACCAACCGAATTACTGCAGGATTTGACCTGATCCGGGTGGCGATCGCCCGTCATCCCGGCCAGGTGATTCCCCTGTCAGGCTCCTGGTACGGTGAGTCAGGCGATTACCTGGGGATGGATGTGAAGGTGTCAATTCGTAAGCTGGGAGTGTTGCCAGAGTTTGAGAGTGCTGCAGCTTAAGCGCCTATTTGAAAACCGAAAACCAGGTTCTGGAGGGCGCGCCGCTACAGCGGCGCGCCCACCAGAATCA
>CAZVXA010000425.1:0-2613 GCA_964630955.1 uncultured bacterium | reverse complement strand
TCCTTATCCTGATGTATTTTGAGAGAAAGCAGCAACCGTGTAGATTTATGTATTTCTCTCAGTTTTCCCAACGTTGGCAGCAGTGGATGTCTCGCCTTGGACTCACGGCTTTGTCCGTCCTTCTGGTCGTCCAGGTCTGTCTGGGGGCTGCTGCACCCGCCGGGGCAACCTCCGTTTTTGACCTGCCCAATCTGGTTCCAGGGGAATCCACCTGGCTGCACGATGAGGCCAACATTCTGAGTCGGCTGACCCGGAGCAACCTGAGCGGTGCGCTGGATAGCCTTGCCAAGAAAACGGGAAATCAAGTGCATCTGGTCACGATTCACCGCCTGGACTATGGTGAAACGGTCGATACCTTTGCCCAGCAACTCTTTGAGCGCTGGTTTCCGACTCCAGAGGCTCAGGCCAATCAAACACTGCTGGTGCTGGACAACGTGACCAACAACGTGGCGATTCGCACGGGAGAAGGAGTGAAGTCGCTGCTCACCGATGACATTGCCACCAGCATCGCCCAGGAAACCCTGATGGCCCCACTGCGGGAGGGCGATCGCTATAACCAGGCGCTGATCGATGCGAACGATCGCCTCGTCGCTGTTCTCTCAGGCCAACCCGACCCCGGTCCTCCGCTCATTGCCAGCAATATCCAGACTGAGAGCAACTTTGCCACGCCAGAGGAAACTGCCAGCAGTAATGCAACGATCTGGGTCATTGGCCTGCTGGTTGCTGCGACAGTCATCCCGATGGCGACCTACTTCTTATACCAGGTGATGCAGTCTTAGAATCTATCCGAAAACCGGAACTCTGGTAGGCGTGACGCTACAGTGTCGCGCCTACCAGAGTTCCGGTTTTCGGTTTTCGGATCAGCACTGACAGAACTTCTCAATCTGGTGCATCACATTTTTGTGAGAGAGCCGCGCGGAGCATGGCTCTCTCACAAAAAACTGTGGTTTATCTGAGCGCAAAGCGTTACAGGACGATTTGAGTATCACAATCTTCCACCTGATAGATCGGATTTCGCTTGACTCAATTTTGAAGTTGCGCGAAACTGAACTAAAAGCAATGACTCGCACTAACACTAAGTTTCTTTACTTTTTATTGCGGGATAGTTCATTTTTCCCTCTTTGGTTAAATAGAATTATCCTTATGCTAGACGGTTCATCCATAGTCCCGTGGCTCTGTACCTCTTCCCCTCTCAGGTTCTTTTCGCTCTCAGGCGCATGGAAACGTTAGAGTTCATCATTTATCCCGATGGTCGCGTGCAGGAGAAGGTCACAGGTATTGTGGGGTCTTCCTGCGCCGAGGTGACAGCGGCGATCGAGGCTCAGTTGGGCCGGGTCGTCAGCCAGGAACCAACCTCCGAATACTTTGCCCAGTCTGTCACCCAATCAGCGGGCGTGCAAAATCAGACTTCTTTCAGCGAGTGGTAGTTTTATAGTTCTATTTTTTGTCCTGGTTCCCCATAAAGAAATCCCATGTCACACTTCAGCCAAATCAAAACTCAAATCCGCGACCTAACCTCCCTCCAATCTGCCCTGACAGACCTGGGCGTTGACTGGAAAGCAGGCCCGCAACCCGTGCGTGGCTACCGGGGTCAAACCCGCGAAGCCGAAGTCGTTGTTGAGCAAGACAACGGCTACGATGTTGGCTTTAGCTGGAACGGTCAGGAATATGAACTGGTGGCCGACCTGCAATACTGGAAGCAACCCCTCACCGTTGAAGGCTTCCTGAATCGTGTGACCCAGCGCTACGCCTATCACACTGTCGTGAAGACCACTTCTAACCAGGGCTTCCAGGTGGCTGAAGAGCAACGCCAGGAAGATGGCTCAATTCGTCTGGTGCTTCAGCGCTGGTGCGCTTAGATTTTGGTGAACTGAAGGAAGGCCAGCGTGATGCTGGCCTTCCTTGTCTTTATGCGTTCGCAAACTTCTTCACCTCCTATGAGCGATACATTTGCTTTTACCTCCCACGACGCGAATTCTGCCTTTCCCACAGCCCAACCCACTGGATTTGAACCTGAACTGGGCGGCGACTGGCGCGATTCTCCCGATCGCACTGGGCTGGAACCTGAATTGGGCGGCATTGTGCGGCAGAAGGGCGTTTACGTGGATGAAATTACCTGCATCGGCTGCAAACACTGTGCCCACGTCGCCCGTAACACTTTCTACATCGAGCCAGACCACGGGCGATCGCGTGTGATCCGGCAGGACGGCGACACGGAGGAGATCATCCAGGAGGCGATCGACACCTGCCCCGTAGACTGCATCCACTGGGTGGACTACACCGAGCTGAAAAAGCTGGAGGAGGAACGCAAGTATCAGGTCGTCCCCACCGCTGGATTCCCAATTGATAAGTCTTTGATCGCCGCCCAGAAACGCCGTAAGCAGCGGCTAAAGCGTAACGCCCCAGAATAACCACCATTATTGCAGGGAAACGAGGTTGGGGGTGATCGCCCCCACCGTCCAGCCATCCGTAGGGGATCTGCTGTTGAATAAAACCCCAGTTTTCACCTGACGCGGCTCCGCCGCGTCAGGTGAAAACTGGGGTTTTACCGGGATTGGCTAAATTGCGCCGATTTTCTCCAAAACGCTGACTGCGTCAGCGTTTTGGAGAAAA
>CAZVXA010000424.1:0-2621 GCA_964630955.1 uncultured bacterium | reverse complement strand
AGTTCGTATTCGGTGTCGCCCTGCTCAATCTCGACTTCGTAGAAAATACCCTCAGGCGTTTGCTCGATCTCGTGCTTTGTAATCGCGTAGCCGGGGTATTCTCGTTGGACGCGATCGCGCACCACCTGAGAAAATTCCGCTGCTGAGACCTCATGTTCTGTTTCAAGCCAGATCCCATCAGCAGAAAATTCTGCCTCGTACTCTACTCCATTCTGGTAGAACACTCCCTCATACCCATAGGGCTTCTTGTCCCAGGTGGCGATTACGTTGGGGTAGCGAGCCGCAAAGGCTTGAGTGACGGCGCTGGGAGGTCTAACAGATGAGGTGCTACAGCCGATGAGAAGGGTGACGAGCGCCATCCAACATCCACGAATCTGCCAAACCCTGCGGTGTATCCTGTTCGACATCGGTTTAGTTCCAGGTTGAATGACTGAACCCAACCTAACAGACCTTCTTTTCGTGTGTCATCAGCGCTGATGACGATCGTTTGGAACGAGACTCGACAGGATTATGCAAGTTTAAACTTCACCAACCAGCGACTGCAAGCTACTAAAGCGACTTAATTAGCGAATCATCCACCAGCGTCTTCGCGTCGATTGGTTGAGGGATCTTGCCCAGGGTGGTTAGCGTCTGGGAGGCAGCATCAAGGCTTTTGACCAGCGACAGTGGATGGTCAAGATTAAACGCCTCCTCCTTGTTGGTTTTGATGTTGAAGGGATGAATGCCTGCAAGCTGGGCAGGAATTTCGTCGGGGGTCACGCCCAATTTCTTAGCGCAGATTTCAGCGGCCTCCTGGGGGTTAGCGTCGGCAAAGGCGATCGCCTTGTCCACAGCCTTCAGATACGCCAGAATCTCGTTCTTTTTGTTCTGAATGGTTTCTGCTTTTGCCGCCAGAATAATGGGAACGGCGCTGGTATCTTTGCTGGTGAAGATAATATTGTCCTTTGCCTTTGACAGCCAGGGTTCATAGGTCGTGGCGGCATCTACTTGACCGGCAACAAAGGCAGTCATTGCATCCCCTGCCGCCAGTGGCACAACTTGCAGATCTTTCTCCGTCAGGCCCGCTTTGGCCAGGTAGGTACTCAGGAACACGATCGCATAGGGGGCATCCTCGCGGGCGACTTTCTTGCCCCTCATATCTTCTGGTTTGGAGATATTCCTGCCCAGAATGCCGTCTGCACCGTTGGAGTAATCTGACGCCATGATGATTTTCAGATCCGGGGCCTGGGCGACCAGAGTGAGCAGGTCAGCTGCACCTGTCCAGGCCATATCAACCTGACCCGCCACCAGTGCAGTATTGGTGTCGGTTGCGGTCTGAAAAAATTTCTCCTCGACTTTAATTCCTTCGGGCGTAAACATATCTTTGTCGGTGGCAACAAAGTGCCCCCGGAAACCAATCCACGGCTGAACGCCCACTACCAACGGTTGACTGGAAGTGGTGGGACTGGCAGTGTCAGTGTTAGAAGTGGTAGGTTGCTGCGGGCTGCAAGCGATGGCATAAAACGGGATTAAACATCCCAGCAGAAATAGGACAAAGCCTTTGAGGATACTCCTGCGCATCGGTTTACCTGAGTGAGAAAGGGTTGGGTGCGTGACGGGTCAATGGATTGGGAAGTTCAGGACTATATGGCGCTGGCAGAGTGAACCTCGGAAGGGCACCCCGGCCTGCGGCGTGATTTCAAGTACTCTTCAATAATCTGTTGATAGCGTTCTCTTCCGAAGGTTTTGTAGTGCCCCGGAAAAATCGCTTCGACAGGTAGACGCTTTAGCCGTTCATAGGTGGCAAGATAGGTGGGAATGTGGCTACAGTGCAGCTCATCCAGCAACTCGCCATCGTAGATCACGTCACCAGAGAACAATTCCTGCGATCGCCTGTCATACAATGCAATACATCCCTGCGAGTGGCCCGGCAGGTGCAGCACCTCAAGCGCCCGGTTGCCCAGATCCAGCACATCCCCCTCATTGAGGATGTGAGTTGGCTCAGCGGCGGTGAGGGTGTAGGTTTCGACGGTGAAACCCTCGTAGGGCAAATAATCGAAGTGTTCCTGCAAGACCCATCCCTGCTCTGGTTTACACAGCGCCTCATAGTCATCCCCGGTTCGCAGTGCCGAGGCTTCGGCAGCATGAATGGCCCGCTGGTCGAACTCATGCATGCCTGCGGAGTGGTCAAAGTGGATGTGAGAGGCGATCGCCAGCAGTGGTTTATCCAGCAGCGAAGCAATATAGTTGCGCAAACTGGAAACGCCCAGACCCGTGTCGATTAACAGATCCTGGGTTTCCCCTTTGATCAGCCATAGATTCGCCCGGTTGTACCAGTAATAGTGAGGTTCTGTAATCAGATACAACCCATCACTAACCTTTTGTGTTGAAAACCAGCTACTACAGACAGGAGCGGGGGTAGGCACCAGCAATTCCTCAATCAGAAGGGATCAGAAAGGCGAACTTTGATGGGGGCGACCAATGGGTCGTCATTTCCGGCAGGACGCCGGGTGATTGAGTGATTGAAGGCAAGCAATCGCAATTGAGAACGAATCACTCCGATTCTACAGCCCTTTTCGTATTGGTGAGGTACGGGGTGAAAGGGTGATTCCCCTCCGAAAACCGAAAACCCAAATTCTGGC
>CAZVXA010000423.1:0-2628 GCA_964630955.1 uncultured bacterium | reverse complement strand
GCGCTATCCATCCCCGCCGTGTGGACGGACGGGGTATTCCGCGATCATGCGATAAGGAATCTGCTGTTTAATAAAACCCCAGTTTTCGTCCGGCGAAGCCGCGCCAAACGAAAACTGGGGTTTTATTTTATTGCAAGCCCCCAAGTCGAAAATGCCAGTCCCCCTGACCCGAAGTACTCAGAAATTTTTCTGGCTGGATTCACTGAGACTTTGAATTGGCAAGGATTCAACTGCAAAGCGGGGGAGTTGAACCTGAGAAATCTGCTGCGAAAACGACATTTAGTTCAGGCATGAACTGATATAGGTGAAATGTATGGTTGTCCAGGAGATGAGCATGAAAGACTCCTTGCTCCCGCCCGATGATTTACCTCCTTCCACCGCAACTCCCCTTGACCGTCTGCTCCGGTTGCGGCTTCAAGAAACTGCAGGCCGACGCTTTTTTGAGGGGTGCGATCGCATTACCCAGACCATTCTCTCCCGCTGTCGCTGGGCCATTACTGCCAATCCGGATATTCCCACCCTCAGCATCACCTGCGCCGATACCGAGACCTACTGGTACATCATCAGCAACCTGGAGGAAATTGCCACTAGCCTGAGAACCATTGCCGATCTGGCTCGTATTCAAATTTATCCACCAATAGACGGCTGTACGCCGATGCAACTGGATATGGACGAACTGCCCAGCCGGGATCAGATTTACTGAGCAAAAAATCCCGTGAACAGCAGCGGCAGCAGCAGCCCCAGGACAATGATCAGCACCAGGGTGCCCGGATCGATTTTAAGAACATTCTTCTGGGGGTCTTTGTTGGGATTGCTCATCCGGCTTCCTGACTGGCCTCCTGGCTGAACGGACTGTCGCGATCGCTGCAATACAGCACTTTGCCCTGTCGTACGGTAGCCAGCAGATCGCTGGGGGTGGTGCGCGTCACAATTGAAGCGGGGATGTGACGACTGGCTCGCAAGTGGGGTTGGGTAAAATCTACCACAACAAAGTCCGCCGGAAGCCCTACCTCCAGATAACCGGGGGTGTCTTTCAGCAAATGGCGTACATTGCTGGTGACCATTTTCAGAATAGTGCGGGGGTCGGGACGAACGGCGTCGCCAAACTGGCTTTTGGCAATCTTGTAGGTAAAATCCAGTTCCGCGAATAGATTGGGGCTGTTCAACAGACCGTTGTCGGTGCCCAGCAGCAGATTGGCCTGACTGTCGATCAGTTTGGCAATGGGGGGCAGGGGTAAACCCAGGTTGGCATTGGCGCGGGGATTCAGCACAACGTTGGCCCGGTAGTCCGAAAGCATAGCGATTTCAGCGTCATTGGCAACGGTGGCGTGAATGATCAGGTGGGGGGCGTAGAGGGCGATCGCCCGCTCCAGATCACCTTTTCCGGTAACCTCAAGGCTAACGCTACGATATCCCTCATTCTCCAGACAGTGAATCGCCCTGAGCTTTTGCTGTGGGTCAGTCATCTGCCGAATCTCGATCCATGCAGCATCGGTCAGATCGTTCATGGTGCTTTCTGAAAAACCGTCTGCGATCGCCAGCAAAGCAGCTAATTCCTGGACTGCCTGCGGCGGCAGCCCTTCCCTGTTCTGTCGCAATTCTGTCTCGTTGAAGGGCAGGGAATTGAGTTGCCCCAGGATTAGCGATCGCACCCCTGTTTCTGCCGATGCCCGTCGCAGTAGCTGACTGCCGTAAACCCCCTGCTCGCGAAAGTCGATATGCCCGGTCGTTCCCGTTTGCGCCATGTAGCGCAGGTGGTTGGTGATGTGGGTCAGATGTTCTGCTTCAGTTTGGCGAGCCAGTTCCCGATATTTGTAGCCGTCAGGGCGAAAAAAGCCCTGCTCCAGCGTCATCCCCGTTGCGCCATCGGGCAGGCAGGAGTCACCGATGTGGGTGTGGCAGTTGTACATGGCAGGCATGACCACCAGCGCACCGTTATCAATGTGGGGGCAGGGAGATTTGAGGTCCAGCACTCGAATGGTGTCGCCACTGATGGAGAAGCGATCGCACCAGTAAGGTTCAAGCTCAGGGCCGTAGAGCACCACACAGTGAGTCAGACTTAGCATGACGGAAAGAAGTAAAAAGCTTCCACCAAAATAACTGGACTTTTGACTAAATTGCGCCGATTCTTCCTGAAATACTGACGCAGTCAGCGTTTCAGGAAGAATCGGTGCTAATACCAAATATGCCGCGAAATGCCCTCTGAGAGGGTGTTTCGCGGCATTGTAAAAAAAGTAAAAAAATAGTCAAAACCCCAGACAATAAAGCACCAGGACATTCACAACAAACGCCCTGGTACCTGGCTGTCAAAAGAAACGATAGTTGGCAGAATGCACAAACTGCTGAAAAACAGTGATGCGCAATTGACTGTGGTTATGAAGAAACGCTACAGGATCGGGCTGAGAGCTGGGGTTCAATATCCTCGAATGGTTTCTATTGTTGGTTGGAGCAGCAGACCCTGCGGTAGCGAGGATTACCAAAGTTTTGCTTTGCTCCTCTATCGAAAGGTAGATTTTGGGGACGTAATCAAAGTACAGCGCTTTGCACTGAGCTAAAACCAAAGGTTTTGTTGAGAACTGCGCGAAGCGCAGGTATGCGTTGAGCGTCTCTCGCGTGCCCCTGCGCCGC
>CAZVXA010000422.1:0-2707 GCA_964630955.1 uncultured bacterium | reverse complement strand
GGGCTTGCCATAAAATAAAATCCCAGTAAAATCCCAGTTTTCGTTTGGCGCGGCGAAGCCACGCCAAACAAAAACTGGGATTTTATTAAACAGCAGAATCCTAAAGAGAACTGGATGAGACTTGCAGTCCTTTGAAATGAACTTCATTCCATAGCCCGCAATTCATTCGCGGGCGATTATTGACTAGAGGGACAAACTGATCGTTGATGTATTCTATTTTGTTGCCGAGGTAATAGCTGAATACTGAATCACCGAAAAGAGCCATTCATGGTCAGCAAAATTTCGACTATGATCACCGCTGTACCTTGACTAAGCAACAATGAACCATTCCTGGAAACTCCTGGTGACTGGCTTTCGAGGGCTGCGTGATTTCCTGGCTCCACTCCTACCACCGGAACCCATTACCGATCCTGTAGCAATTTTTTTAGTTATTCTGGCTATCATGCTGGTGGCACCGCTGCTATTTGAACGGCTGCGGCTACCAGGGATTGTTGGCTTGATCGTAGCGGGTGTGCTGGTGGGGCCGCATGGCTTCGGTCTACTGGAGCGAGATAGCACCATTGTTCTGCTTGGAACCGTTGGTCTGCTCTTTCTAATGTTTATGGCGGGCCTGGAAACCAGCCTGGACGATTTGAAATACAGCGCCAACAAAGCCATCCTCTTTGGGCTGGCAACATTTGCCGTACCCATGCTGCTCGGCATGGCAGCAATGATGCTCCTGGGGTATCCTTTTCTGGCAGCCGTTCTGGTGGCATCTTGTTTTGCTTCTCATACGCTACTGGCGTTGCCAGTCGTCAGCAAAATGGGAATGATGCGATCGCAGACCGTCACTGCGACCCTCGGCGGCACCCTCATCACCAATACGCTCGCTTTACTCGTCCTGGCGGTCGTTGTCAAAGCCCATCAGGGGAATCTAACGCTGACATTCTGGCTCTTTCTGATTCCCTCTCTGAGTATTTACACGTTTGCTACGTTGTGGGGGATTCCACGGCTAGGGCGCTGGTTCTTCCGTCGCTTCGGCCACGATGAAGGAGCTGAATTCACCTTTGTCGTAGCAACCCTATTCGTCGTGTCCTATTTCGCCAAGCTGATTGAGATCGAGCCCATCATCGGCGCTTTTCTGGCAGGGATTGCCATTACTCAGCTGATCCCACAGCTCAGCCCACTAATGAACCGGATTCAGTTCATTGGCAATACATTATTTGTGCCATTTTTCTTAATCTCCGTTGGGATGCTGGTGAACCCAGCAATTATTTTCAGCGAACCGCGATCGCTCCTGGTGTCTGGCGTGATGGTGGCAGTGGCGATCGTGGCAAAGCTAATCCCTGCCTGGGGTGCTGGCAGATTATTTAAGTTTGATTTTTCCAGTACGATGGTCATGTTTGGGCTTTCGGTAGCACAGGCGGCTTCAACACTGGCGGCGATTACCGTTGCTTATAACATTCAACTGGTGGATCAACTCACGGTTAACGGCACGATCGCCATGATTCTGGTCACCTGTATTGCCTCACCCTGGATTACAGCCCGCTGGGGTCAGAAAATGCAAGAAAGTAGTGCCATCGCCTCCCAACTCCCATCCACGCATTCATCTCAAATCCCCAAATATCGGATTCTGGTGCCGGTGGCAAACCCCAGCACAGAAGACAACCTGCTGCAACTGGCGTTGATTTTAGCAAAAAGCACCAGGGGAACGCTGTTGCCCCTGCATGTGCTGACGGATAGTTATGGTTCCGTCTCAACAGAGGCAAAACTGCAACAGGAGCGATTACTGGCAACTGCTGAGACACTTGCCCATGCAGCGGTAGCCAACGTAGAGCCGATTGGTCGTGTCGATGATTCGATCGATAAGGGAATTTTGCGAACAGCCTATGAGCGGAATGCAAATCTAATCATTTGTGGTTGGAAGGGCTATTCAACCTATCGCGATAATTTCTTTGGCGGCGTCATTGATAACGTTGCTCGTCGCACTTCCATTCCCATGCTGATTACCCGCTTTATGCAACCGATTAAATCTACTCAGCGGGTGTTTCTGGCAATTCCAGATAACGAGATTACAACGGCAAATTTTCAGCAAACACTCGCTCTGTCCCGCATACTCGCAGCGGAGTTGAAAGCTTCCCTTCAGGTCTTACAGGTCTTTCCTACCCCTCGTTTGGCAAACGACTCCCACGAAAACCTCAATTTAGAGGAGGGGGTACCCGTCCACAGTGTGGGGGGAAATTTTGTTCAACAGGTCTCCAGGATTTTAGAAAGGGACGATTTACTCGTGCTGACGCATGATGCCCATCCGGAGCTTTTAAGAGAACCGACGCTAGGGGTCGAACCAGAGGCGATCGCACGTCAACATCTCCAAACCTCTATAATCGTTGCCTACTTTCCCCACCAGGTTTAAGGAGATCTCTAGCAATGAAATTATCTGCATCGTGTGGATGTCTCCCCCGCTGCGCGGGGAAGACATCCACATGACGGGTAATTTCTTTCGTAGAAATCTCCTAAGTACCTGGAGTTCTGACTAAATTGCGCCGATTTTTCTTAAAACGCTGACGCTGACAGCGTTTTAAGAAAAATCGGCGCTAAAACTAAATATGTCGAGAAATGCTCTCTACGAGAACGTTTCGCAGAATTGCAGGGAAAATACAGTAACTCATACAGCCCTTTTCGTCCCTTACCAACATGAAAAACACTGTATCTTGCACCAGAACCCAAA
>CAZVXA010000421.1:0-2732 GCA_964630955.1 uncultured bacterium | reverse complement strand
GTTGTCGAATTCCTGCCTGGGCGACGCCCAGGCAGGAATTCGACAACGCTAAACAGATACCGTGGCGGAACCACGCCAAGCGAAAACTGGGATTTACTGGGATTTTATTTTATGGCAAGCCCCTTAGCAATCCTATTTGATTTATGAGAGGGGTACAGGAGTCGAACCCCCTTCGGACTTCGGAGTTCGGCGGGGATCACTCGATCCGTCGAAAGCTGCGTAGGGGCTTCGCCCCAGCCCTTTCAAGGCGGTCAACGAGCTTGCCTGGTTCCAGCCATCGTAATAGAGATCAAAATCCAGGAAGATATTTTTCTTCTCCAAAAGCCTGAAAACCAGAAACGAGAAACCGTGGATTTTCATTTATTCTCTAGTCTGGATTTAACACCTTGAAAGGGCTGCGCTTCGCCCCCCACCCCCTTCACAAGTGATTTAGGATCGTCATAGCATCACCAGTTAAAAACTCGATGAAGCAGCAAATAAGTCAGCGGGTGTGGAAAAAGTCGAACCCCCAAAAGCTGTTTCGCCCTTCGACTTCGCTCAGGGCGAAACAGCTTTTGGGGGTTCAAGCTTAATCGCGCCTATCTACTTATTAGTTTCTTGCTTCGTTTCAATCTTGCTCATCGTCGCTCCTCTTTGTTGTTCTGCCAATGGATCAAATTGCCCATGAAACTTCTTACTGTTGCCTACGTCGTGATGCTGCATCTCGCCCTTGTTGGTGTGCTATGGAAATCTGACTTCCTGTCTCGCGTGAACAGACGGATCGGGTTCATTCAATCAACACCAGTCCCTGAGATTACCGACTACTACTATCAGATGTTGCGCTACCACACACGATCCATCGACGCGGTTCCGGACGGCTCGGTGATACTGATTGGCGACAGTATCACGCAGTCTCTTTGTGTAACGTCCGTACATCCAAACGCTGTCAACTACGGCATCAACGGTGACACGACTGCAGGCGTCCTGATGCGCCTGCAGTCATATATGCCTGCCCTCCAACGGGCCAAGTACATCGTACTAGCTATCGGCATCAATGACACCCGATACCGTAGTGCTACCGATGCAATAAAGAACTATGCAAAGATTTTGGATGCACTACCGCAGGATACACGCGTTATCGTTTCCGCTATCCTACCGATTAACGAAACAGGTACTGTCGGGATTGGCAACCGCTTCGCATGGATTCAGGAATTCAATTCTGGACTCAATCAGTTGGCTTCCGAACGGGATCTTGTCACATTTTTGGACAACAACGCCTCCCTGGATGTGGATGGCGACAGCCGACTAGACAATATCTTTGATGATGGCGACGGTATACACCTCAACTCAACTGGCAATGATGCGTGGGCAGCAAACATTCGTCGGGCGATCCAGAATCTTGAATCGTCAGAGCAACGCGATGCACGCGGAGCTGCTGACCGCACGAAGTGAGTTGTGAGATGGTTTGTGAGAAGGGGGACGGGCTTAGCCCGTCCCCCTTCTCACAAACCATTTAGGATCGCTATAGTATGACTGGTATTGTCATTAATCAGCTTGCGGAATAGCAACCTGATAGAATCCAACTGCTGGTTTATCTGAGCGCCCATCTACTGGGGGGGGTCGATTTCAGGTGTTAGCTCGGAAGCCTCCGATTCACGGATGATTGCTCTGGTCAGGTACCTCGCGTCTCCATCGAAACTTCACAGGATGCTGCCGTTACCCCATCACTGCAAAAGCGTCTGTACACACGCTTGCCCTGACAGAAAGTGATCTCCATGAATACCAGACATTTCGCATTTCTTACCGATCTACACACATTCGCTGCACATCTCCTCAAACTATCGTAAATTACCCATGCTGAACCAATTCGCATCCTGCTGTAAACGACAATTCCCCAATCCAGGATGATCGGGGAATTCATCACTTTCGTTACTGCAAGAGTTCCTCTCCTCTCTCAAGGACGATAAGGGAAACTCGATCGCTCAGGTCACCGCTCGCGATCGAGAAGTAGATGCCAGCGGAAACGATGTCATCCTTAGCAAACTGACTGAGACGGATTTTGATGAATTGTGGCTGTTTGCGGTGGATGTAGGAGATGGATTAACTGATCGAGATTGTCATGGCATCGATGCTTTTCGCCAGCGTGGCGGCGGGATCTTAGCCGCAAGGGATCATCAAGATTTAGGTTCTTCCTTGTGTAAATTGACAGGCGTTTGTCATGCGATTGGTGCATCCCATTATTTTCATCAGGGATTCTCCGAGAAACCCCGCGCCTCTACAGACCGGGGAGGGATAGGAGCGACAATTGAGGGGTTCGATGCCCCGAAATCGCCATACAGGCGTACTATTTTGCGGTTTTCTTTGTATAATGTGAGACATGGAAAAGGCTTTCAGTTACCGCTTTTACCCATCTGCTGAGCAGGAATCGCTCCTGCGTCGGACGCTGGGCTGTGTCAGGTTGGTCTACAACCGCACACTGGCAGCGAGGACTGAAGCCTGGTCTGAACGGCAAGAGCAGATTGACTATGTTCAAAGCTCTGCCCTGCTGACGCAATGGAAAAAACAAGATGACCTCCAGTTTCTCAAGGAGGTGAGCTGTGTTCCACTCCAGCAAGGATTGAGGCATCTGCAAACGGCTTTCAAGAACTTCTTTGCAGGACGGGCGCAGTATCCCAACTTCAAAAAGAAGCGTAATGGCGGCAGTGCAGAATTCACCAAATCTGCGTTCAAGTGGAAAGACGGGAACGTATTTC
>CAZVXA010000420.1:0-2868 GCA_964630955.1 uncultured bacterium | reverse complement strand
ATTCCATAGAGAAGAGGAGCAGGACAATTGGCTTCAGTGTTCCCCAAAAGAGCCAGACAGCAACAGCCAAACTGCGGAAATTGCTGCGTGGAGCGGTGTCCTTTTCGCTTCTATCAATCCACCAGCGCCGTGCGATTGAAAAAGTATCACTGTCTAGCGCAACACCATTACCGGAGCTGCCAAACTTTCCAACACATTGAGCAAACGATGGACTTCATCAGCGGTGTTGTAGTGAACCAGTCCCAGCCGCACCAGTCCGCCACTGTCCTCAATACCCAGACGCTCTGTCAGATCCGGTGCATAAAAATTTCCGTTCCAGGCAAAAATGCCGCGATCGCCCAATTGCTCGGCCACACTGCGAGGTGAATAACCCTTCAGCCGAATTCCAACGGTGGGAGTGCGGAGATGAAACTGATTGGAGTCAGTAATGCCATAGACCTGAATACCGGGAATGCTCAGGAGTCCGGGAATCAGCAGACGGCTCAGTTCCTGCTCGTAGGACTGAATCACGTTCATCGCGGTTCGCAGGGCGGCTCGGCGAGTTTGATTGGCCGTGGAGAGCGACTGCTCAGCAGTTCCCTGAAAGGGGGAGCGCCCCACCTGCGCCAGATACTCCACGGCGGCGGATGCTCCGGCAATTCCTTCGTGGTTCTGGGTACCTGTTTCCCAGCGATCGGGAATCTGATCGGAGGCAGGTCGCACTTTATAAGGCTGAAGCTGTTCCAGGAGCGACTGTTTGCCATAGAGAACCCCCAGGTGCGGGCCGAAGAACTTGTACACCGAACAGGCCAGAAAGTCACAGTCCAGCGCCCTCACGTCCATCGGCCCATGAGGTGCATAGTGAACCGCATCAACAAACACCAGTGCCCCAGCCTGATGGGCCATGCGGGTTACCGCAGCAACATCATTAATCGTGCCCACTGCATTCGAGGCATAGCCGACAGCCACCAGCCGGGTGCGATCGCTCAACTGTTGTTCCAGGTCTGCCAGGTTCAGCGTGCAGTCGGCTTCATGGATATCCACCGTGCGGATGACGACTCCCCGTTCCTCCAGGGCGCGCCAGGGCGAAACATTGGCCGAATGATCCAGCCTTGTCACGATAATTTCGTCACCGGGCTGGAGGGTGCGACCGATGGAGCGGCTCAGCATGAAGGTGAGAGTGGTCATATTCTGGCCAAACACGATTTCCTGGGGGGCACATCCCAGCAGATCGGCGATCGCCCGATGCCCCTCGTGCAGCACCATGTCTGTCCGTTCGCTGGTCGCAAAAGCGCCATGACAGTTGGCATTCGATCGGATCAGGTAGTCGCTCATGGTGTCAATGACGGCTTGAGGCACCTGAGTCCCCCCAGGGCCATCCAGAAAAATGGCGGGCTGGTTGTTCACAGTCTGGGTGAGAGCAGGAAACTGTTCCCGAATCCATTTCAGGTCAAGGTTCGCCATGGCAACGCTCCTTTGCTCCGCACGATTGGTTGTATGTCAGTAAGTAGGTAGGCGTGATTAAGCTTGAAATCCAAGAAGCTGTTCCGCCCGCTGCGCGGGCGAAACAGCTTTTTGGATTTCGACTTTTTCCACGCCCACTTACTTAGTTTAGGGGATTTCAGGGGATGTTTGACCCCCAGACAGGCTGGGGTCAAGCTGAAGTTTCATTGCAGAAACTTACGGCTGTTCTGGTGGGAACAAGCCGGGACAGGTCAGCACAAACACATCCCGCACCCCTCGTTCGGCGATCGCCTGAATCGGTGTGGTGTAGTGGAAGTACTGGTCATCTCGAAATACAAGCAGTTCTCCAGGATTCAGAACTTTGCTAATCACTGGTTCTCCCTCTTTGTCGATGTACAGGTGGGTCTCTGCACCGTCAATGCCCCGACGCTGGATTGAGAAAATCCCGACCAGATCGACTCCATCCCGATGGATCCCTTCGGGTGCGGGATTACCAATGCTGTTGAGGACAGCAGTGGTGCGAATCTGGTGAACAGCGATCTCCCGGTGGGGGGTACAGAGCTGACAAAACTGGAAAAATTCCCACAGAATCTTCTGGAAGTCCTCCAGTTGGATCAGTTGCTCATCCAGTTCGGCATACTCGCGCACCACATCCCCTAACAGAGGGTTGTAGGACCTGGATTGAAAAAGCTGGCGGTGAGGCATGGGAATGAGTCGCTCCCCCTCCACCTGAAAATGGGACAGCCGCCGGAACCGATAATTGCCTTCCAGGTAAGGATCGGCGGGCAGGTTGTTGAAAAAGGGTTGGAGCTGTTCGACGTTGACTGCCGTGACCATTTCCAGAATATAGCTGGCAAGGCAGTTGAAGCTCTTTGGCTTGGCCAGGTTGAACATATTCAGTCCTCAAAGATCATTCACTTCACAGCTAAGGATCTTGGATTAAATCAAACCGAATATTTTTTGATGCAGCGCTTTGCCAGCGCGTGAGGTACAAAGTTTTTGTTGCGGAGCGCGGCTCTCAACAAAAACTTAGGTTCTATCTCAGCGAAAAGCGCTGTAAACGTAAGGCTTGGTCGCGCTTTTATCAAAAAATATTCCAGGTTAATTTATCCGTGATCCTTAGCAGCCACCTTGAAGGGGTTGAGCGAATATGATGCGATCGCCATCCGCCCAGCACAACAAGCCTTGTTGGTTTGTGAAGTAATTTAACAGTAGAGAAATATGCCAGATGAGGTGAAAACAAAGCACAATTCTGAACACTTGAATGACGCGATCGCCACCAAACAGAGATTGTGATGCTCCTGGTTGCTTACTGATCATTATAGTGAAATTCTCCGGGTTTGATCCCCACCTCGGGTGCATCCCACTTGTGCAAATTTCCAAACCCAGTTTTGGGAGTGGGGGGGGGGGGGGGGGGGGGGGGGG
>CAZVXA010000419.1:0-2903 GCA_964630955.1 uncultured bacterium | reverse complement strand
TAAGCCACAGTTGTTTTTGTGAGAGCCTTGCTCAGCGCGGCTCTCACAAAAACAACTGGGTATTAAGCGCTTGAACAGCGCTGTAATGACACGCGGGCAGCAGAAAACGCCGTGTTTTCCCTCCTATAGCAAGAAGTGGCACGGTGCGAAGCACCGTGCCACTTCCTATCACTTGAGAATCGCGATTGCGCTTAAGCCTGAGATAGACTCTGGCGATCGCCTGCAAAACACAGACGCAGCAGCGCTACTCCTCCCACTAGTTTGAGCATTTCCAGTATCCAATAAGTTTCGTGGAGCTGATTCATGCCCGTGGGGATGGTGGCAGGGGAGAACAGGTCAAGCTGGAGTCCCAGAGCGCTCATGGTGGGAGTGAGCAGGTAAGTGGCCAGGAAAGCGATCGCCATCAGCCCAACCGCCAGCAGAACACTCTGCCGCTGGTGGGGCAGCATTCGATTTTGCATCAGCCCCAGAACCCCTGTGAGGATCAGTGCTGCGGCAACCAGTTCCAGGCGATTGTAAGTCCAGAAAATGGAATAGCCTGCGGTGGCGAAGTTGGGGCTGGCCATCATCCCTGCGGAGTAAAGACCGGGCATGACCACCAGATCAAGCAGAAGACTGCCGCCCAGCCAGAGTGCCAGCGTGGTTTGCACAATTGTGCGCCAGGACAAACGAGGGAAATTGACGTGTGGGATTACAGCCATAATAAGTATTTCCTAAGCTAATCCCAGCTTAGCGAAAGTGTTCCCTGTCGCTGATGAAGGTTCACATCAGTTGATATTTATAGTCGTTGCAGATTATGTCGTTTTCTTGCTGTTTTTGCAAAGAAACATAAGCTACTGGAGTTTTGACTATTTTTCCTGTAATGCCGCGAAACGCTCTCATAGAGAGCGTTTCGCGGCAAATTTAATTTTTACGCCGATTTTTTCTGAAAAGCTGACGCAGTCAGCTTTTCAGAAAAAATCGGCGCAATTTAGTCAAAAGTCCAGTAAGCTAGTGCAGCAAAACAAAAATTTTGCAAGGGGTGAAGGGGCAATTCCCCCTTGAGGGGGTGTGGGGGTGTGCCCCCACACCCGTGTACTTCACCAGCATGAAAAACGCTTAAGTATTGGACTTTTGACTATTTTCTCTACAATGCCGCGCAACGCTCTCACAGAGAGCGTTGCACTGTAACAGTCCTCATTTGTGAAATGGTTGGTGAAAGGTGAGGCGGCCACAGTCTGCCCCACCTTTCACCAACCATTTCAATTTACTTAAAACTCACGATCAGCAGTGGCTGTAAGAACCATGTGCCACTACTGATCGTGAGTTTTAAATTTTATTTGACAAATATTCAATACCTCACTAATTGCGAGTAATTGCGGAGTTAGATTCAGCGAGTGTACCGATTTTGGCTGAGCCATTCGGACTAGTCCAAAAGTCCATGAGTAGAGTGGGACTGTAGCGTCGGAATGACAGTTGACTTGTATGGAAGATGTTGCGCTGGCAAGCTTCTACCGGGGATGGCTGATCCAGATCCTTCAGAACAGCGATGGTTATCACTCTGTTTGCCTCTCACCCGCATGGCGAAAGATCTCCAGTAAAGTCTCCCATGCTGAAAAAGAGGTGGCCTTATGCTCAGCCAGGGCTGTGATCGACCGACAGTTTGCCTGTCAGCAGTTGCTGATGGCGCTGCGCGATCTGTACGAGGAGGATCGGCTGTCTTTTGACGAATGGCGATCGCTCACCCATTCACTGCGAAATCGCTCAGTGTTTTGAGCAGTGTCTGGATATCAGTTTAAGCTGAATCATCATGGGTTCTTAGATACTCAGTGGGGTAATGACCTTCAACGCCCTGGGAACTACCCGAAAGGTTGCTGGAGTCTGCGTTGTAATCTCTCCATCGGTATTGATATCGTGGGGTTCGCGAGTACTGATCTCAATCGTCTGCCCGTACAGGCCACGCACCCAGGGTAAAGCGGCCTGCTGTCCCCGCCGCATGGTGAGAATCAGGGGAATCAACTGCCACCAGCGCTGAATCTCCAGGCTATAGAGGTCGAGCCGCTGATCGTCGATGCGGGCATCCTGGGCGATCGCCATTCCCCCACCGTAATAGCGGCCATTCCCCACGGCAACTTGCAGGGTTTTCACCTGGACAGATTTTCCATCGACGCAAATTTCGGCCCGAAATGGGTGCGTTTGCCACAGTGTTTGCAAAGCGGTGATCGCGTAGGCAAAAATTCCCCAGCGTCGTTTCAGGCCCTTTGAGAGGCGACGGGTAATTTTCACACTCAGCCCAATGCTGGCAACGTTGAAAAAATGTTTGCCGTTGACCCAACCCAGGTCGATTTTGTGGATTCTTCCAGTGGCGATCGCTCCACAGGCATCAGGAATTCCCAACGGAATTCCCAGCGTTCTGGCCAGATCGTTGGCCGTCCCCAACGGCAAAATGCCCAGTGGTAAATCGGTTTCGATCAGCACATCTACCACCTGGTTCAGGGTGCCATCGCCGCCACCTACGATCACCAGGTCTACTTCCTTCTGGTACTGACGAATCAGGTCAGGGAGATGGGCCGACTTCTTGGGAGAAACCGTTATCAGCTCAAAGTCCAGATCGTGCAGGGCGGCGATCGCCTGACCCAGACCATCCCGCCCCTGACGCGCATGAATATTTACATAGAGCAATGCTCGTTTCGTCATGGTGCGTCCGTCTTCAGCCACTCTAATAGTGTAGAAGCGGAGAAGCGTTTCCTTCAGAAGTGCATCAGGCTGAATCGCTGAAATCAATCGCTGCAACAGAAGCTCACTGACATCCTCCCCCCGGATAGAAGCTAGGCGGCCTCCTTCAACCAGCCGACTTGTCTCACCATAACGAAAACCCAAATTCTGGAGGGCGCGACGCTGTAGCGTCGCGCCCTCCAGAATTT
>CAZVXA010000418.1:0-2914 GCA_964630955.1 uncultured bacterium | reverse complement strand
CGGGCGAAGCCCGCGCCACTCGCAAAATTGGGATACTCCCCTACCTCTCTGATGGGGAACTCCCTTTCCGTTCAGGGAACTACAATCTGGTAAGTCTATGACTTTGTTTCGTTGCAAAACCCAGACTCGTGATGTTGGAGGAGATTGTGCAGGAAAAGCCCCTAGAAATTCAATCCCCTATTCCAAACCCATCAGCAGAACTCAGTTATGCCCTGGCTCGAATTGCCGATGGAGATTCGACCGAGGACGACGTTGAGGTGATTCGCCAGTTTTTAGCCGTAAATAGTCAGCGAGAAGACCTGCTCCAGGTTGGAAAGTACAACGTCAACATCGGTCAGGGACAGAATATTCAGATTGGCGATCGCATCTACCAGGGCGCTGATGCAGAAACCATCCGGGAAGTCATTCAGGCGGTTCTTCAGGAAAACCAGCCTCTTCCCGGCAAAAATCAATCTCCTACCCAGGTCTGGCGCTATCTTCACACCTTAAAAGGCCACTCTGGAGCCGTCAATGCGGTGGTCATCAGTCCTGACGGGAAAATACTGGTGAGTGGGGGGAGCGATCGCACCATCAAAATCTGGCATCTAGGCTCGATGCACCTCCGGCACAACTTACCGAAAGGCAAGACTTCAGTGGAGTCGCTGGCTATCAGTCCTGACGGCCAAACGCTGGTCAGTGGCAGCAAAGGGGGCACGGTCAAAGTCTGGGAGTTGACGACTGGAACATTACGCTACACCTTACCAGGCATTCATTCTGGTGTTGTTACAGGTCTTGCTATCGGTTCTGACCATCCAACGTTGTTTACAGCCAGTGAGGATCGCACGATCAAACAATGGGATCTTCTGACCAGACAAGAAGTGCGGACGCTTCAGGCGGGGCAGACGGCGGTAATGGCGATCGCCCTCAGCCCCAATAACCAGTGGCTGGCCAGCAGCAGCAAGGGCGGTACTCTAAGGCTCTGGAATGTAGCGACTGGAACGCTTCATCTTCCCCCTGTGAACGCCCATGAGGATGCCATCAATGCCATTCTCATCAGTCCCCATAGTCAATCTCTGCTCACGGCCAGTTCAGACAAAACGATTAAGCTCTGGAGTTTGCCTGATCTGGAGCTGCTCTATACTTTCGACCGGGGACAGACGGCTGTGAATGCGATGGCGATCGCCCCAGACACCGACATCTTTGTCAGCGGCAGCGAAGGTGGCACAATTAAATTCTGGAATATAAAATCTAGAGAACTGCTATGCCCTCTGAATGGAGTGCATTTCAGTGCGATTCAATCGGTGGCAATTCGATCGGACAGTCAGGTTTGTGTTACGAGTAGTGCGGCAGGCCCCCTGAAGGTGTGGCAGAAGAAGGTTCGTTAGGTCAACTTCTCAAGCGTGTAGCCCCCAAGAACGATGGAAGATGATTGGAAAGAAGTTTGCGATCGGGCTAAAGATGGAACTCTGACGTCAGCGGATTTCCAGATGTTGGCTTCTGCCATTCAATCTGGGCAATTAACTTGGGCAACAGGACGACAGGCTGTTGGCATTGGCGGGAGTGCAGATAAGGCAATTATCGATTGATTTACAGTGCTTTGCGCTGAACTAAAACCAAACTTTGTGTTGAGAACCGCGCTCCGCACGGTTCTCAACACAAAGTTCGTACCAGATGCACTTGCAAAGTGCTGTATACCTTTTTGGTTGAGTAAATTCCGAATAGAGAGTAGATTAGTTTTAACTTCGTGCGGGTTTACCTTAGACATAGTTCCCCAGAAATAACGGGCAGAAATAACGGGATGCCTGACGAGCGGCAAGATCAGCAGAATGAGATTATTGAGTGTTTCGATTCTGACACCCTCAATAATGAGGGTGTCCCCTCTCCAAATCAACTGTCGCAAAACGTTAGTCGGGGCATCGTACAGTCAGGACGATTTAACGTTACAATTTGTGAAGGTACAAATGTTCATGTTGGCGATCGCTACACTGGTGCAACCGCTGAACAAATCGGTGCCATAGTCCGGGAAATCCTCGCAGAACTTAAGGCACTACAGCCCTTCCACACTCGTTCAACTGTAACCGACCAGGATAGTGTTTCTGGTACAAATCACACGCCATTTCAGCGGTTAACCTTTGATCTGAGAACTCTGGAGATAGTGAACTCAAGGCTAGAAGTTCTTGAGGAAATCAACGATGCCGGGTATTTATCAGAGGCCCAGATGCGAGAACTTGCACAAATCAAGCAATGTCTTCATGCTTTCAGGAACCTCAACCAGGAACTTCAGGAGATTGCTGAGCGGGGCGATCGCCTGATGCAAGAGGCGGTTGAAGCATTGCGATTGCGGTTGAATGGCCTTAAGTTGTCAGGAAGAGCGCTAACCCAAGAATTAAATAGTCAAACATCTAACCCTGAATTGGAATGTCAACAAGCGGAAGCTCAAATCTTCCAAAGTTTTACTCAACGTCTTGAAGATAGCCGCTTAGGTGCAGATTGGATCACAAATAATATTGAAACACTTGCGAGATATGCAGGTGAATCGATGATAAAACGCTTTCAAGGACTTAACCTTTCAGAGCAGGCAGTTGATGATTTCAGGTTTTCGCTTAAACAATTCCTTGAGCAGGTGAGCTTCGGTTTATACTGGGGCAGCTATGAGATTCTAGACTCGCCAGAGATCCCTCTCGTCCTAGCCAAGGAACAGTATAAAGTCGCTTTTCAAGCGATAAAACAAAGTATCTCCAAACAACTCGATGATCCTGTAATTAACGAGATTGAAAATTGTATTGACTACTTGATCGATCGCCTAAAGTTTTACTAAGAGCCTATCCGAAAATCCAAATTCTGGAGGGCGCGCCCCGAACACGGCGCCCCCCCCCCAAAATGTGGTTTTGGGTTTTTTTTATTGACAAAATTTTAAAGTTTTTTTTAAATATTT
>CAZVXA010000417.1:0-2921 GCA_964630955.1 uncultured bacterium | reverse complement strand
GTTTCGATCCAACGGCGAAAAGCCCGATGTCACCATCACGCCGATTCCCCGGTTCGACCTGCTAGAATTTGACGCCTACGCCGAGATGTCGGTACAGTTCTCCCGTGGCTGTCCCTTTCAGTGCGAATTCTGCGACATCATCGTGCTCTACGGACGCAAACCCCGCACCAAAACACCCCAACAACTGCTGGCAGAACTCGATCGCCTGTACGAACTGGGCTGGCGACGCAGCATTTTCATGGTGGACGACAACTTCATCGGCAACAAGCGCAACGTCAAGCTGTTCCTCAAGGAATTGCAGCCCTGGATGGTCGCCCACAACTACCCGTTCTCATTTGCCACGGAAGCCTCCGTTGACCTGGCGAAGGATCAGGAACTGATGGACGCAATGGTGCAGTGCAACTTCGGAGCGGTGTTTTTGGGCATTGAAACCCCCGATGAAGCCAGCCTGACCCTGACTCAGAAACACCAAAACACTCGCGACTCTCTCAGTGATGCTGTCCATGCCATCACACGATCGGGGCTGCGGGTGATGGCCGGGTTCATCATTGGCTTCGACGGTGAAAAGTCGGGTGCAGGGGAGCGAATTGTGAAATTTGTTGAGCAAACGTCAATTCCCACTGCCCTGTTCAGTATGCTGCAAGCCCTACCCGACACCGCCCTGTGGCATCGGCTGCAAAAGGAAGGACGGCTGCGCACCAAGTCTGCCAATATTAACCAGACGACCCTGATGAACTTTGTGCCAACTCGCCCCCTGGAGGAGATCGCCAGGGAGTACGTAGAGGCATTCCACGAACTGTACGACCCGGCGAAGTTCCTCGATCGCGCCTACCGCCACTACCGGATTCTGGGCGAGGCAACCTATCCGAAGAAGAGTAAAGGCTCGAAGAAACAAACCAACTGGGTGACGATTCGGGCACTGCTCACGATCTGCTGGCGACAGGGCGTCCTGCGCAAAACCCGCTGGCAGTTCTGGCGCAACCTCTGGAATATGTGGCGGCACAACCCCGGCGGCGTCAGCAGCTACCTCTCGGTCTGCGCCCAGATCGAGCATTTTCTGGAATATCGCAGCATTGTCCGACGTGAGATTGAGGGGCAGGTGGCTGAATTTCTGGCCGGGGAAGCCAAAATTAAGGAAGCGGAGAAGGAGGTTATCGTTACACGCTAGGAATCTAGACGTTGTGTGAAAGATGAGCCTACACCCCATCTTTCACACAACATTTCACAAATCAAACAGGTGTATCATGTTTCCCCACGCAGATCCAACCGGAACTGATTTTTTGCAGCGGCAGGGGCGCTTGCAACCTATGGCGGGCGACTCACATCCCTCTATGACTCGGCATCCAAAGTCGCCGGGACAAAATTTGTCAATCTGGCCACGCTGAGCAACTTAAAGGCGGGGACTCAGCCACAAATCGCAACGGTGCCCTGGAGCGCCTTTCCTAAACGAAGTGCCAGCATACCCAATGAGCAGGTGGCTTGTTCCGCAACCCTAACGCTGTCGATGCCCTAAAGCAACGGGTTGATCAATACGTCAACCGGGAGCGCCAGCGCTTAGACCCCACCAGAACGACACCCAAAGCGCGATCGGACGAGTGGATTCGCCTGTACAAACTGTCGCTCCAGCGGCGAGAAGCAATAATGAACGACCCCGTCCTCAAGAGCCTGGATGAGCGGGCGGGTATGCTACTGCTCTCCCGTGGCGACATCACTGCTGCCGTCGCGCCACTACCGTCAACGGTGACCCAACCACAACCCCGGCCAACCCTCCGACGAGGATCAAGAGGGAATGATGTCGTCTTTTTGCAACAGCGGCTGAGGGCATCAGGCGTTTTTCAGGGGGCGATCGAACCTGACTCCTGATGGCGTGGTTGGACCTGCGACGTGGACAGCGCTGGAGTCAAGGTCTTAAGAAAAAGCGGGGCACCGCAGAGGCGCAGAGGCCGCAGAGTTCAATCTTTGCGTCCTCTGCGCCTCTGCGGTGAGTTTTAAAACAGACTTAATTGAGACGGTTGAGAAAATTGCATCTCGATCTGGTTCCACGGCAGCGGCGACACTGGCGCACCGATCGCCTCTAGCATTTGCTGGAAGTGGCGGGCATTGGCGGGCGATCGCTCCTCCACGGGGCAATGCACAAAGAAGTAGAGCCGTTTTCCCTGGCGCAGCCACTCGTCCACCTGAGTCGTCCATTCCTGCAAATAGGACTCGTTCATCTGCAAGTCGGGATGGCTGATGTAGCGGATCAGCGAGAAGTCGGCGGTTAACATTCGCTCCAACGGCACCCTCGGTTTCTTGCGCTCGGAATGGAGCTGCGGGTCGTCGGGACAGTCGTAGATGGGGCGCGTGTCCAGCAGCACTCGACCGATGCCCAGTTCGGTAAGCAGTGCGTTCAGTTTGCTGGCATGGGGTTCTTTGAACCAGTCGATGTGGCGCACTTCCAGTCCCAGTGGGACAATTTCGTGGGGCCACGCCTGCAAGAATTGAGTCAAATCGTCCCAGTGGCGGGGGCTGTAGCTGGGGGGAAGCTGGGCAAACAGGGGGCCGAGGCGGGAGCCGAGGGGCTGCATGTGGCGGAGGAAGGCGATCGCCCGCTCGATCTGCGGCACCAGCAGTCCTTCATGGGTCACGGTTTTTGGCAGCTTCAGACAGAACTGAAAGTCTTCAGGGGTTTCTGCCACCCAGCGCTGCACCATCTCTGCACCGGGAATCGAGTAGAAGGTGGTGTTGCCTTCAACGGTGGTGAACCGCCGACTATAGAGCCGCAGAAATTCGCTGGCGCGGCTTCCCGTTGGAAACAGCTCTCCCACCCACTCTTTGTAACCCCAGATGGCGCACCCGATGAAGAATGTCATGCTTCCAATTTTAAGAGATTTGAGAGAGGCAGGACGGGCTACGCCCGTCCTGCCTCTCTCAAATCTCTT
>CAZVXA010000416.1:0-2938 GCA_964630955.1 uncultured bacterium | reverse complement strand
GGGCGCGCCCCCCCCCCCCCCCCCCCCCCCCCCCCCCCCACAACCTGTGGTTTGCATGAGCGCGAAGCGCTATATACGAGGAACAAACGTTGATCGCTTCAGTCACGATGATCATCCTGCAACTGCTGAGGGAATAGCTGTGGGCATGAAACGAACGGGATGGGGTGCGATCGCTCTGGTACTCATATGCTATGGTTTGCAGTCGTCAGCCACAGCGGCACAAGTTCGAGAAGACCGCACCCCAGGTACTCCTCCTGCATCTGAACTGGCCCAGTATCGCTGGCCCCTGCCTTTCCCATCCCCCTCCCGCACCCGGCGCTGGCGCGGGCGATCGCTCCCCCCTGCCATCCCCTCAAATTCCACCCAGAGCTGTGCCGATCTGACGGCGATGGCGCAGCTCGCCTATACGCTGGAGCCAGAAAGCCGCTTGAGTCGAGAGATCGTTGGTGGCAGGGCGATCACCTGTGGCCCCCAGTCGGGGTCCAGTGAGCTATCATTCCGCTGGAGCACGGGAGAGCCTGCCCGCTTTGGCGATCGCTGGTACTATCCCAGTGGTTTGCCTGCCCGCTTTGGCGACGGCTGGAACTACCCCAATGGCCGCACCGCCAAACAGGGAGACTCCTGGAACTACCCCAATGGGCAACCTGCCCGCTTTGGTCCTTACTGGTATACCCCCAACGGTGAAACAGTCAGTGAACAGGAATTAATTGTGCGGATTTGCCGGGATCTGGAGACTCAAATTTGTGGCGATCGCCTGAGTACCGTACAAAATGCCCCCCGCTTCTGGTACGAGCTGACGCTGGTGCAGCTTGCCTGGTTAACTGCACAAGATGGTTTCTGATCGGCGCTTTTTTTAACTGCTGGCTTCGACGGTCACCCTTCGACGTCGCTGCTGGAGCCACAGCACCCCGACCAGGGCAATCGCCAACGCTGGGAGCGCTGCGTAGTTCACCCCAGCCCAACCAGACTTTTCCAGGAGTTGACCCGACAAGAATGCCGAGAAGGCCACAAAAGCCAGCATAAGAAAATCGTGGGCGGCCTGCGTTTTGGCTTTTTCTTCAGGAGTGTAGGCTTCGGTGAGCAGAGTGGTGGAACCGACAAACATAAAATTCCAGCCTACCCCCAGCAGGGCAAGCGCCACCAGAAAGTGGGGAAAGCTGGTGCCTGACACGTTGACTGCGATGCACAAGAAATTCAACACCACCCCGCACAGCACAATCGTCAGCACACCAAACCGGGCAATCAAAAATCCTGTGAAGAAGGAGGGGGCAAACATTCCCAGGACATGCCACTGGATCACAGTCGCCGCATGGTGAAACGGATGGGGAACCGCCACCATGGCTAACGGAGTGGCCGTCATCACCATCGCCATCACGCCGTAGCCCACCATGCTGCCCAGCACCGCAACGCAAAACACAGGCTGCCGCATGATCTGAAACAGCGATCGCCCTCCCCGACCTGGCCCTGCGATCGCCATTGGGGGAATGTCTACGCCGATTAATGCCAGCAGATTCAAAAATTGCAGTCCGACAATCACCAGCAGCGACCCAGCAAACGTGTGGGCTGTAAACCAGTCCTTACCCCAGATAGCTAATCCCGGCCCCAGCAGTGCTGCTACCACACCGCCTGCCACCACCAGCGAAATGGCCTGGGCGCGAAAGGCTTCGCTCGCCACCTCCGCCGCTGCAAATCGGTAGAATCCCACAAATCCGTTAAACACACCCAGCAGGATGGTTCCCAGACAGAACAGCGGAAAACTCTGGATGAAGACGGCTGTCGCGGACAACCCGGCTCCCATCATGCCAATCAGGGTGCCCACTACAAATCCAAATCGTCGTCCCTGTCTGCGCATCAACAAAGAGGCAGGGATCGTTGCTCCCATAACCGAGAGTTGCAGAAGGGCAATGGGCAGCGTTGCCATTGCTTTATCGTTTGCCAGGGTACTTCCAATCAGTGCCGCTACGGTAAACAATACGGTCAGGCTGGTGTTGGCCATCGCCTGACATAGCGCCAGCAGCGCCACGTTCTTCTTAACCTGATTCATGCCGGAAACCACAGAGGTGAATTGGGCCTATTGTCGAGCGTCGGACTGGGATTTCCCATCCTCCGATCAGGTAGAAGTAGAGAAATTCTTGCCAGGTACAGCGTTTACCCGCGGCAGGAAGACCGCACTTTATCCTCATCCTCTTCTAACTGGACTTTTGACTAAATCGCGCCGATTTTTCCTGAAACGCTGGCGCTGCAAGCATTTCAGAAAAAATCGGCGCTAAAATTAAGTTCGCTGCGAAACGCTCTCTGAGAGAGTGTTTCGCAGCGCTATAGGGGAAATAGTCAAAACTCCAGTTACTTTAGGAGTCTTGCAAAAATAACCTGGACAGGCAAGGGGCTTAAGCCCCTTGTTCGAAAGCAGGCGTTGACCCAAAATGATCAACTTATTCTCACAAGCTACCAAAATTTGTACCTGTGCTTGCAAAGCGCTGTAAGCGCGATTAATTTCCTCAGGTATGGCTATTGCCGCAGCGGGCGTTGAGAATATCGATCGCCACAGTGATCTGCCGCACCAGTTCAGCATCAGACCCCTGGTGCTGAAACAGTTGCCGCGTTTCTTCTACCAGCGTCTGGTTTGTATTGGTGATGCGATCGACCGGAAAGGCGATCGTGTTGTCCCGGTTGAGGGCAGGGGCGGAGGCGAAGGATGGCATAGAGAGGGCCTCGATAGATAGTACAAAAATACTAATGCAGCATCCCCAAAATATCAATCCCTTCCGGGTAGAATCTCAAAGATGTGATACCCGCTCAATGGAAACCGCTGCTCTCCAGGTTTTAAGGAAATTTCTAGCAATGAAATTACCTGCGCCGTGGGGATGTCACCCCCGCTGCGCGGGGGGGTCATACACACGGCGGCAAACACCTAAAATGGCCGAAGGAGCCGGATGCA
>CAZVXA010000415.1:2797-2998 GCA_964630955.1 uncultured bacterium | reverse complement strand
GGGGTCGGCGTTACGACAAAGGCCATCATGCAGATTGCACAAATCTAACCCCCTTACGCAAAGCCGCGATCGCTATTGCAAAATTTAGTACTTGCAACACTAGTTCAGTACAGTTTGTCGTGTGTGTGCCTAGCGGCGCGCGGGGGTCAAACAAAAAAAAGTTGGTTTGTTGTGGGCGTACAGCGATAATTTATTAATGGA
>CAZVXA010000415.1:0-2787 GCA_964630955.1 uncultured bacterium | reverse complement strand
GCTATCTATATTGAAAAATTTAGTCCTTTCAACACTATTTAAGTAATTTTTGTCGTGTTAGTGCCTCCCTCCGCGAGGCACTCACACGACAAACTGTGGTTTGCTGGAGCGCGAAGCGCTATACTTACTTACTGAAGTTTTGACTATTTCCCCTATAGCGCCGCGGAACACTCTCGCAGAGGGCGTTTCGCGACATTGTAGAAAAAATAGGCAAAACTCCAGATTCTAAGAGAGTTTCATCAGCATCTTGAGAAATTGCATCGTGCGAGAAGTTAACAGAGTGCGGCGATAGGCATCGGCTGCTTTTTTGATAACTTCTGCCTGTGTAGGATAAGGATGAATAGCACTGGCAACTTTGCCCAAACCAACCTTACCAACCATCGCAACGGTGATTTCACTAATCAGGTCGCCTGCATGGGAACCCACAATCGTTGCTCCTACAATCGTATCCGTTCCTTTTTTCAGGTGGATTTTGGCAAAGCCCTCAGTCTCTCCATCAGCGATCGCCCGATCGACACTGCTCATGGGAATCATTACAGTCTGCAACTCAATCCCCTTGGCTCGTGCCTCATGTTCGTATAAGCCAACATGAGCAATTTCGGGATCGGTGTAGGTTGCCCAGGGCATGGTTAAACTGCTGAGCTTATATTTACCCAGGCCAAAGGGTGAAAACAGCGTGTTCTTAATGACAATGCGGGCGGCAGCATCTGCAGCATGGGTAAATTTCCAATTCATGCAAACATCACCGGCAGCAAAAACGCGGGGATTCGTGGTTTGTAAACAGTCGTTCACTTTTATCCCCTGGTGGCGATCGTACTCCACACCGACCACTTCCAGATTGAGGCTCTCTACGTTTGGAGCACGACCTGCCCCGACTAAAATTTCCTCCACCACCACCGAACCTGACTGGCCATTTGTTTCATAGAACAGGACTTTGCGATCGCCCTGGATTTCGACTCGCTGGAACTTTGTGTTCATCACCAGCTTAACGCCCTCTCGGATCAGCCTCTGCTGGACAATTTCAGCCGCATCAAAATCTTCGCGATCGAGAATATGCCCATTCCTGTGAAACAGTACGACCTCTGAACCCAGTCGATGAAAAGCCTGAGCCAGTTCGCAACCAATTGGGCCACCGCCTATCACCGCCATTCGGGCAGGACACTCTGTCAGGTTAAACACCGTTTCATTCGTTAAATACTTCGCTTCTGCTAACCCTGGAATATTAGGGCGGGCAGCTCTAGCTCCGGTTGCAATTACCGCTTTTTTGAATTTCAGCGTTTTTCCGGCAACCTCGATTGTGTCCATTCCGCTGAAGGTTCCTGCCCCCAGAAAAACATCTACTCCAAGCATTTGAAAGCGGTTAGCAGAGTCATGATGGCTGATACCTGCTCGCAGTCGCCGCATTCGTTCCATCACTGCGCCAAAGTCAACTTCAGTTCCCGGAGGAATGTGAATACCGAACTGGTCTGCGTTCTGCAACTCAGCAATGACTCGCGAAGAACGAATAACACATTTAGAAGGGACGCATCCAACATTCAAACAATCTCCGCCCATCAAATGCTTTTCGATCAATGCAACTTTGGCACCTAATCCTGCTGCGCCTGCAGCAGTGACCAGTCCGGCGGTGCCTGCACCAATCACGACTAAATCGTAGAGTGCGGCTGGTTTTGGATTCACCCAATCACCAGGATGAACATTGCGCAGCAAATCCTGGTTGTATTGGTCGAGAGGAGTCACTGAAAAGGTTGCGATCGCTTCAGACAACATAATCTTCTCCTTTAGCAGAAACGCTTTGGTCTAATGCTTTTTTAGCAATTCGAGTGACGTAAACCGTGACAGCAGCTGTGGCAATAAATCCAACAATACGAATGATCCATTGAATCCGTTCTGCTTCGGGATTGGCAGATTCGCTGCCGATCATGGCAAGATTTCCGGCGAGCGAACCAATGTAAACATACATAACCGTTCCAGGAACCATACCCAGAAAGCCCATCACATAGTCCTTGAAGGAGACTTGAGTAATCCCTAAACCATAGTTCAGCAGGTTGAATGGAAACACTGGTGAGAGGCGCGTCAGCAACACGATTTTGAAGCCCTCCTGGGCGATCGCCCGATCCACGGCCTGAAATTTGGCATTGCCCTCAATTTGCCGCGCCACCCAATCGCGAGCCAAATAGCGCCCCACCAGAAATGCCAGAGTTGCCCCTACTGCTGCTCCGACAAACACATACACTGACCCCCACAACACGCCGAAAATAGCTCCTCCCCCCAGCGTCAGCAATGAGCCTGGGATAAACAGCACGGTTGCAGCAATGTAAATCAGAATGAAGGCGATCGCTCCCCATGTACCCAGTCCATCAATCCAATCCAGGGCGTTTTGTAGTAATACCTGAAGATTCAACAGTCTTGACAGCACAATCAATGCTGCCACACCAACTGCGAGTACGACCCATTTCAACTTAGAAGAAGTGCGAGATTGATTTTTAGTCATTTGAAGTTATCTCCCGTTATCCTCGAAAATTTTTAGCCGCATCGGGCCAGTTGAGATTTGCCTTTGCAATGTTGCTGGGAATATCGCGTTCCCATTGCTGACGTACATTCAGGTTGAAATTGAGGTACAACTTGCCGTCCACAAGGCTCCAGGCTTCCGGCACAATTGAGGCGGCATACCCTTGAGCGATCGCATAGGCACAAAACCCGCCATACTGGGGGGCATACTGCTGAGGATTGGCAATAAATACTCCCTTCCCGCTGTAAGATTAGGGTAGCAAATGAGGACAGAACAAT
>CAZVXA010000414.1:0-3007 GCA_964630955.1 uncultured bacterium | reverse complement strand
CACAGAAATTTGAGCAGGGTGGCGTGATTGTAGAGCAGGGCGGCAAGATGCGCGGAGTGCAGTCCGATATCTTTATGCGGACTTACAAATTGAGCGATGGTCGTGCGATCGCTGCTGTCTCCACTGATTTAAAGACACAGTGTGAATAGGTAGCGATGCTGGGTCAGGCACAGGCAATGTCACCCCAAATTCTGTGCCACAACATCAGCGCTCAAACTTCAAAGCCAGTTCTGCAATGTCTCGAACCGGACAAACTCGGTTTCTAACTGCCACTGATTGCGGGCGCGATTGCGATGGGACTCAAACCAACTGGCCGCCTGGGACTCCCTCTGACCAACCGATTGCTGGGCAGCAGATGGAACCTGGGCCACCACGCTGGAGAAAAACAGCTCGAACTCGTGAGGATGCCGAGAAACAATGAGAGGCGGGAGATGTGGTGCATGGGGTGGTCTTTCAGGTGAAGTGAGGATGCATCACGAACCCTACTTCCTTTAAGGAAAAAATCTTTTGGTCTTCACGTCAATTGAACGAGATCTGATACAGCGCTTTGCAAGCGCGGGAGGCTCAAAGTTTTTGTTGAGAGCCGCGCCGCGCGCGGCTCTCAACAAAAACTTTGGTTCTATCCCAGCGCAAAGCGCTGTAGCAATCCTTAACACTTGCCTGAGGATTACCAATTCATGCGGCAGTTTGGGCGTTGCTTAATCCAGATATGATTTTTTGATTGTGTGGCGCGCGGAGCGCGCCACACAATCAAAAAATCATATTTCAAATCAGCAACGCCGCAGTTTGTTTTAATGAATCGCCCTGCTGTAGCTTGCGGATGGCTTTGAGTACCTGAAGCATTTGAATGGCGCGACTGTCTTTCATTAAAGGCAGCAGCGGCATGAACTGGTAAGTGGGGGGCGTTCCCTGGCGCAATACCACAAACTGATAGTTCAATCCATTGGTCACCAGTCCCCACACAACGTCCTGGCGTTCCAGGCTCTTGACGGTGTAGGTCAGTAACTGCGGCAGTCCGGCGGAAATATCGACAGCGCTGTTCTTCGACTCGATGATCAGCACCCAGAAGGGGTATTCACCAGAGGAACGGGTCATCGCCAGAATATCAAACCTTCCGGCGACAGAAGTGTCTTCGTCCTCTAGCGCAATTCTGCCAATCCCTTCCTCCAGACTCAGCTCAGTCGGGAACTGGTAATACCTCGCCAATCGCAACCAAGGAAAGACCGTTAACGCCTTGACCAATCCCTCTGAAACCTTACCCTTGCGTAGGTAATTCTTAAAATCATTGGCGATTTGAAGGAGTTCCTGATTTTCAAAATCCGTCAATGCTTCACAAACCAGACAATCAGCAAAAGATCCAATGGCTAGCGCCTGAAGTCCGAACAGCCTTTCGACATCAGCCAAAGTTAAGTTCTCAGCAGTCAGAGTCGTCATTTTGTGGATTTGCAGAACGCATTTTCTATCGCATAAGTCAGGTTTGAATCTCGTGGGCTACCCCGTTCCCGATTGCCATTCTCTCCTACGATCGCCCCTCCTCAAATCCCGCCACCTCCGCCAGCGTGTACAGCGGTCGTCCCCGCACCTCTGCATAGATGCGGCCAATATATTCTCCGAGAATGCCAATGCAGATCAGTTGAACAGCTCCTAGAAAGAAAATAGCAACGGTGATGGTGGCGAATCCGGTGACGGGCGATCGCGGTTCAAACAAGCGCCAGTAGAGGACGAGTAAAGCCATCAGGAGGGCGATCGCCGCTGCCGCCAGTCCCATGTAGGTAGAGAGCCGCAGGGGCACAATCGAGAAAGAAACCAGGCCGTTAATTCCCAGAGCCAGCGATTTACGAAAGGTATATTTCACTTCTCCGGCATAGCGGGGGTCGCGCTCAAACGGTACTGCCGTTTGATGGAAACCAATCCAGGCCCGTAGTCCCCGAATATAGCGATTGCGCTCTGGCATCGCGTTGAGCACATTCACCACACGCCGATCCATTAAGCAAAAATCCCCGGTGTCGGTAGGAATATCAACATCGGCCAGCTTTCTCAGAATACGGTAGAACCAATAAGCCAGAAACCGCTTCAGCCAGCTCTCCTTGCGGCGCTGGGTGCGCTTGGCGTAGACCACCTGATAGCCCTGCTGCCACTGCTCTGCCAGCGAGAGAATTAACTCCGGCGGGTCTTGCAGGTCGGCGTCCATCACGACCACCGCCTCTCCCCGCGCAAAATTCAGTCCAGCCGTGACCGCCGTCTGGTGTCCAAAGTTGCGGGCAAAGCTGAGATAGCAGACTCGTGGGTCTTTTTCGTGCAGTTCTCGCAACAGAGAGAGGGTGCGATCGCGGCTCCCATCGTCCACCAGCACCAGCTCTGCATCACCGCCCAGTTGATCCATGACCGCTTGAACACGGCGATAGAGTTCTGGAAGGGTAGACTCCTCGTTGTAGACGGGTACGACGATGGAATAGATGGGCACCTGCATAGCGAAATCAAAGACACCTGAAGTGCTTTCACCATAGCGTGAATTGCCCCCAGCGGATAGGCTCCTACAATATCCTTATTTCGTTGCAGTAGGTTGAATTTGTCTGCTGAGCAATTCTTCTCCGGCAGCTTTTCAGTCCATCCATCCATTGACTTATCAGGATGTAATCATGACACTAACGCTAACATCTGAAGAGACAAACAAGCTAATACAAGCGGTGACAACTGCGGGTCTGGCAGTTGCAATTGCAGACATGGGAATCATATCCACTGCAATAGAAGCCACAGCAATGGCAAAAGAAGTGGTTGGCGCAGGCCAAAAATATCCAAACAACGCTTTGATTCAGGTCGCCTTTTCGGAGGAAGTACTAAAACAGGGATTTGGCAAAGAATCGACCAAAGAACTCACGCCGGAGAATGCCTTGAGTGAGGCGATCGCCACCATCAACGAAGCCGTCACCCTGGCATCCTCCAAAGTTTCTCCTGAGGAAGTACAGGACTATAAACAACTGATTTACGACGTTGCCGATCGGGTTGC
>CAZVXA010000413.1:0-3134 GCA_964630955.1 uncultured bacterium | reverse complement strand
GGGCAACGGCAGTTCAGGAACCCCCCGGCTTATAGCCGTGGGGAGGATGTCAGCCCAATGAGTGACCCAACCTGACCCCAAATCACCCAATTCGGTACACACGAACTAAACCTCCAATGACACCCATAAACGCCGAAACCCACTGGAGTCAGTGGGTTTCGGCGGCTATATAAGGGTTTGAACTCAAATGGGCGATACTGGATTCGAACCAGTGACCCCTTCCGTGTGAAGGAAGTGCGCTACCACTGTGCTAATCGCCCAAGGTCTTTCAGACTAACACAGATTTAACGCTCAAACAACAGTGCAGCCTTAAGGAGATTTCCAGGAAAGAAATGACCCGTCATGTGGATGTCTCCCCGCTGCAGCGGGGAGACATCCACATGACGCAGGTAATTTTATTGCTAGAAATCTCCTTAAGCTTCGCCAAGTTGCAGATTGGTTCACCGAACTTTACAATCTCAAGTAAACGAAGACAGAGGTTCGATGCTGAGGTGTCTGGTGTGGACTGTTCTGACAGGGCGATCGCCCTGGATGGTTTGCCCGATAACCAGATAACCTCAGTTCTGCTTGGAGGTACGCAAACGCCTCTTTCAATCACTGTATGATGAACTAATTTGACAACTTTTGTTTTTACGCTGTCAATCAGGTATCTCCATGTCCCCAACCGTTTCCCCTGAGCAAATTAACCGCATCGTCTGGAACCAGCACCATGACCCCTTCGAGGTATTAGGGCCACACCAGATTGAGCAGGATGGCAAAACGGTCTGGGCCGTGCGAGCCTATCTCCCTCATGCAGATGCTGCCTGGGTAGTGCTCCCAGAAAGTCGGGCTGAGCATCCCATGCAGACCGTCCACGACTCGCATTTCTTCGAATGCACCCTGGACGTTCCGGCTTTAGACAACTATCAGCTTCGAATTAAGGAGGGTGAGCATGAGCGTGTCACCTACGACCCTTACGCTTTTAAGTCGCCGCTGCTGACCGACTTTGACATTCATTTATTTGCGGAGGGCAACCACCACCGCATCTACGAAAAGCTGGGTGCCCATATGGCAGAAGTCGATGGGGTTAAAGGAGTTTATTTTGCGGTGTGGGCACCCAATGCGCGCAACGTCTCAGTTCTGGGAGATTTCAACTGGTGGGACGGACGGAAACACCAGATGCGGTTGACAGACGGTGGGATTTGGGAATTGTTTATACCGGGGCTGGCCACAGGGACTCATTATAAGTACGAGATCAAAAACCATGCAGGCCACATCTACGAAAAGTCTGATCCCTACGGGTTTCAGCAGGAGGTGCGCCCAAAAACTGCCTCCATCGTCACCGACCTGCATTCCTATCAGTGGCATGACCAGGATTGGCTGGAACAGAGGCGCAGCAGCGATTTGCTGAAGCAACCCGTCTCCGTTTACGAAGTCCACCTTGGTTCCTGGCTGCACGCCTCCGCAGCAGAACCCGCAAAGCGACCCGACGGCGAAACAATTCCCCCAGTGATCGTGGCTGATCTGAAGCCCGGTGCCCGCTTTCTCACCTATCGAGAACTGGCGGAGCGGCTCATCCCCTACGTCAAGGAGTTGGGCTTCACACACGTTGAGTTGCTACCCGTTGCCGAACACCCATTTGATGGTTCCTGGGGCTATCAGGTCACCGGCTACTATGCGGTGACCTCCCGCTATGGCACCCCTGAAGACTTCATGTACTTCGTTGACCAGTGCCATCTGAACGGCATTGGCGTGATCGTGGATTGGGTACCCGGCCACTTCCCCAAGGACGGCCACGGTCTGGCTTTCTTTGATGGAACACACCTCTACGAACACGCTGACCCCCGCAAAGGTGAACATAAGGAGTGGGGAACACTGGTCTTCAACTACGCCCGTAACGAAGTGCGCAATTTCCTGGTGGCCAACGCCCTGTTCTGGTTCGACAAGTACCACATTGACGGAGTGAGGGTCGATGCGGTCGCGTCGATGCTGTACCTGGACTACTGCCGCAAGCCAGGGGAGTGGGTGGCAAACCAGTACGGCGGTCGGGAAAATATCGAGGCGGCAGACTTTTTGCGCCAGATGAACCATGTCGTTTTCAGCTACTTCCCTGGCGCACTGACGATCGCCGAGGAATCCACTGCATGGCCGATGGTGTCCTGGCCAACCTACGTGGGTGGTCTAGGATTTAACCTGAAGTGGAACATGGGCTGGATGCACGATATGCTGGACTACTTCCACATGGACCCCTGGTTCCGCCAGTTCCATCAGAACAATGTTACCTTCAGCATCATGTACGCCTTCAGCGAGAACTTCATGCTGGCGTTCTCCCACGATGAGGTAGTACACGGCAAGAGCAACATGATCGGCAAGATGCCGGGGGATGAATGGCAGAAATTTGCGAACCTCCGCTGTCTCTACACCTACATGTTCACGCACCCCGGCAAAAAAACCATGTTCATGAGCATGGAGTTTGGTCAGTGGAGTGAGTGGAACGTGTGGGGTGATCTGGAATGGCAACTGCTCCAGTTCGAGCCACACCAGAAACTGCGGCAGTTCATCGGCAAGCTAAATGAGCTGTACCGCAGTCAGCCTGCCCTGTTTACCCAGGACTTCTCGAACGAGGGTTTTGAGTGGATTGACTGTAGCGACAACCGCCATAGTGTCGTCTCCTTCATTCGCAAATCGAAGGATCCAGATGAGTATGTGGTCGTCGTCTGCAACTATACGCCCCAGCCCCACGCCCACTATCGCGTCGGCGTACCCGATCACGGCTTTTATACTGAACTGTTTAACAGTGATGCCCGTGAATATGGCGGTAGCAACATGGGTAATCTGGGCGGCAAGTGGTCTGAGGAATGGAGCCTGCACAATCGCCCCTACTCAATCGACCTGTGCTTACCACCACTGGGGGTCATCGTGCTTAAGCTCGATCGCGGAAAAGCACAGGCGGCCCGCAGTTAGGGGCTGGCCATCCATCCCGGCAACAGGAGCACGCTGATCAGTGGTTGCCCCAGTGTTCATATGAGCTGGCACTAAGTACCTATCCGAAAACCGAAACCCCAAATTCTGGAGGGCGCGACGCTGTAGCGTCGCGCCCGCCAGAATTTGGGGTTTCGGATAAGCTCTAAGGCAGCTTGTGAGAATAAGTTGAT
>CAZVXA010000412.1:0-3136 GCA_964630955.1 uncultured bacterium | reverse complement strand
CGCCACAGCGTTGCCACGACCCAGCCGTTTTCCTCCAGCGTGTCTGCGACGGGTTTCACCTGATCCAGGAGAATACCGCTGAGAATTCCCCAGGTCGTAGGTTTAGAGATCGCAGTGAAGCCCGGAATCAGGTCTACAATTACCTCCGCCAGAATATTGCAGAGGATGCCATCGATGGGTTCCGGCGTGAGCTTGGTCAGATCGGGCAGACTGCCCTCGGCAACGATCAGGCGATCGCTGCCAATCCCATTGAGCGTCATACTCTCCTGCGTGGACTTGACCGCCAGCGGATCATTGTCAACGGCGTAGGCTTTCTTTGCACCAAAAAGAATCGCAGCGATCGAAAGAATGCCTGAGCCACAGCCGATATCAGCAACAACCATCTCGGAGGCATCGTCACCCAGCCGCATTTCTAAGGCTTCCAGACAGAGCTGAGTCGTGGCGTGGTTGCCTGTGCCAAAAGCGACGCCTGGGTCCAGACGCAGGACGATGCGATCACTGTTTTCTGGCATCGGTAGCCACGCGGGATTAATCAAGAGGCGATCGCCAATCTCCTGTGGGTGCCAGTAGTCCTTCCAGCTACTCGCCCAGTCCTCCTCATCGAGGATACGCCATTGGACAGCAGGGCTTGGGAAACCCGCACATAGCGCATCCTGACGCAAGAGCAGAGACAGTGCGGAGAGATCCAGCAGTTGCGCCTGACTGTGCGGCAGATAGGCTTTGACCAGCCATATGTTGCCTTTGAACTCGCTGGCTGTGCCTCGACAGCCAAACTCCACCAGCCGCCAGTAGGCGACATCGTCCATCCCTGGTTCACAGAGAACTTGAATTTCCCACCAGCTATTGGCCAACTGAGTGGTCTCCTAAGTCGAAAGCGTTACGGTGTAGGCATCACGAATACCTGCCACCTTCATAATCTCGGACAGAATGCCCTCCGGCAGGGGGTCATCCAGGCTCAGCACCATGACTGCATCCCCCCGAACAATCTTGCGACCCACCTGCATACTGGCGATATTGACGTTGAAGCTGCCCAAAAGGGAGCCAATCTTGCCAATGATTCCCGGCATATCGCGGTGCAGGGTAAACAACATATGGCGGCTGGGAGGCACGTTGATGGGGAAGTCGTCCAGGGTGGTGACGCGAATTTCTTCACCACCCAGAAGCGCGCCCGCGACGGAGTGTTCTCCCAGGGGACCAACGGCAGAGAGACGGAGAGACCCGGTGTAGTCGCGCACCGCAGTATCGCGAGTTTCCGTCACACGGATGCCGCGCTCTTTGGCCTCCAGGCTGGCGTTGACGTAGTTAACCCGCTCCTGTAAGGCGTGAGAAAGCAAACCCTTGAGGGCGGCGACAACAATCGGCTGACTCTCGTTGGTCGCCAATTCGCCCTGGAGGCGAATGTTGAGGGATTCGACTCTCCCCCCGCAAAGCTGACTGGTCAGATTGCCCAGGGTTTCCGCCAGTTGCAGATAGGGACGGAGTTTTTCCAGAACATCGGGGCGCAGGCCGGGAATATTGACAGCGGAGCGGGCGGGGAGGCCCAGCAGCACGTCACGGATCTGTTCCGCCACATCGATCGCCACATTGACCTGTGCTTCTTCGGTAGAGGCACCCAGGTGAGGCGTGAGAATCACCTCTTTGCCCAGCTCCCGCAGGGGAGACTCGCCCAATGGCTCCGACTCATACACATCCAGTGCAGCTCCGGCAATTTTGCCTTCTTTGAGGGCTTCTGCCAGTGCATTTTCGTCAATGATGCCGCCCCTGGCGCAGTTAATAATGCGGGCGGTCGGCTTCATTTTGGCGATCGCCTCTGCATTGATCAGGTGATAGGTCTCGGAGGTCTTTGGAATGTGCAGGGTAATGTAGTCGGACTCCCGCATCAGGATATCCAGTTCGACCAGATGACACCCCAGTTGCTCAGCCCGTTCGCTGGAGAGAAAGGGATCATAGGCCAGCAGGCGCATTCCCATCGAGCGGGCGATCGTGGCAACGTGGGAGCCAATTTTGCCCAGACCGACAATGCCCAGGGTTTTCTTGTAGACTTCAACGCCAACAAACTTGCCTCGCTCCCACTTGCTGTTTTTGACTGAAATGTTTGCCTCAGGGATGTGGCGCGACAGGGACAGCATCATCGCCACAGCGTGCTCTGCGGCAGCGATCGTGTTGCCTTCGGGCGAGTTCACCACCAGAACACCTCGTCGGGTGGCGGCATGCACGTCTACATTGTCAACACCAACGCCCGCCCGTCCAATGATTTTGAGCTGCGTCCCTGCGTCGATGATTTCCTGGGTAACGCGGGTGCCAGAGCGAATCATCAGGGCGTCGTACTCAGGAATAATCTGTACGAGCTGTTCCGGGGACAGACCCGTTTTAACATCAACCTGGGCGACCTGGGAGAGGATATCGATTCCAACCTGGTCGATGGGATCTGAGACGAGAACCTTGGGCATGGCTTCTGTAGCTAAGGCAACAATTACTGCAATCGCGAACAAGAGGTCATTCTACTGCATGGATGCGATCGCCACAGAGTATCAACAAAAAGATTTTGGGTTCATCCAACTTGTTTATATCCGCCTGCCTCGCCCACCCGATCGTCCGCCAGCAATCACCCCTGTTCGGTTTACCGTACTTTTGCAAAAGTGGCAATCTCTTGTTATATTTGTTTACATAGAGAAACAAAGCTTCACAAGGAGGCGGCGATGACGATTCTGATTGCCCTATTTGTAATTGGCTGGGTTGCAGTGGCGTTGATTGGTACCCAGGCATATTTCCGGGGAGAGCAGTCCAAGCCCATCCACGAGCGCAACTGGCGTTCTGAGTCCTTTGAACGATTGGCAACTTCCATGACAGGCGCGGAGATTGATTACACAACGCGGGTTCCGGCCTATCAAACGCTGGATGCTTATTCCAGCAAAATGCTGCCCAACGGTTAATTGGGATTTCTCCTCCTGGTTTGTTGAATTGCAATGCTTGAGCCTTTGCCCCCGGTTGCAGGATCGGGGGTTTTCTTATTTCAAATCAGAGTCGGGAAGGGGCTGCAGCCCCTTCCCGACTCTGATTTTTAGTCATGGGTGTATCTCAGTTTTGGAAATTAGTTACCACCAGATTGGATAGGTTTATTGGTCAGATTTTCATG
>CAZVXA010000411.1:0-3176 GCA_964630955.1 uncultured bacterium | reverse complement strand
TGCTTTGGGGCGCGGCTCCGCCGCGCCAAACGAAAACTGGGATTTTATTACAAGCCCCTTAGGGGGCAACTGCCTCCCGTTCGATCCCCTCAGACAGCTCAGGAGGAACGCCATCCCTGACCATCGAGGGGAGTTTTCCACCCCGGTTCAACAGATTTCCGACCATCGCTACCATTGCCTTCACCTTACGGGTACGCCACTCATCGATCAGCGTGCAGACCTGTCCATAGGAAAGAGAGCGCCCCATTGCTTCTCGCAAATAGGCGGCGTGGCGCTCTTCATCCTTCGCAACGCTGAGAATTCCCTTGCGAAGGGCGGCGCTACTTTCATCGTCTGGAAGCGCGTTTGCCATCAGCACAAAGTCTTTGCTGGCGTCCAGTTCCAGAATATAAGTGCTGGCAAGGAAGACCGTCCAGTCAATGTTCTGGGGCTTCAAGTCTTCCTGGGTGTAGCCTTCAAAGTAGGCAGCAAAAAAGGGGCTGCGCTGCCGATCGTCTGAGGATTGCGGCTGATTCTGCGATCGCTCCTCGGCCTGTTGCTTCAGACTCTGCATGTCTATAACCTGCTTATTCATCTGCTTCAGACCATTGGCAAAGATTTGCCCGTGGCGGCGCTCATCCTGAGCGTGACGACCCAGACGCTCTGCCAGCCATTCGTCGCCTTCAGCGATCGCCCGATCTCGCAACGCTTCTAAAAATGGAACAGAACCGGATTCTGCTAATTGAAAACCAGCCAGAATATTGGGTCGGGTTCGGGAGTCTCGAATGCTGGAGGCCGTGAAATAGGCAACTGCGCCAGACGTGACGAGGTTCAAAAATTGTGTGATAGGAGTCATGAACGCGAAAATGGGGAACCGCTACAGCTTTATGGTAGTAGCGATTCCCCATCAAGTAGGCGCGATTAAGCTTAAAACCCCAAAAGCTGTTCCGCCCTTCGACTTCGCTCAGGGCGGAACAGCTTTTGGGGTTTCGAGTTTTTCCACACCCACTGACTTATAGCGCTTTGCGCTGAGATAGAACCGTTTTGCGAGAGGCGCTGGCTCCACCCGTGCCTCTCGCAAAACTGGTTTAGCCAGCCATGCTGCCGTCCGGCATGACGGTCTGATCGAGAATCGCCCCGGTCAGATCAGCGTCCTGCAAATTTGCGCCCTTCAGGTTGGCGCGGGTCAGATTCGCTCCAACCAGCCGAGCGCCCGTCAGATTCGCTCCGCTCAGGAATGCGCCTGTCAAATTGGCTCCGTTGAGCAACACCCGCTGCAGGTCAGCCTGCCACAGGTTCGCTTCCTCCAGATTGGCCTGACTCAAGTCCGTAGAGGTAAGGCGGGACTGGCTCAAGTTAGCCCGACGGAGATTAGCCCCTGCCAGTGCAACGTGGGTCAGGGTTGTTCCTTGAAGATTAGCATTGGCGAGACTGGGGGATTCAATTTGAAAGCGATTGTCTTTCAGGGTCACTCGACTAAAAGTGCGTTTACCCCGTGCATAGTCCTGCAATAAGGTTTCCAGCGGCTGAGAAATCGTGCGAGTTTGTGATTGATTATACTCACGAAGAACGGCCATAAAAGTCACCAAAGCTTCCTACTCTACTCTTCACAGGTGTTCTCAGATTCCCGTAACCTCACGAGCAGAATAGGCCAAACTGCGTAAAATCCGTAGGACAACTTACGTATCATTACGGTATCCGTATTATTACCGAGAATATTGATTCATCAGAAGGAAACCATTCTCTCAAACCGATTAAATGGGGGTTCCCCCCCTCACACGGGAAATTGACTAACCGGATTTCACGCACCATAAAACATAGTTCCAGTTGTGCTTTTAGCTCAGGACAGTAGGGATGTGATCGATATCACAGACAGCAAAAAACTGCTGGCCTCCATCCCAGCATTGTTTGCCAGCGTTTTTTCTGGCTCGATCGCCCTCGGCGATGTGGCGGAGGTGAGTTCTATATTGAGTTGGAAGTACTACATCAGGAGCAACTGTTTTGAACGAACAGGAACGCTATCTGTTTGATTTGCAGGGGTTTATCGTTGTCGAAAATGCCCTCTCATCTGAACAACTCTCGGCCATCCAGCAAGCCCTCGATCGGGCTGTCAATACCCTGACACCTGACAAACCCAACCTCCGGTTCGATCGTCTGCTTACCTGGGGAGAACCTTTTCAGGCCCTGATCGACAATCCCCGCATCAGCCCCTACCTGACCGAACTGCTGGGACACAACTTCCGACTGGACCATGACTATGTCCACCTGATTCGACAGGGAGAAGGCCCAATTGGCAGCGAACTTCACGGTGGCGGCACCCCCTATGATCCCTGCCAGTACTACCAGTACCGCGACGGGCGTATGCACAACGGACTGACGGCGGTTGCCTATAACCTCACCGACTCAGAGCCGGGATGGGGTGGGTTTGGCTGCATCCCCGGTAGCCATAAAAGCAATCTGCCCCTGCCGTTTGACTGGCGAGATTTGAATCATCCACCCGCCTGCGTTCGAGAAGTTTCGGTCACAGCCGGAAGCGCCATTCTATTTACTGAAGCACTGACCCACGGCACCCTCCCCTGGCGCGGCCCCAAAGAGCGACGCACGCTCTTTTATAAATATTCACCCCGACCCAGTGCCTGGACGCGCTACTACTACAACCCGGCGGAGTTTTCAGAGTTGAGCGATCGCCAGCAAAAGATTCTGGCTACACCGGGGCTATCCCCAGTTCCCTGAAACTCGAAACAATGAGCGCCACCCGCTACGCCGGTGGCGCTCATTGCTTTGTCTGATTTCACTCAATATTGGCAACCCGAAAACCCATCTGACATTCATACTGCTCTGGCAGACTGTCGCTTGGACGTTGAAGCGCTCGTCCACAGCGGAGTTGGCCATGATTCCAGCGAGGTTGACCGCTCTGGTCGGCCATCAGACAGGACTGACACACCTGCTTGGGCGACAAAAGCTGGTCATTCATCATAATCACTAGCATAAGACACCTCCGACAGTGAACCAATCCTGACGGTAGAGGGTGACAAATCTATTCTATGTCAACCTCTCTGGACTGTTGGTTAAGTTTATGTGTACCCAATCTAGTAGTTTGTCCCAACAGGTGGAGTATTAATGAGAACAATCTTGAGGGGATAAGAGCCTAAACGAAAACCCAAATTCTGGCAGGCGCGACGCTGCAGCGTCGCGCC
>CAZVXA010000410.1:0-3206 GCA_964630955.1 uncultured bacterium | reverse complement strand
TTACGGTTAGGCAGTGAACCAAGAATCCCCATCGCCTTGCGTTGGGGAGTGTCAAAGAGTTTGAAAATTAACTTTCTAATCGGGGTCAAGTATTAATCAACTCAACGCGTGGCAAAGCGATGAATCGCTTAAGCACGGATAAGTTCAGGCAGCTTAGCCGTCATTTCATTCGGTAGGAAAGTGCGTCGCGTCGCGCCACACCTCCTACCGAAACTAAAAGCCGCAAGGCGTTAGCCTGTAGTAAAGAACACGATGCCAGAAAGTTTCAGCCCCGCGTCACGGTGCCTCCCGTCTCCCCTGCATTGCTTTCACATTGCTAGCTGCAACCTCGCGCACAAAGGACTCTGGATCGTTCTCAGCCATCTGCTGTACTTTGGCCTCCACCTCCAGCGATCGAAATCGCCGTGCAGAGTTCAGCATCACTTTGCGAATCCCTGCATCCGGGTCATGCACCAGTTGGTCCATCACCCTTTCTGCCTGTGTCTCTGGCAGATTGCGCAGGCTGGACGCTGCAGCGACCCGCACCACCGACTCCGGGCTGGCGGCTGCGGTTTCCAGAACGGCGATCGCCCCTTCACTATGGATCAGGCTGGCCAGATAAGTGGCTTTTGAGGCCAGCGCCAGGTCTTCGCCCTGCACCAGTTCCATCAGGAATGGAATGGCTTCAGAACCCAATTCTTTCGCCTTGTTGTAATTCACCTCTTCTGCATCCAGCCAGAAGCGAACGTCTTTCATTGTGATTGGCATACTGCTCTCCTTAGCTTGCAAAGGTCAACGTACTCGCCCGCATGGAATTCACCTCTACGGAGATGAGATCCGGTGGGGGATTGGTAATATTCGAAGTGCCGTTTCCGGTCATCAATCGATTGTTGTCACTGACATGGTTTAACCCCAGCACATGGCCCACCTCATGGGCCAACGTCCACACCGTTGCGATCTGAGCGACTACGGCTCCCGGTTGGCCTGCGGGGTGAGCCGCACAGCCGTTGAACACTGGAACGGTCGATCGCACAAAGTAGACCACCACATCGCTCCCCCAGGCATTGTTGCGGTTCGCAAACAGTTGCCGTTGCTCTGCGGTAACCGATCCGATCGCGCAGGAACCTACATCAACATCATTCAGTGCAGGCAGGTTGAGCGTTTCTGTACTAACCCAGTGTACGCGGATTCCCACTGCTTCATAGACCTGCTGCATGGCAGCGACCATCCGTGCGATGGCGATCGAGGGATTGGTGAGCACCTTGATGTGCAGCCGCAGCGTTTGTTCGCCCAGTTCAAAGCGGTTATCGCCCGTATTGAGGAGCCAGCCGCCAAAGCGGGTACCGTTGGGAGCCATCATCGGTACATTGAAGGAATTTCCAGTGAAACGGAAGATCCCGATCCCCCAGGGACTGGTCACCAGGATGTCATCGCGACCATCCCCCGTAAAGTCCACCAGACTATCAAAATGATTGTCAGCAGTGTTCAGGAGCCAACCACCAAACCGCGTCCCATTGGGAGCCATCATGGGTACATTGAAGGTGTTTCCCGCCAGTTTGAGGACTCCGATTCCCCAGGGGCTGGTAATCAGTAATTCGGCGCGACCGTCGCCGTCAAAATCGGCGGCAGGGCCAATACGATTATCCAGGGTATTCAGCAGCCAGCCGCCGAAGCGAGTTCCGTTGGCAGCCATCATGGCAGCAGTCAGGGTATTCCCCGACAGTTTCAGAACGCCAATTCCCCACGGACTGGTGATGACAATTTCCGCTCTGCCGTCACCGTCCAGATCTGCGGTTGTGACGACATGGTTATCCACAGTGTTGAGTAACCAACCGTCAAACCGGGTACCATTGGGAGCCATCATCATAGCCGTCAGCGTATTCCCAGAAACCTTGAGAATCCCAATTCCCCAGGGGCTGGTGACGAGAATTTCGTCTCTGCCGTCACCATCCACATCTCCGATCGGGCTGAAGCGGTTATCGGCAGTATTCAACAGCCATCCGCCAAAGCGGGTGCCGTTTGCGGCCATCACGGGAACTGTCATCGTATTTCCAGATAATTTGAAAATACTGATTCCCCACGGGCTGGTGACCAGAATTTCCGCTCGTCCGTCGCCGTCAAAATCACCCACCGGGCCAAATCGATTATCCACGGTACTTAATAGCCAACCACCGAAGCGCGTCCCGTTGGGAGCCATCATCAGTGACGTGAGCATGTTGCCGGATTGCTTCAAGATCCCCATGCCCCAGGGACTGGTGACCAGAATTTCGGTGCGTCCGTCGCCGTCAAAATCAGCCATCAAGTCAAATCGATTATCCGCTGTATTTAGCAGCCATCCACCAAATCGTGTCCCGTTGGGAGCCATCATCGGTGACGTGAGCGTGTTGCCAGACAGTTTCAGAAAACCAATGCCCCAGGGGCTGGTGACCGGGATTTCAGAAATCCCATCACCGTCAAAATCACTCTTCCTTCGGATCATGGTCAGGTCTCCTTGCAATAAAGGAACAAAATTGGTCGCAGCAGGACAGTGCAGGCAGAAATAAGGAGATTTCTACGAAAGAAATACCCGTCGTGTGGATGTCTCTCCCGCTGCGCGGGGGAGACATCCACATGACGCAGGTCATTTCATTGCTAAAAATCTCCTAATGAGCCTGTATTGATTGCTCAAACAGTAGGGTTAGGGGCTGATTTAAAACTCGCTGGATTCTTGATTGTGCGTGCGCGAAGCGCACGCACAATCAAGAATCTACTGGTTTTTCAAACACACCCTAACCGTTAGGGCCATAGCCAAAGCTGTTAGGACGGGGTGCAGGGTGTGTGCCCCTTGAGGGGGCACCGCCCCCACACCCCCTTACCTCACCTGAGTAAGAACCGCTATATATTGATAAACGTTGAAACAAAATGGAAATAAGATTGAGAATCGCTTATCCATCCATCCTCATTTCGGTTAATCACGAACAAATAATCTATCAGTTGATATCTGATCTTTTATTCAATACATCGCAGTTTCGCCTGGAAATATAACAACCGAGATGTTTATCAAGACGGGGGCAGGGGGTGTGCTCCTGCGTGGGGATACACCCCCAATCCCCCTTGTCCTAAACAGAACATCGATGGCTAAGTAAGTGGGCGTGGAAAAAGTCGAAACCCAAAAAGCGGTTCCGCCCGCGCAGCGGGCGGAACCGCTTTTTGGGTTTCAAGTTTAATCTCGCCTATCTACTTATATG
>CAZVXA010000409.1:0-3216 GCA_964630955.1 uncultured bacterium | reverse complement strand
AAATGGTGCGATCGCCCCGTCGAGATTACCTGCCGCCGCTGTTTCCGCATGGCATTGGTGGCATCGTAAACCGCACCCTGGGTTCTTCCTTCAATACACTGTCGAACTGTCTCTGCAAATTGGCGCTGCACTTCTCGCCAGATCGCTCGCCAGTCGCCCTGAATCGCTTCGTCCCCGTAAAGCTGGGCACGAATCAAATCCGTTGAGATCAGTTGCCATTGCTCACCCTGCGCAGCCAGTTGGCGTGCCAGCGTTGATTTCCCGCTGCCCGGAAGACCGATCAGAATGATGAGTGTAGACACTCGGAATTAAATCACTGTGCCATCGGGAATCGTCGCGTTCTTGAAGATCACAATGATGCCATTGCGAATGTAGAAGCCCAGATCTTCCCGCTCCGCTTCCTCAACCCGATCTTTGTTAATGATCTGCACATCGCAGCCAATGCAGGCGTTCTTATCCACGATCGCCCGACGAATCGTTGTATTTGGGCCGATGCCAACGTGAACTTTGCCGTTGGAGCACTCGGTTTGACGTTCGGCCAGGGGTTGGTAGTAGTCGGCCCCCATAATCAGGGTGTCCTGGATGACACAACCAGACTCAACGCGAGTGCGAATCCCTAGCACTGAGTGATGAATCTGACAGTCCTTCAGGATGCAGCCTTCACCAATCATGGATTCAGTGATCTGGGCGTTGAGCAGCTTGCTGGGCGGCAAGAAACGTCCCCGTGTGTAGATGGGATATTTCTCGTCGTAGAAGCTAAAGGGAGGGTGGGGCTGCTGGGTCAGCGCCAGGTTGGCGTCGTAGAAAGCTTCGATGGTTCCGATATCTTCCCAGTAGCCTTTGAACAGGAACGCCTGCACGTTGTGGTCTTTGCTGGCGGTGGGGATAATTTCTTTGCCGAAATCGGTCTGTTCGGGCAATCGCCGCAGCACGTCAAACAGCACGTCCTTCTTGAACACATAAATTCCCATCGATGCGATGTAGGGGCTTTGCTTGGCCTCCACGGCGTTCAGTCCCAGCACCGTCGTATCGACCCGCATTTGCTTTAGCGCATCCCCCTTGGGCTTTTCGCTGAAATCAACCACGCGTCCGTCCTGATCAATCTTCATCAGACCGAAGTCGGAGGCTCGTTTCTCGTCCATCGGAATAACAGAAATGGTGATGTCGGCGTTGGTCTCGCGGTGACGGTTGACGAACTGAGAGTAGTCCATCCGGTACAAATGATCGCCCGACAGGATCAGGTACTCATCGACATCAAATTCCTGGAACAGCCACAGGTATTGCCGCACTGCATCCGCCGTTCCCTGAAACCAGTTGGGATTTTCGGGTGTTTGCTGAGCAGCCAGGATTTCAACAAAGCCGTCGTCAAAATTAGAGAAATTATTGTAAGTGCGTGAAATATGTCGATTCAGCGACGCAGAGTTGAACTGCGTCAATACGTAGATTTTATAGATGTCTGAATTAATACAATTACTGACGGGAATATCAATCAGTCGATATTTGCCAGCCAGCGGAACCGCTGGTTTTGCCCGTAGTTTGGTGAGTGGGTACAGACGAGTTCCGGCACCACCGCCCAAGATGATCGATAACACTCGCTTCATGACCCGCTCCCTTCCTAATCACTGATCCCAGTTCCAGTTTGAAACTCGGAGGTACAGTTTGCAAGAGGAAAACGGGTAGAATCGCAGGTTTTTTGGAGAAATCTATCGAAAGACAAGCAGCGGGGTTAAGGGAGGCAAAGTTTTGCTAATAGGAGGTTAAGAAATTGCTAATGTCTGTAGCTGAGACCTCGGAGATTTCTAGAAATCTTCGAGGTCTCAGCTACAGACATTCAGGGGAGCCAGGGGTATTGGCGGAAGTTGGGGGGGCGTTTTTCCAGGAAGGCTTGTTTGCCTTCGGCTCCTTCTTCGGTCATGTAGTAAAGCAGGGTGGCATTTCCGGCGAGTTCCTGGAGTCCGGCCTGACCGTCGCAGTCGGCATTGAAAGCGGCCTTGAGGCAGCGGATGGCGATCGGGCTTTTCTCTAGAATCTCCCGCGCCCATTGGACTCCTTCTGCTTCTAATTGTTCGACGGGTACCACATGATTGACCAGGCCCATCTCCAGCGCCTGCTGCGCGTCGTACTGGCGACAGAGGTACCAGATTTCTCTTGCCTTTTTCTGGCCGACAATTCTGGCTAGATAGCTGGCTCCGAAGCCGCCATCAAAACTACCGACCTTGGGGCCAGTTTGGCCAAAAATGGCGTTGTCGGCGGCGATCGTCAGGTCACAAACAATATGGAGGACGTGGCCACCGCCAATTGCATAACCTGCCACCAGGGCGATTACAACTTTGGGCATGGAGCGGATCAGTCGCTGTAAGTCCAGCACGTTTAACCGGGGGACGCCATCGTCGCCCACATAGCCTGCTTCTCCCCGGACGTTCTGGTCTCCCCCGGAACAGAAGGCGTACTTACCGTCGGTATGGGGACCTGCTCCCGTGAAGAGCACAACCCCAATCGAAGTATCTTCCCGGGCATCGGCGAAGGCACTGTAGAGTTCAAACACCGTTTTTGGGCGGAAAGCATTGCGCTTGTGAGGACGGTTGATAGTGATTTTTGCGATGCCGTCTGCTTTCTGGTAAAAGATGTCTTCGTAGGTTGCAGCGGTTTGCCAGTTGGGAAGCATGGTGAAGCGGCAAGGATAGGGGTTGAAATGCAGACCATCTCCGAATGGAGGGGCGATCGCACCAATCAACTATCGTCCCACACTGTCAGCGCCTCTGAAAACGTTAGAAATCTCCTAAAGTCCCAGTTTCAATCTGGTGCGGCTAGGCCGCACCAGATTGAAACTGGGACTTTATTTTGTTGCACGCCCCTTAGAAGACGGGTTCTTGCAGATTCCCCCAATGACTTTAACTGCTGAATCAAACCCAAATTTGAGAGGGCGCGATGCTGTGGCATCGCGCCCTCTCAAATTTGGGTTTCCGAATTCTTTAAAATTCAGAAAGGGCACCGACGACTGACCGTGTTTCGTCTCGGTGCCCTTGCTGGTTCGCTCCTCACACTGAACTACAAGATAGCAGTTCTCTCAGGGTTTGTCATCTCTTTGGAGGTAATGTGACGCGAATATGACATTAGATATTTCTATCAGAAGGAGTAGAGCAGAATCCACCCCGTTAAGATACGGGATCTGCTGTCTAATAAAGTCCCAGTTTTCGGTTGGCGGGGTGAAGCCCC
>CAZVXA010000408.1:0-3245 GCA_964630955.1 uncultured bacterium | reverse complement strand
AACTTGGGAGCTGCTTCCCTCTACCAGGGCAATTATCCGCAAGCAATTAATTACTTACAGCAATGGCTCACCATCGCTCAAGAGATTGGTGACCGGTGGAGTGGGGCAAATGCTTTGTTTCATCTAGGTCGGGCGTTAGAACAGCTCGATCAGCAGCAAGAGGCGGTAGAGGCGATGCAACAGGCTCGATCTCTGTGTCAGGACATGGGCTTGGAAACTGCCGTTGCAAACTGCGATGAGTTTATTCAACGTTTATCGAAGCAGCGATAGCAGTCTAGAGCATCTGTTACTCAAAACGGCCACAGTCCTTATCAATAACTCGTTATTTCGATATTTCTATCTTAGCCAACATACCTAAAAGTCCTGTGATCAAAGGATTTTAGCCATGTCGTAAATACGATCGCGCTTGACAATGTTTGATATGGATAGATACGCTAAGGATAGCGATAAGGATGCAACTCCTAATATTTATCCCGCTCTCCTACTCACACGACTCCACCCGCGAGGAATTGATCGCACGCTTCCGCGATCGCATCACTCTGGGAGAACGCACGAAGTTGACCAGGCAGGAAAGCTCAGAACTGGCGCTACACTTCGTTGATAGACTCGCTCCGTGTGACATAGAAGAAGAGGCGATCGATCTTCCTCTAGGGTGACTGATTGTCACTGGGCTATTTGTCGTTTAACACGCTTTTTAGCCACACTTAACAAATGAAATGTCCACTCAAAAACCCTGAAAACTCTACTCGCCAAGCTTTTCAGCGTTTCTCAGTAAAAAGTGGACATTTAATTTGTTAACGGAGTCAAAAAGTGTGTTAAACAACGGCACTAAGGCGAATCGCACACAGGAGTAAGCATTAACATAGAGAAAATGCGCTCCGATTGCCTATGAGTTTGGATGAACTACTGCGGCAATGTGTTGTCAAAATTCTCGTCCCCGGCGATTGGGGCACAGGATTTTTTGTCGGTCAGGGGGCAATCTTGACCTGCGCCCATGTGGTGAACTCGGTGGCGGAAGGCGAAACGGTCCGATTTATCTGGCAGGGACAGGAACACTCCGCAACTGTCGATCGCAAGATTCCGCCTGCCCAAGCCGATGTAGCGCTGCTGAAGTTTCAGCCGTTTAGCAATGACCTACCCTGTGTATATCTCGGAACAGAAGCAGAGGCCAAGCAGGAGGCTTGTACATACGGCTTCCCGGAAGACTTTAGCGAAGGTGGGTTCCCTGCCTTAGCCAAATTGAGCGGTCGGGGGCAAGATAACGATAGGGCAGAAGTCCTGGGGTTTACTGAGATGCAGGTTAAGCCTGGACGGAGTGGCTCTCCCCTGCTAAATCTCGACACGGGCTGTGTGTGCGGCATCATCAAGTTTACCCACCGGCAGACGGGAAACTTTGGGGGCGGTGCCGTGCCGGTGGCAGAGATTCTGAAGGTTTTGCCAGAGGTTGCCGAACTGCAAAAGGCTTTTCATGCTCGGCACTCGACCTGGAGGGATCTGCTGCCTTCGTCAGAGGTGATGGGGCAGAAGTTTACGATTGCGACACTCCCTACCGCACCACCCCATCTGGAAAAGTGGCAGGGGCGAAGTGTTGAATTAACCGAGATTGCAACCTGGTTGACTAGGCCAGAGATCCCCCTTCTTGGAATTCAGGGACTGGGCGGTATGGGGAAATCGGTGCTGGCCGCTTACCTGTTCCAATCGGTGCAGGGAAAGCAGATTGATGCTGAGGATATTGAGCTGCCGCCGCTGAGGGGGACATTTGCACGACAGTTATGGCTGGATGTCGGACAGGCTCCAGATTTTACCGTATTGGCGGAGTCTGTCATTCGTGCCCTTGGCGGCAATGCTCAAAACCTAACCATCGAGCAGTTGATTAACCTGCTGATCCAGTTGCTCACTCAAACTCGCTGTCTGTTGGTGATCGATAATCTGGAAACCCTGCTTAATGCCGAGCGCGAATGGCAGCAGGATGCTTACGGTCAGTTCTTTAACTTTTGGCGGCAGCAGGGTACCAATAGCACGTTGCTGGTTACAACTCGGACCAAGCCCAAATTGTTTGAGGGAATGGACTCCTGGTATCTCCTGGAGGGGCTGCCAAAAGATGACGGCATTGCGCTGATACAACGATTGGGGGTGCAGGGTGATCCAGATGAGATGGGGGGGTTTGTTCAGTGGGTAGATGGGCATCCTCTGACACTAAAACTGGCGATCGGGTTTGTCCGGGAATACTGCGATGGGCAATGGCAGGAGACAAAGAGGTTCGGCTGGGACGACCCACAACAAATCGTCCTTGATGCCACTGGTCCCCACCGCGACCAACAGCAGGTGAAATTAGATTGGATTTTGCAGCAGCATTGGGTGTGGCTTAGTGAGGTACAGCAACGGCTCCTGGGTGAGCTGAGCGTTTATCGGCAGCCTCTTTCGCCTCAGCTCGTTGCTTATCTTCAATCTCCTCCCAACACTGCAACTAATGGTCGCAACACTACTCTTGCGGCATTGCGGAACAGCGTTCTTCAACTCAAGGATCTGGCTAATCGATCCCTCTTACAGCCTATCTGTGGTGGTCAGTACCAGTTCCAACCGCTAGTGCAGCGTTATGCTCAACAGCACTGTCAGGACTTACATCAAGCTCATCAACAGGCGATCCACTGGTATCAGACAAGCGTAACTCCTCCTCCCTGGCATGACCTCTCCAATGTCACACCCAATCTGGAACAGGTCTATCACTTCTCCACCATCAAACAATATCCCGATGCCTGTAGAGTACTTGATGCAGTACAGCCGTTTTTAGACCTGAGAGGGTATTACAACATCCTTGTCAGCCTATACGAACCGCTGACCCAGAACTGGCATCCCTCCAATGCGCAGGAGCAAGCTGACTTTGCCTGGGCTTGGATCTCGCTGGGTAATGCATATAACTCCCTGGGGCAGTTTCGTTCTGCGATTGGCTGTCATCAACAGGCGCTCAAGCTATTTGAGCTAATCTCTAATATTCAAGGAAAAGGCGCTGCTCTAGGCAACTTGGGAGTTTCTTTCCTGAACCAGAGCAACTATCCTGAGGCTATTCATTACCTTCACCAACAACTCAACATTGCCCAAGAGATTGGTAACCGGGCATCTGAAGGCAAAGCCCTCGGTAACTTGGGATCTGCCTTCCTAAAACAAGGCAGTTATCCTCAAGCGATTCATCACTCCCAGCAACAACTCACCATCGCCCGCGACATTGGTGACCGGCAATCTGAAGG
>CAZVXA010000407.1:0-3299 GCA_964630955.1 uncultured bacterium | reverse complement strand
CCCCCCCCCCCCCCCCACACCCCCCCCCCCCCCCCCCCCCCCCCCCCCCCCCCCCGCCACTGTTCGCTAAAAATAAACGTGCCGTTAATGCTGATGAACCCGGTAGGCGCAGCGGCGATCGCCCCCCAGCAAGTGCTCCACTCGTTCTATCGTCACCCCTGGCCCCAGCACGCACCGAAAGACTTCCAGTTCTGCGTGGCAGAGACCCTCACAGGTGTGAGCGGCAGCAAATATAGGGCAGTGGTTTTCCACCAGGATTAAATCCGCTTCAGACTCAACGACTTCGGTCATATAGCCCTCCCGATCGCGGATAGCAGCAAGTGCCTGGAGGCGATCGCGCCAGTTTTCAAGGGCAATACTCTCCAGTTCTTCCAGATAGTTCTGGCTCTGCTGGTGGCCGCGTTCGGCAACAATTTGTTCCAGACCCGATCGCCCAAAAACCGCCTCGGCACTGCGCATCAAGTCCTGCATCAGCTCCATGTGGCGATCGGGAAATTGGCCGTTGGAGGAATGGGTCAACTGCCAGAGTTTGACCGGGCGACCCATCGGGCGTTTTTCTTCGCGGTAGGTCACCCAGCCTTCCGATTTGAGTGACTGTAGATGTTGACGAATGGCGATCGCAGAAACCTGGAGCTGTTCTGCCAGAACGGCTGCGGTTTGTGGCCCTCGCATTTTCAGGCAGTGCAGAATCTGGTCTTTGATTTTCAGGTCAACAGGTTTGCGGTCTGCGTTTGCCATACTCAAGCAAAATCGAGATGAAGGTTAGGGCTGGCTCAGAATTTGTACTGCTGGTTCTGAAGCCACATACTGATTGGCATTGCCTGCCCCTGTCCATCTACTTTAACCTCCACTACAAACGGTGGATTGGTCTGTCTCCCCAGTTCTGCAATTTGCTGGTTGATCTGGCCGCGATCAGATTCGGGGATATAGTAGTTCTCCAAACCGTAGGTCAGTCGATTGCCGTAAAGCGTCCCCCGCAAAGCAACCTGATTCGGCTGCAGGTCAGTCGGATAGCTTTCCGCCACTGCCACAGGCTTCCAGGGACGGGGCGGCGTCCCGGACTCCGCTGGCGCTTCCAGCACGATATAGATCGGGTCTGTGGACTGGAAGAAGGAGCGGGGATTGGTCGTAGAGTTGATGCGAGCCTGCCGTTGCTTGATTAACGCTCCACCAGGCAGCTTCTCTAACGTTTCAGCCATCGAGATGTCATAGCCCAACGTCACGTAATACCCGCGAAAAAGGTTGTAGGGGTCTACGGGAGCCGTTTGCAGAACCAGCGTTTTGCCCGTGACCTGGGTATGAAACGCCTGGAGCGGCAGGGCCAGGATGATTGCCGCCTGCATCGCCAGGGGAATCCAGAACCACAGGGCCGACTTGCGAGTTACAGGAGGCTGCGCCGGAGTTTCGAGAGCGGGCAGCGGCTTGAGCGCAGGTTCAGCGATCGTCGGCTTCAGGATATCGCCCGCCGGTCTGGTTGGCGACTCCGGTGACAGAGGCGCAGATTCAGACTGCCGATTCTCTGGATTGGGATTCATAGGGTTATCCTCAAACGTGATTTTCAGGAATGACGGCCCGATATCGCAGGCGACGGAGCGGGATTGAGACTGCGGACGTAGCGTTCAAACCACAGCCCAAAGAAAATAATGCCAATGCCGCAGAGGATCAGGACAAATGACTTTAACAGCAGGCCCGTTTCGTATTCCAGCGTGCGACTGATAATCTGCATACTCAGCATCACCAGGCCAACCCAGAACAGTTGACGGTTGGCCTGTCCCAATCCCTGCCGCAGAAACCCTACTCCTAAAAGGAAAAACATCACATTGCACAGGTAAGTCGCCACGATCGGTATGGGAGACACACTCCAGTGCCCAAAAGTCAGAAGCGCAATGGTGATGACCATCGCCAGCACCACAGCATCCGTTTTTACCAGCCCCCAGCGGCCCCTGCGATGAGGGTGAGCCAGCCCAATCCAACCCAGAATTGTTAACGGCACCAGCACCAGCAAATTGAGATTGGTCAGCAATGCTGAACCCGCACCAAAAAGGTGCGTGATTTGATCAGGCAACGGGATCAGCGGAGCCGTGTCAAACCAGGCAAAACGGAACGAAAACAGATAGGTGAAGACAATCAGGAACACCAGCGCCAATCCCTGAGCCGTCGTGCGGAACGGGTGGGTGAAGGAGTGGCTTTGGCGCAGCAGGCGTCGCCAGATCGTGTCGTCGTAGCTCCAGAGGAGGGCGGGCGGTAGCGCACAGATCAACATCGCCACCCAGCCACCCTGTTTGTCGTAGAGTTGGGCAATGTCAAACAGAACCACCTCCAGGGAACTGAGAATGGCGATCGCCCCCAGCCCAAACACTACCTTCGACCGACACCAGTAGGCCAGCGGCAGAAACAGCGCTCCTGCGATCAGCGGCATATAGGCAAGCAGATTGCCAAAACCGGGCAGTACGCCATTCTGCGCCAATTCCTGCAAGCCCCACCAGTAGCCCAGACCCATCAGGGCGATCGCCATCACCCCCAGCGAGGTCAGCCGTAGACCGTAGGCCATCAGCAGTACCCCAAATCCCCAGGTGAGGCACAATCCCGCAGCGGTGCCGCTGATGTGAAATAGTTGCCCCCCCAGCGCCAGATTCGCACCGAGCACCATCCCACCCAATAGCAACAGGCCATGCCCTAATCGGTTCTGCCAGCGTTTGGGATGATGGGCTGGCAACGGACGACTCCACAGGTAGTACCCCAGAATGTTCACCACGAAGAACAGTACCAGCAACAGCAGAAACCGCATCTCGCGGGTTATCGCCTGCCAGTTGGCCGCCACAAAGGTGATCACCCCCAGCCCCAGGAGCAAACTTCCCATGCCCATCAGAATCACAATGAAGCGATCGCGTGCCCCTTTCTCCAGCGACTCGAACTGGTAGTGCTGCATCAGCCGCTCATACTGCTCTGGACTGATCAACCCATCCGATCGCCACCACTCAGCCTCACGACGTAACTGCCGCCGAAATTGGTCTGTTGCCATAACTTCGCCCCCACTGGACGATGAATAAATTAGCGCTGTGTCGATAATCCAGGTATGTCACACCGAAAAGGGAATTACTATCCCAGGGTATGACAGGTTTTGAAGTGGAGCGCTATCGGGAAGTAAAAGTAGGTGTCGGATTCCTGCCTGAGCAAGTACGCGGTTAGCGTCTCTGGCGTGCCCCAGCGCCGCAGGGGCACGCGAGCTAAGCCAAAAAAAATTTTTATGGTTTTAGCCCAGGAAAATTTTTTAATTTAAAGAAATTACATATATTTAT
>CAZVXA010000406.1:0-3311 GCA_964630955.1 uncultured bacterium | reverse complement strand
GCGTCGCGCCTGCCAGAATTTGGGTTCTCGGTTTTCAGGTAAACACTGAGTGTTCACAACACTGGATTGCGTCCCGGTTGTTTCAGTTCCGCCTGGAGGAAATCCACAAATTGTCGGGCAGTTCGCCCCGATCGCCCATTGTGGCGGGTGGCCCACTGGAGCGCCCGATACTCCAGGTCTGCGGTGTCCAGGGCAATTCCACTTTGAGCGGCGAGGTGGTGAACGATCGCCAGATAAGTATCCTGATTGGCGGGTTCGAAGGTGAGTGTCAGGCCAAAGCGATCGCTGAACGACAGCTTTTCCTGCACGCTGTCCCAGAAATGAACCTCATCGGCATCACGGGGACGGGGGCGATCGCCAAAGTATTCCCGCACCAGATGACGTCGATTGGAGGTGGCGTACACTACAACGTTCTGGGGGCGAGCGGTGACATTTCCTTCCAGCACCACCTTCAGTGCCTTAAACGCATCGTCGTCCTCTTCAAACGAGAGGTCATCGACGAAGATGATGAACTTCTGGGGGGCAACCCGCAGGCGATCGACAATCAGTGGGAGATCGGTCAGGTCGGCTTTGGAGACTTCCACCAACCGCAGCAGATGGTGACCCTGCAATCGATCAGAGACAGCGCTGGCTTCGTTGAGCAAACCTTTGACCAGAGACGACTTCCCGGTTCCCCGACTGCCATACAGCAGGATATGCAGCGCCGGATAGCCCGACAGCAGCGCCTGGGTATTCTGCACCAGGGCATCTCGCTGCATCTCATAGCCCACCAGCGCATCCAGGCGGATTGGATCAGGGTGAGCCACCCCGGCCAGCGTTCCATGCTGCCAGCGAAACGCCCGATACCGGGAAAACAGCCCTGTCCCCGCTTGTCGATAGTGGTTTGCCAATTCTGGTAGAAGCATGGCCCAATCGGCAGACGACTGAAAGTGCGTTTCAATCTCTCGACCTGGAGGTGTGGCATTGCCCTCCCACACCACCGGACTTGCTTCCAATCCAGCAGCAGTTTTCACCCACTGGCTGATTTGCGGTTCTCCCCACCGGGCAATCTGCTGAAGCCGCTGCAAATCTGTTGCCGCTGCCTGCTGTAGCCCGACTGGCAGATCCTGGAGCGATCGCCCCTGGGCCTGTTCAGAGAAGGGATTGTTCGACGACAAAATCTGTTCCATCAGATGGTGTTGCCAGCTCTGCTGCTGCTCCGCCAATGCCCGGAACCACGCGCCATAGGCCCGCAAGATCTTAAACTCATCGCCGTCCACCAGTTCATTCAGCAGGTGCAGGTAGGCGCTGCCCGGAGGTGTTTCGAGAACCCCCTGGTAAACCAGCAGCGAAGCCGCCTGTTGCTGCAATTTTCGAACCTGCCCCAGAACCTGCAATTCCATAATCAATCACATTGCCATCTGATAAATATCCGCAATATCATCCTTTGTACAATCACGAGGATTCAGTGGATGGCATCCATCGGCGTAGGCGACCTCCACCAGGCGATCCAGTTTTTCCGATGTAATTCCCATCTCCGATAGCGTTGCCGGAATTCCGATCGCCCCTTTCAACGATTTCAGCCAGTCAATAAATCCCTGGGCGGTGAGTTCTGGAGCTTCGGCGGCGATCGCCAGCAGGCGCAGTTTCTCCGGCACTGCCTCCAGGTTAAACTGCATTGCGTAGGGAATCATAATCGCATTGGCCAGACCGTGGTGCAGATCGTAAACGGTAGAAAGGGCATGGGCACAGGAGTGGGTGACGCCCAGTCCTTTCTGAAAGGCGACCGCGCCCATCATTGCCGCCGCCAGCATGTTGCCCCGCGCCTCCAGGTCGTGGCCATTCTCTACACTGCGGGCCAGACTTTTGGCCACCAGCCGCACCCCTTCCAGGGCAATCCCATCGCACATAGGCTGATAGCCTTTTGCCAGGTAGGCTTCCACGCAGTGGGTCAGCGCATCCATTCCGGTTGCGGCGCTTACCTTAGGCGGTAGATCCAGGAGCAGTTCCGGGTCGGCGAACACCTTCTGGGGAAGTAGCCGGGGAGAGAAAATAATCTTTTTGGCGTGGGTCGTGTCATCCGAGATCACTGTACTCCGCCCCACCTCGCTGCCTGTGCCCGCTGTTGTGGGGACGGCCACCAGATAGGGAATTGGCTGATCCACCGGACGCGCCCCCGGTTTTCCATCCTCGTAGTCAAACAAATCGCCGGGGTGATGCGCCATCAGGGCGATCGCCTTGGCCACATCCATTGCTGCCCCGCCACCGACGGCCACAATTGCGTCGGCCCCATGCGCCTGAAACACCTTCACGCCTGCCGTCACCTGCGATTTCACGGGATTTCCTACCACGCCACTGAAACGGGTCGCCTGCAACCCACCCTGCTCCAGACTGGCCATCAGCGCCTGGAAGAAGGGGAGGGGAGCTACCCCCTGGTCGGTCACCACCAGTGGGCGCTGTACCCCTTGCCCTATCAGCGAGTCAGGGATTTCGTGCCGTGCGCCTGCGCCAAAGCGAACCGTGGTCGGAAAACAAAATTCACAAATACCCATAAACCAGCAGAATAAGTAGGTAACCTTAATTAAACGGTGTTATAAAAACCGGGGGAGCGCCCCTCCGGGGTGCTCCCCCGGTTTTTAATTCTGACCGTCTACTTAGTAAGATAGTGGATCGTTTCGTTGACTGCGACTCCCACCCGGTGAGTAGGTGCCTTCTGGATAGGGAATCAAATCTTTCAGATTCTAAGCGGTTTTGAATGCCCAGTCTGTACACAGAGATTGAAATTAACGCTCCCCGCACCGTCGTCTGGCGAACGCTTTTGCGCAAGCAGGACTGGATGTATTGGAATACCTTCCTGTACGATCGCACCCCCAAACGTTCTTTTCGACAGGGTGAGAAGATTCTGCTCTCGCTCAAACGCCTCACCAGCGAGGACGAAACCGAAATTGAACCACTGGTGACCCTGCTCCAACCAGAATTCTGCCTGCGCTGGGTCTACACCGCTCCTGGCTTTCGCAGTGAACACATTTTTGAACTCCAGGATGTGGGAGCGAACCGCACAAAGTACATCCACCAGGAGATTCTCTCAGGGCTGATGGTGCGTTTCTTCCTGCCGTTTATTCGAAAAGATGAACAGCAGGGATTGCGCCGGATGGCCTGGGAGCTGAAACAATACGTTGAGGATTTCTATTGATCAGAAGTGGTCGGTGCAATGCACCGACCACTTCTGATCAATAGAAATGCCGTTTAAGATCAAGCTTTTCGCGGTTCTCCATACTCCATCCCATTCGCTTCGGCATATCGCTGCATGAAGCGAATGAACCGCTGCATAT
>CAZVXA010000405.1:0-3372 GCA_964630955.1 uncultured bacterium | reverse complement strand
CCCCCCCCCCCCCCCCCCCCGGCCCCCCCCCCCCCCCCCCCCCCCCCCCCCCCCCACTCCTCTACTGAAGAGGGGCTTGCGCCATCACTCGGATAAACTCCAGAGGTAACCCATCGGAATCGGCGATAAAAGTAACTTCATAGACCCGATCACCGATCATCTGTTGGGTTGGCTCTAGCAGTACCTTCAGGGGCTGCACCTGATCAGAGGTTTGGGACGCCTGATGAAAGCGATCGCGCAGCTCATCCAGCCATCCGGGAAGGTCATCCGTTGCCTGAGTCAGATCGAATGACAGATGATAATAGCCCGTGTAGTGTTCATCCTCAAAGGCATCGGCAGCGGGACGGGGTTGGGGAACCTGAAGCAGTTCGATGCGCCCGCTGAGACCCTCCATCCAGCAGGCAAGCGTAATGCCAGCGGTAAACCGTTCGCACACCACAAAGCCCAGCAGTTCGTAGAAGGCGATCGCCCGGTGAATATTGCTGGTGCGAATCGAAGCGTGGTGCATAACTAAATGGTGGAGATCAGATGGTAAAAGCTTCACCTTTACCCTCTGAAGCTATTCAAATAAACGGAAATACGGGTAGCGGACAGGGGCACCCGGTTCTTTCTCCAGATCAAAATTAATCACATCCCAGCAGGGTTCATCCTTTGGATCAGGGCTAAACTCTACGGGAAGGCCATATAGCCGAGGACGAGAGGATTCTGCGGCCCCCCGCCAGGGAGTATTGCGCTCCAGGTAGGTGCTGATCAGATCCTGGTAGCGACGAGCAATGATCACTCGCGTTGCACGGTAGCCCTGGGTGTAGAGACGATCGAGCGCTTCGTGAATTTCAAACCGAATGCCGTCAGGATGGGTATGCTGGCGATACCACTCGTTGTTCCAGCGCCGCCAGTGTCGCCCCGATTGCAGGTGAACCAGTTCGCTGGTCTTGGGATTTGCCTCAAAGGCACCATGTCGCTGACACAGATAGGTATCTGTCAGCGTCAGTGCCGGAATCGTCTGACGGCAATGGGGACACTGAATCTCGGGTCCAAAAATTGGATACTGTAGGGCTGGGTTCATCATGAAAGTTCGGCCAGCAGTGTCTCCACGCGCCAACTGTACGGTTGCTTCATTATACTGCCTAAAAATCTTGCGAATGGAACTCCCCGCACAGCGATAATAAGTAAGTGGGCGTGGAAAAAGTCGAAACCCAAAAAGCTGTTTCGCCCGCTGCGCGGGCGAAACAGCTTTTTGGGTTTCAAGCTTAATCGCTCCTACCTACTTAGTATCCGCCAACATTCCCAAAAATCAGGTGACCGAAATGTCTCTCTGGCCCGCTCCCGATCTAACTGCTGCTGCTTTCGTTGCCCCCAATGCAACCGTAATGGGCAGGGTTGAACTGATGGAGGGGGCAAGCATCTGGTACTGCGTGGTGCTACGAGGAGACGTCGAACAAATTGTCGTGGGAAAGTGTACGAACGTGCAGGACGGAGCCGTTCTCCACGGCGATCCCGGCAAACCGACGGTTCTGGAAGACTATGTGACCGTGGGACATCGGGCGGTGGTTCACAGCGCCTGGATCGAGCGCGGGAGTCTGATCGGGATCGGGGCCATCATCCTGGACGGAGTGCGGGTCGGCGCGGGCAGTATCATTGGTGCGGGATCAGTTGTGACAAAAGATGTCCCAGCGCGATCGCTCGTGATGGGCATCCCTGGCAAAGTTATCCGCGAAGTTTCCGAGGAGGAGGCCGCAGGGCTGCTCGAACACGCTGAGCGCTATCGCAAGCTGGCGCTGGCCCATGCGGGTAAGAGTTCTGAGACAGGCTTTGAGTGTGAATCCCCTACCCCTGATAAATAAATAGCCGTTTGGCAGCACGAGTCGTCGCCACATACAGAAGCTGATTTCGTTCCCGAATCTTCTGATTGACCAGAGCATTGGGGACATCGACAAAGACATTCTGAAAGGTAGACCCCTGCGATTTATGAATCGTCAGGCAGTAGGCGTAGTTCAGGTCGCCAAACAGGTTTCTCAAGTCCCAGAATTCGCTCCAGCGTTTCTCCTCGGCATAGAGCGCCAGAAGCTGTCTGAACTGAGTCTGGCTCTGCTCATGCAGCACCCGCAGCGTCCGCATTTTTCCCTCATCGGTCACCACCTGGAGCAGCCAGACGATCCAGGCTCCCTCCTGTCCCAGGGCAACATTCAGCACCTCACACTCACTTGAGGTTTGCATGATCACGTTTTCCCCTAGCAGGTAGGGGCTGTTGGCCACCAACCGTTCCCCCTCCACAAAACGAGGGGCATCAGCTCCGTGAATCGCGGCGCGAATTTTCCGGTTCAGATAATCCACTCGCTTATTTGTATAAGCCAGTATCCGCACGTAATCCGGGTCATTTTTATAGGACTCGCTCTGAAACGCCCGCACCATCTGCCGTTCCCACTCCGGATGACGCATCACGAAGACCCCCTCGGTGCGATCGCCATTGGCATCCGTCACAAATTTGGGCAATCGTTCACAAGTCAGGTTGTTGCGAATCGACTCAGCCAGGAGGGCGATCGCCCCTCCATAGCGCATCACTTCTGTGAGATCAGAGCGATCGTGAACCTGAGTGAATACCCTTGACTCGTGCTCACCGACGGGAGGAAGCTGTGCCACGTCGCCGACAAACAAAATCTGCGTTCGCTTCAGCAGATCTGCTGCTGAGAAGGTGAGCAGCAGCCACAGGTCTTCGCTGATCATGGAGGCTTCGTCTACGATCACCAGTTCGTAGCGATCGAAATAATTCTCGCTCTCTGGATCGGGTTTAAACACCTGCTTGCCGCTAGTCTGGTCTATTTCAGGCCGCAGCCCCAGCAGTTTACAGCAGGTCATACTTTCTACATCCAGATCCCACTCGGCGGCCATCCGCTCCAGCACTTTGGTTGCTTTATTACTGAAGGCCGTCAACACCACCTTGCGAGTATCTCCCCGCTCCCGCAGCCGCTGAATCAACGCCTGGAGCAGAGTCGTCTTCCCGGTTCCAGCAAACCCAGTCAGCAAATAAAGCTTTTCCCGACTGGAAACAAATACCTCTAATTCCTTCAAAGCCTGCTTCTGCTGCCGATTGAGTTGGATGCCCGGCAGCACTTCAGTTCGTCTGGCAGTTTTTTGCGTCATGAAGGAAAGGCTGACACTGTTTCCATTGTGCCCTGTTCCCGGTGGTAAGTACAGTCGTTCTTCCAGGTTAAGCAAGGTGCCAGACGTGTTTAAAAACCTGCTAAATGATTGATTTCCTTGCGCGTTGCATACAGAAATCAATCATTTAGCAGGCTCTAAGACCTGGAGTTTTGACTATATTTTTCCACAATGCCGCGAAACGACCTCTCAGAGGTCGTTTCGCGGCATATT
>CAZVXA010000404.1:0-3416 GCA_964630955.1 uncultured bacterium | reverse complement strand
TGCGATCTGGTGTCGCAAATTTAATGCAACGTTTGGTGCTGCTACACTGCAATAGATTCAAAATTTGCAAATCTCATCTTGTACTGAGCACTATTCGATGATTTCACAAACTTCTACCTCCACACTGGAGACGCGATCGCTCCTTAAGCAATATCAGCAGGTGCGAGACCTGAGCGAACATCTCTGTCAACCGCTGGCGATCGAAGATTACGTGATTCAGAGTATGCCCGATGTGAGTCCCCCTAAATGGCATCTGGCACATACCACCTGGTTTTTTGAAACTTTTTTGCTGGTTCCTCACCTCGCAGGATACGAGGTCTTTCATCCGCAGTATGGTTACTTATTCAACTCCTACTATGAAGCGGTGGGACAGCGGCATCCTCGCCCTCAGCGGGGACTGCTTTCGCGGCCAACGGTGGAGGAGGTTTACCGATATCGGGCTTATGTGGATGAGGGGATGCGATCGCTGCTCACTAACTCCCTCAATCCTGCGTTAAAATCCCTGATTCGATTGGGCTTGCATCACGAACAGCAACATCAGGAGTTGTTGCTGACAGACCTCAAGCACATTCTGGCATTAAATCCGCTCCGTCCAGCTTACCGCTCTGATTTACCTGGGGCACCTGCCCGTGTTTCTACAAAAGAACATTGGCTTGACTATCCTGGTGGCCTGTACTTGATTGGATATGCGGGTGATGATTTTGCGTTTGACAATGAATCTCCCCGGCATTCTGTTTATCTACAGGATTACTGGCTGGCGGCGCAACTGGTCACCAACGGCGAGTACCTGGAGTTTCTCCAGGCAGGCGGGTATAACAAGCCGGAGTACTGGCTTTCAGAGGGCTGGGCGACGGTGCAAACCGCTCACTGGGAAGCCCCTCTATATTGGGAGCAAATTGATGGGGATTGGTGGGTGATGACGCTGGCAGGACTGCGCCGTTTGAACCTGGATGAACCCGTCTGTCACGTCAGCTTCTATGAGGCGGATGCTTTTGCCCGATGGCGGGGAAAACGACTGCCGACGGAAGCCGAGTGGGAAGTCGCAACTGTGGGCATTGCGCCGCAGGGGAACTTCCTGGAAACAGGCTATCTGCACCCGATCGCGGCCCAGGGAATGACTCGTCCCGATCAGTTATTTGGTGATGTGTGGGAATGGACGCAGAGTGCGTATCTGCCCTACCCCGGCTTCAAACCTGCTGAAGGGGCGATCGGGGAGTATAATGGCAAGTTTATGTGCAACCAGATGGTGCTGCGTGGAGGTTCCTGTGCAACGCCTCCCAACCACATCCGCCCAACCTATCGCAATTTTTTCCCGCCGTCTGCCCGATGGCAGTTCAGTGGCATTCGCCTGGCTGGTTAGTACAGCGCTTTGCGCTGAGATAGAACCAAAGTTTTTTGTTGCGAACCGCGCGGAGCGCGGTTCGCAACAAAAAACTTTGTACCACACGCGCTTGCAAAGCGCTGTATCCTTACAAAATTAAAACCCATCATTTTTTTGAGAAGGCGCAGCTCCGCCATGCCTTCCCCAAAAGGTGGTTCACGTTATTTTTGTAAGAGTCCTTAAACGATTTTGATGACAAGTATCATGACAGCAACTCTCAACATTAAGGCTCCAATCACACTCTATGACCTGCACCCACCGCTGGATGATTTTCGTGCAGAAGTATTGCAGGGGTTGAGTCAGCCTCAGAAAACAATTCCACCCAAGTTTCTCTACGACAAGCGGGGAGCAGAACTGTTTGATGAGATCTGTAAACTGGATGAGTACTACCTGACTCGGACAGAAACCTCCATTCTTCAGGACAATGCAGCGGCGATCGCCGACCTGATTGGGGACGGTGCCCTGATCGAATTCGGCAGCGGCAGCAGCCAAAAAGTGCGGATTTTGCTGGACGCCATGCCCAAACTGGCAACCTACGTTGGGTTGGATATCTCTAAACAGCATCTTCAGGAGTCCTGCAACCGTCTGGCGGCAGATTATCCAGGATTAGAGGCGATCGCCATCTGTACCGATTACACCCAACCCATTACCCTTCCCGACATTCCCACGCTGAAAAACAGACACAAAGTCGGTTTCTTCCCCGGTTCATCCATCGGCAATTTAGAGCCAGTTGAAGTGGTACAGTTTCTTCGCAATGCGGCTTCTCTGCTGAAACCTGGTGGTGACCTGTTAATTGGGGTCGATTTGAAGAAGAGTGCAGCAATCCTGGAACCTGCATACAACGATTCAAAGGGCATCTCAGCCGCCTTTGCGTTGAATGTACTGATGCGTATGAATCGTGAACTGGGAAGCGATTTTGATCTCAACAATTTCATTTACACGGCAGTCTATAATCCGATTGGACGAATCGAGATGTACATCGTCAGTTTGAAGCATCAAGTTATTCACTTTGATGATGTTAAGATTTCCTTGGAGCCGGGTGAAATGTTGCGAACAGAGCATTCTTATAAGTACACTGTTGAGGAATTTCAGGCGCTGGCAGCGATCGCTGGCTATTGCACAAAATCTGTTTGGACTGACCCACAAAATCTGTTCAGTTTGCATTATTTGCATCTGATGGCGTGACGAAGGATTGAATTGATCCCTCCCCAGCTCTCCCCTTGGTAAGAAGAGGGCTGGGGAGGGTTTCCCCTTTGCAAGGATGTTCAGTGAGCTTAGCTGAGTCGGGGGATTGAGGGAGGTGAAGTTGTTGATTGACAACGCCTCGATTGTTGGCTGGTCTTGATCCGAATCAAGGCGTTTTCCTCAACGTGATTGGTATGCTTCCTTAAAACCTCCCGAAAACCTCCCTGGTGAATCTCTACAACTTCCCATGGGCCTTGCTTGCTGCCAATGAATGAATATCTGTTACTCATATCCCTGATGAAGCTTATATAGCTTATATACAGTGTTTTGCGCTGACCTAAGAGGACGTTTGAAAAGATCAGTTGTCAGTCACAAAAGAGACCTGATCCCCCTTAAATCCCCCTACCTCCTCAAGGGGTTAGGGGGTGTCAGGAGGCAGGGGGGATCTCCCAGTGTTAACCATGACAGTTCCTACCTTTTCAAACATCCTCCAAAACCAAATTTTGAGTTGGGAGCTGCACGGAACGCAGGTATGCGATTAGCGGCTCCTGCGTGTCCTTGCGGCGCAGGGGCACGCAGGAGCCGCAAAAATTAGGTGTTCGGATCCAGGTTGGGCGTTGCCCAGTCTGGAATCTGAAAACGCTAAACAGATACGAGCGCGATTCCTAATTTGCCCCTGACGTGCTTGTAAAGCGCCGTAGCAGTCGATACTTGGGTTGGTTTTAAGTAAGTGTCCAAACCCCAAAAGCTGTTCCACCCGCACAGCGGGCGGAACAGCTTTTGGGGTTTGGACTTGGGTGTATCCCAGTTTTGGGGGGGGGGGGGGGGGGGGGGGGGGGGGGGGGGGGGG
>CAZVXA010000403.1:0-3423 GCA_964630955.1 uncultured bacterium | reverse complement strand
CATAATGAGGATGGTTGGTCAAGGCGATTGGTTGGTAGGAAATTATGGTAACCATTCAGCTCCGTCAAATCGATGTGCCACCGGGTCAAAAACTGCTGCTCCACGACGTGAGCTGGGCCGAGTTTGAAGCCATTTTGGAGGAACTGGGCGAGCATCGCAGCACACGCATTGCCTACAACAATGGCCTATTGGAAATCATGGCTCCCTTACCGGAACACGAGGCTGACAAGGAAATTATTGGAGATTTGTTGAAAGCGTTTCTCGAAGAGCTGGATATTGAATTCTGCACTTTAGGTTCAACCACCTTTAAAAACCGTGAAATGCTTAAGGGGATTGAGCCAGACCAGTGTTTTTACATCCAGAACGAGTCGGCTATTCGAGGCAAGAAACGCCTGGATTTAGCGGTTGACCCGCCGCCAGACCTGGCACTGGAAGTCGATATTACCTCCCGCACTCACCCAGAAACCTATGCAGCTCTGGGCGTGCCTGAGCTATGGCGGCGGATCGGGTCAAAGATACGGGTTTATGTGTTGCAGGGCGATCGCTACGTTGAGGTTGATGAGAGCCACTCCTTTCCAGGCTGGCCGCTGGCATCAGAAATCCCCAAATACCTGGAGCAGAGCCGGACTGACGGACGAAACAAGGCAATGCGGGCGTTTCGGCAGTGGGTGAGGGGGAGGATTCTGCTTAAAGAATCGTAAAAAATGACAGAATGGAGCAGGTTACTCTATCGCTCTATCATTCGCCGTGGCTTCGCAACCCTCCCTCCAGTTCCAGAAACCTTATAAGACCTCCCTGGTTCGCAGCATTCTGACGGATAGTTTCACCGTGTTTTGGGGAGACTGGCTGGATTTGCGGGTGCGGATTGCCCAGGTGGCAGCTTCTGGTCTGGTGTCGCCGCTGATCTACATTCTGGCCTTCGGGCTGGGATTGGGTAGTGCGCTGGATGCGGTGGCGCGACCTTCGGCGGGGGAGAACTATCTCCAGTTCATTCTGCCGGGGATGGTGGCGCTGTCCTCGATGACGATCAGCTTTGGGGGAACGACCTTCTCGATTTGCGGGGAGCGCCTCTACAGCAAGACGTTTGAAGAAGTGCTGCTGCTGCCTGTCCATTCGCTGGCGCTGTTTCTGGGCAAGATGATGGCGGGGGTGGTACGCGGCCTCATGACCTCGGCGTCGGTGATCCTGATCGCGCTGATCTTTACTCAGCAGTGGGGCTTTCTCAGTCCGCTGTTTCTGATTACGCTGGTATTGAACTGTGCGGTGTTCGCTGGCCTGGGCGTGATTGTCGGGCTGAACGTCAAATCCCTGGAAGGTGTGGGGTTACTGAACAACTTCTTAATCGTCCCCATGTCATTTCTGGGAGCCACCTTCTTTGATCCCGCCACCCTGCCCCCCCTTCTGAAGGTGATCGTCTACCTGCTACCCCTGACTTACACCAGCATTGCCCTGCGTTCTGCCGCTTATCTGCCACTGGCGCAGTTTCCCTGGTACAGTATTCCGGTGCTGCTGGTGATCGCGATCGCTCTCTCTGCCATTGGGGCGTATCAGTTTTCTCATCAGCGCGATTGATTCAGTGGATGGGTGGATGGGTGGATGGGTGGATGAGTATTACGACTCTTACTCTCCCCTCCTGATGCCCTCCCGCTCACCCCCCACCCATCCACCCTCCCACTCTCCCACCCATCCACTCCCTAAAAAATGTCTGCCGACGATATCCGCTCTACCCGACTCGAAAAAGCGAACCAGTTGCGCGAACTGGGCTTCAATCCCTATGCCTATCAGTGGAAGGTCAGCCACCACGCTGCGGAGCTTCAGGAGAAGCATGGCGATCTGGCCAATGGGGAGGAGGCCGATGTGGAAGTCTCCGTTGCCGGAAGAATTATGAATCGGCGGGTTTTCGGGAAGCTGGCGTTTTTTACTTTGCAGGATGAAACCGGGACGATTCAGCTTTACCTGGACAAGAAGAGAGTCCAGGAGGCGATGGCGGCTGTGGACCCGGAAGCCTTTGAGCATCTGAAGTCCCTGACGGATGCGGGGGATATTCTGGGGGCAAAGGGGACAATTCGCCGGACGGAGAAGGGTGAACTGTCGGTGTATGTGTCGGAGTACAGCATTCTTACCAAGTCGCTCCAGCCGCTGCCGGATAAGTGGCATGGTCTGACGGATGTGGAGAAGCGCTACCGTCAGCGGTATGTAGACCTGATCGTCAACCCCGAAGTGCGGGAAACGTTCCGGCGACGGGCGCTGATCACGGCGGCGATTCGGCGGTATTTGAGCGATCGCAACTTCATTGAGATCGAGACCCCCGTCCTGCAAACCGAGGCGGGTGGGGCCGATGCCCGTCCGTTTATGACATATCACAACACGCTGGAGATGGATCTGTTTCTCCGAATTGCCACCGAGCTGCACCTGAAGCGGTTGGTGGTGGGCGGTTTTGAGAAGGTGTTTGAGATGGGGCGGATCTTCCGCAACGAAGGCGTTTCGACCCGGCACAACCCGGAATTTACCAGCATCGAAGTCTATCAGGCGTATGGTGACTACCACGACATGATGGTGCTGACGGAGGAGCTGATTACCTACGCGGCTCAGTCGGTTCTGGGAACCCTCCAGATCAACTACCAGGGGCAGGCGGTAGACCTGACGACGCCCTGGCGCAGGATTACGATGCACGATGCGGTGCGAGAGCAAACGGGGCTGGACTTCACCCAGTTCGCTACCTTAGAAGACGCAAAGGCCGCTGCAAAGGCCGCAGGGCTGAAGGATATTGACGACATTCCTTCGATTGGCAAGCTGCTGAATGAAGCCTTCGAGCAGAAGGTGGAGGCAACGCTGATTCAGCCCACCTACATCACTGACTATCCAGTCGAAGTCTCGCCCCTGGCCAAGCCCCATCGCAGCAAGCCCGGTCTGGTGGAGCGGTTTGAGCTATTCATCGTCGGGCGTGAGACGGCCAACGGTTTCTCAGAGTTGACCGACCCCATCGATCAGCGCGAACGTCTGGAGGCGCAGGCAGCTCGCAAGGCGGCGGGTGACCTGGAGGCGCAGGGGGTAGACGAGGACTTCCTGCTGGCCCTGGAGTACGGGATGCCGCCAACGGTGGGACTGGGAATTGGGATTGACCGTCTGGTGATGCTGCTGTGTGATTGTGCCAGTATTCGGGATGCGATCGCCTTCCCGCTGCTGAAGCCAGAGAAATCGGAGGACTAGGGCTTAAATCGCGCCGATTTTTCTGAAACGCTGACGCTGTCAGCGTTTCAGAAAAATCGGCGCGAAAATTAAATTTGCTGCGAAAGGCTCTCTTAGTACCTATCCGAATCACAAAAACCCAAATTCTGGAGGGTGCGACGGTGTAGCGTCGCACCCCACCAGATTTGGGTTTTGGGTTATGGGGGTAGTGATTGATCCCCCGGAAAGTGAACA
>CAZVXA010000402.1:0-3441 GCA_964630955.1 uncultured bacterium | reverse complement strand
CAAAGTTTTTGTTGAGAGCCGCGCGGAGCGCGGCTCTCAACAAAAACTTTGGTTCCATCTCAGCGCAAAGCGCTGTAAGCATAGGGGGACACCAAGATGTAGGGGGCGAGCAAATTTTTTTGCTGAATCTACTATCTGGGATACAAGATCGCATACAACTGATTTAGATCGGTCTTGTTCTGTGACGTTGATTGACCTGTTGTGTGATAACGATCACTGGGCAAACTGCAAGAGTACAGACGGAATCCCTACCGGGGGTTTAACCGAGCGTCTGATCAGATGGAAGTTCATTGGAGTGAGTGGAGATGGGACAACTTGCGGCACCGACAGCCGGACAAATCGTGCGACAGACGATTGATGTTGCAGCGCAGCCACAGCTTTCAGTCAGACAACTGGCGCGGGCGGGAGAATTTCGGGCGATCGCCCAGTGGTTGAACGCGCCCCTCATCCCTCAGGGAGTCTTTGCTCGTGTCGCTGCCGACCGCCCTGGCTACCTGCTAGTGCTGTTGGAGGTGGTGGATCTGCCGGAGCGTGATCGCCTCACTCGCTTTATCTGCTACCGCCTCTCTCAACTCCAGTCAAAGCTGATTCAGGGCGTTCGCATTGTCACCCGATATGTCGGCTCAACCCAGGTTGTCTGGGATCAGACCATTCGTCTGCGCCGTTCTGCCGCTCGTCGCGTTCGGCGGATTCCTCCCGGTACTCCTCCAGCAATCACTCCCTCTGTACGGGTTTCAATGCCGAAGTTGCCACGGGTGAGGTTCAGTCGGCGATCGCGCAATCTTTTGGCGGGCGGAGCGGTAGCCGCGTTTCTGATGGGGACTGGGCTAAATGCAGCTAACCATTACGTCAATGGGGATGGAAAGATAGCCAATTTGGAGATTCCATCTACTTCACTGGAGGGCACGGCTCCCGCCGCTGTGACGCTGACATTTAGCGGCAGCAGTTCGCTCGTCAATCGGCAGGCATTGGAGAACGATGCGGCGCAGCGACCTACGCCCAGCCTTGCAGTTGAAGCAACCAATCCCGCTGTTCCTGTTGCTGAACCGTTAGACAGTGAACCCTCTTCGGTTACGGTGATACCTTCGCCCGAATCCTCTCCGAAGGCAGATTTAACTCCCGTTACGCTGTCTAATACGCTATCCGGCACGGTTTCCGATGAAGCTGAGGCATTGTATACAGTGAAACCTATGGAGGGAGTGGCGATCGCCAACACCTCCACCATGGTCGGCAGATCCGATGCCAGTGGCCTCTCGAAAGTGCTGAGTGCGCTAGAGAAAGCGGGGATTCACTCAGTTGGCGCAGGCCGTAATGAAAAAGATGCTCGTCAACCTGAAGTGATCGATGTCCAGGGTAAGCGAGTGGCTTACCTGGGCTACTCGGATACGACTCCTGTAGCAGATTTTTGGCAGGCGGGGGCAAACCCGGCGTTGAGCGATCGCATCTCAGAGGACATTGAGGCCATCCGTTCGAAGGTGGACTGGGTGGTGGTGAGCTACCACTGGTCGAAAGAACTAGCGACAATCCCCTCACCGGAGCAGATGGCCCTGGCGCGGCTGGCGGTTGACCGGGGAGCTGATCTGGTGGTGGGCTATCATCCCAATGTGCTTCAGGGCGCAGAGGTCTACAATGGACGGGCGATCGTCTACTCGCTGGGGGATTTTGTTTTTCCTCAACAGTCTCAGGCAACGCAAAAGGACTCCGATACAGCCATGCTGAAGGTGTTGCTGAAGGATGACCAGATGAAACTGGAGTTTTTGCCCATCGAGATGAAGCAGGGGAAACCTGCGATCGCCACCGGAGAAAAAGCACAGGCCATTCTGAACCACCTGAAGAAAGCTTCTGCACTGTTTGAGCAGCCACTGGAACCGACAACGGTGCTCGATCGGCGATCGCCTGGTACTGTATCAACAGGATCTGAAGAGAAAGTAGCTCCGGAGAGGGCCAGTGATTCCTTCGTTGCTCCGGCCTATTCCGAACTGGCCCCCTCTCCGACTGAGACTCCGGCGGCTTCTGATGTCTCTCCCGAAACCTCTGACTTCCAGGAGAAAGCCCCTGCTGAAGCAAACGTTGATTCGTCAGAAGCAACGAAGTCACTCAACGAGACAGCGCCCTCTGATTTCACGACCGATTCTTTTTCATCTGAACCTGGAGTCCCGGCTATGTCTGACCCATTGTCCCTTGACGCGGAGAACCAGCCAACTTCACAAACTGATCCTGAAACGGATTTAGAATCTCAGTGAGGTTTAAATAGGTGAGGGGTTAGCGATCGCTCATCCCTTCCCCAACCCGAAACGGATTTAACCCTCAGTGAGCTGAACGGTGGGAATCTGCTTTGAACGCCCATCTCCCCATGTCCCCCACTCCGGATTTACCGTGTTTGCGATCGCCCTCCAGCAAGACCAGTACAAGACCTACATCCTCTCGGATCAGGTGGCCCAGTCCCGCTTAGAAATCGTGCCAGAGCGGGGCGGTATCGTCACGCGATGGCAGTTGCGAGGCCAGGACATTCTATATCTGGATACTGAACGGTTTGCCAACCCGGAGTTAACCGTGCGGGGCGGAGTCCCCATTCTGTTTCCCATCTGTGGCAACTTACCGGGCAACAGTTACACGATTGAGGGACAGCCGTATACGCTGAAGCAGCACGGGTTGGCTCGCGATCTTCCCTGGCAGGTGAGCGATCGCTCGACCCAGGAGTGCGTCAGCATCACCCTGACTTTGGAAAGCAGCGATGTTACTCGTGCCCTGTATCCATTTGACTTTCACCTGGCGTTTACCTACCGTCTGCGCGGCAACTCGCTGGAACTGGAGCAGCAGGTGACGAATCGGGGCGATCGACCCATGCCGTTCTCGCTGGGCTTTCACCCCTACTTCCAGACCTCCGACAAATCTCAGCTCCAGTTTGAGATTCCTGCTACCCAATTGGTAAACCAGCGGACTGGGGAGTCTCATCGTTTCTCTGGTCAGTTCGACTTTGAGCAGGATGAGATTGATGTGATTTTTCGGGAGCTGTCGGGTCAGGTGGCAACGGTAAGCGATCGCGCCCGCAGTCTTCGCCTGACGATGGAATTTGACGACTTCTATCCTTTCCTGGTTTTCTGGACGGTGAAAGGAAAAGACTTTTATTGCCTGGAACCCTGGAGTGCGGGACGAAATGCGATGAATACGGGCGATCGCCTCACTCATCTGCCTCCTGGCGAAAGTCTCCATGCTTCCTTTCGGTTGACGGTGAAGCCACTGTAGATGCTCAGGGATCTGCTGTTGAGTTAAATCCCAGTTTTCGGTTGGCGCGGCGAAGCCGCGCCCAGCGGAAACTGGGATTTTAATGGGGTTTTGTTTTTTTTTTATCCCCCAAAAAAAAACACTTTTTGGCGGCCCCTCGCCCTGCAGGGCATTGCGCACGCGCTCCGCCCCTGCCTCCCTGACAACCGCAAAGGG
>CAZVXA010000401.1:0-3454 GCA_964630955.1 uncultured bacterium | reverse complement strand
TGCATTTGGTGCTGTCGTGGAAGCGAGAACCGGGCATCAATACGCTGATCATCAACGGGTTGATCTGGAGCACCCTTGGCTGGTGGCTCTGGAATAAACGGGCAACGCTGCGACTGGGCGGGGGCAATGTTTCGACGTTGATGGGCAGCATCATTTTAATGGTGATCAGCTTCAAGAGTCTGTCTCTGTTTCCAATGGAGATGTCTTTTTATCTGCGGGTGTTTCCTTTGCTGATGGGTGTCAGTCTGGCATTGGTGGCATCTGGATGGCGGAACATTGTTCAGTATGGGCGGGGGTTTGTGATCGCCCTTTTGTTCCTCATTCCCGAAGTTTCGCTGGCGGAACCGCTGGACGAACTGTTCAATGTTTCGCTGGCGGCAGCCAAGCTGGCAACGTTATTGCTGTGGTATCTGGGGTTTGATGTGATACGGCAGGGGGTAATTATTTATCTGCCAGATGGAGCGATTGAAGTTTACACAGGCTGTTCGGGGCTGAATGTGATGCTGCTGCTGTTGCGGTTGGCTGTGATTCTGCTGCTGGGATTTTCACTGCCGCACGGTCGGCAGTGGTTGCCGATCGCCGCTGCGATTGTGATTGCGTTGGTTGTCAGCAGTGTGCGGGTAGCAGTAATGGCGGTGGTTGTCTCGGACGCATCTGCCTTTGAATACTGGCATGGTCCGCAGGGAGGGGAGCTATTTTCAACGGCTGCAATTCTTCTGTTTGGGCTGTTCTGTCAATCTCTCTTTTCCTCCAGGGCAGACCACCGTGAGTCCGCTGAGGATCGCTTATAGCGCTTCGCGCGTGGATAAGGTATGGATTTTTGAGAGAGAATTGCGCTCTGCGCAGTTCTCTCTCAAAAATCCATATTTCACCTGAAACCCACTGATTGAGACAGGAGTGGGCCGAAGGTAAGAATGATTTCCAGGTAAACTCAATATGCATCGTTTCAATCAAACGTCAACTCGATTCTTTGCCAAACTGGATCTGAGAACGCTGTTATTACTCATGATCTGTAGCGTTCTGGCGAGCATCATTGTCCGGTTTCTTTTCAGTCCAACAGGTGCCACTCGTCAGGTTTCAGCCTACACATTTCCGGCCACCGTGGAGTTACCCTCCTGGCAATTTGTTGAGAGCCATCCCCTGCCCCAGGTATTTCTCGAACCCACGACAGAAACAAGAGAAGTAAAGCCCCAAAGAGATTTTGTTTTGTCTGGACGAGCGTATCGTTATCAGCGTGGCAGATTCACAATGAATATCGAGATGCGCTACCTGATATACTCAGTAGGTGATTTAGAGCAGTACTACGAGGTTTTGGGGCGATCGCCATCGGAGCCGCTCACGAACAACTTACGACACAGCCAGGAGCAGGGGTATTATGCTGTCTTCAAGCGGGGTGATGTGGCTTACTTAACGGCCTGCATCAATCCCAGAGGGGGAAGCACAGTGACAGAGGAGCAATACGTATACAATCGGCGAATGCTGGATAGCCGCCCTGAATACTGGTTACCCTGGCTATTAGGCAACCACAGTATGCGAGATTTTCGGTGTTTGTGGACAGAACTATCGTTGACAACGCCTAATCTCGATTCGCATACCTTTGTGATGCTGGAAGACCTCTGGGGTTTCTGGTATCGCCACTGGAAACGGCAGTTCCCCGCGCTTTAGCATCGGTTGATTCACTCGCCCTGTGAATAGTGTTGGAGTTGATGCCACCGGGGAAAAAGGTGGTGTTTTTGGCAGACCAAGGCTTTGGGGATCATCAACTGATGGATTACGTGCGGCATACCTTACGATGGAATTTCCGCATTCGCTTGAAGCCCCAATGCCTGTTCCATGCCCCCGGTTTAGGCTGGAAACAGTTCAAAAATTATGCCTGGTGCTGGCGGTGGCGACGCTGTAATTGACTCTCCAGGGCACAGCGATTGTCGAAGCCTCACACCGTCGGTGGGTGGATGTTCACACCTATCGAGGTATGAGCCACCTGAAAATCGGTTGGGAATGGGTCACCTCCTATGCCCGAAAGGGTTGGACTTTATTCACGCCTGCGCTGCTCAAGACCAATCGAGATCCTGACAGCAATGACCTTTGATTTAGATCGGCATGTAGAGCGGTTGGAGGGGAGATATGGAAGCAACACAGGCAATTCTGCTAAAGCTGGCTGAATCCCAGGAGCAGATGCAGCACCAACAGGACAGAACCAACCAGGCGATCGCCCAATTGACCGGGCAGATAGACCAACTTTCTGAAAAGATTGATGCGTTTGTGCATGAGTTTCAACCGGTGCTGTCGAACCACGACGATCGCCTTTCCCGCATTAAGGCAGCAATTGAAGCGAATGCTGATGCGATTGGACGGCTGACTCGTAATGCTGAATCCGACCGGACAGAAATGAGGGCAACCCATCAGCGAATGGATTCAATGAACACTCGTCTGGATGCGCTGGTGAATTATCTGATGCAGAAGGATGTCCAGTAGCGATCGCCCATCCTCCCATGTTCAGCAACTGAACGGGGCGATCGCCTGTATCAGCATCATTTGAAATCACCCGTAGGCAAAAGAGTAGAGAGCAGTGTATTTGCGAATAGATTTTGCGGATGAATTTAATAAGACTAAAAGCAGACGAGATTGCGAGCAGTGGTGAAAAGCGATGAGGCAACGACCTAGGGCAGTGAGGCCAGAAGAAGCCGGATTGACTTACGGCTATGAGGTTGTGACGGTGAATGAGCGAGGAGCGATTATCAGCCGAGAGCAGCGAAGCACTCGTATTTTTCGAGAACGAGTGGGAAGCACAGTGTTGGATTTAGTGCTGATCCCAGAAGGTCGATTTCTCATAGGGTCGCCCGCTTTTGAGAAGGATCGTTTAAATAAAGAAGGCCCTCAGCATGAAGTGAATGTGGCTAGATTTTGGATGGGGCAGTATGCAGTGACGCAGGCACAATATAAAGCAGTGATGGGAGAAAATCCCAGTTACTTCAAAGGCGCGAATCGTCCGGTCGAGTGTGTAGACTGGCACAAAGCGATGGAGTTTTGCGATCGCCTGTCGGGTCAAACAGGGCGGCGATATCGGTTAGCGAGCGAAGCAGAGTGGGAATATGGGTGCCGTGCGGGAACGACAACGCCGTTTCACTATGGGGAGACGCTAACCAGCGAATTGGCGAATTATGCCGGAAATTACCTTTACCAATCTGAACCCCGAGGGAGGGATCAAGAAGCAACGATGGAAGTTGGACAGTTTCCGCCGAATGGGTATGGACTCTACGAGATGCATGGGAATGTGTGGGAATGGTGCGCTGACCACTGGCATGACAACTATCAAGGTGCGCCAACGGATGGGAGTGCTTGGGTGACGGGAGGGGATAGTTATCGCAGAGTACGACGCGGCGGCTCTTGGGGGTTTACCTGTAATAGCCAAGACTTAATCTGACATTTCCTGTAAACTCAGTACGAATCAGGA
>CAZVXA010000400.1:697-3484 GCA_964630955.1 uncultured bacterium | reverse complement strand
GAGATTTGAGAGAGGCAGGACGGGCTACGCCCGTCCTGCCTCTCTCAAATCTCTTTGTAAATAGTGGAGTTTGGGGCGGCAGATGGGTGTTTGGCTAGTTCGTCCCGAAGTTCTTCATCTCTATGGGAGTAGGAGAAGAAATTGAGGAAAGTCGGCAGGGCGGCAATGTCCATAGGGGGAATACAGGCTTCCGTGTGGATACGAGGACTGTAACAATCATAGGTATCTAGCACTCCTTCCCCCATGCCCCCCGCCCCTGCTCGCCAGATCACCTACAGCCCCGCCTACACCCTGGTTCCCACCTACGAGTGCTTTAACCGCTGCACCTACTGCAACTTCCGGGTCGATCCGGGCAAAGACCAGTGGTTGAGCCTGGAGGAAGCCGAGAACCGACTACGGGAGATGCGCGATCGCGGTGTCATCGAAATCCTCGTCCTCAGTGGAGAAGTTCATCCCAACAACCCCCGCCGCTCGGCCTGGGTGCAGCACATTGAAGAACTGTGTAAGCTGGCGATCGCCCTCGACCTCCTGCCCCACACCAACGCCGGCCCCCTCAGCTTCGAAGAGATGGCGCGATTGAAGACCGTCAACGTTTCAATGGGATTAATGTTGGAACAGCTCACGTCAGTGCTGCTGCAAACCGTTCACCGTCACGCCCCCAGCAAACAACCCGAACTGCGGCTCCAGCAGCTCCAGTGGGCGGGCGAACTGCGGATTCCCTTCACTACCGGGCTGCTGCTGGGCATTGGAGAAACTCGGGTGGATCGGGAGGACACCCTGGAGGCGATCGCCCACCTGCACCGACAGTACGGACACATCCAGGAAGTCATTCTGCAACCGCACAGTCCGGGGATGGCGCAGCAGTGGCAGGGGGAAGCATTTGGGGCGAAAGAGCTGGTTGAAATGGTGGCGATCGCCCGTCAAATCCTGCCGCCGGAGATCACCCTCCAGGTGCCGCCAAACCTGATTGCCTCCACCGCCGATCTGCTGGCGTGCATCGCTGCGGGAGCCAGAGATCTGGGCGGCATTGGCCCCACCGATGAAGTCAACCCCGACTACCCCCACCCTCACGACGCTGACCTCGCCCAGAAAGTAGCCAGCGATGGGTGGAGGCTTGTCCCCCGTCTCCCGATCTACCCACAGCACGACGACTGGCTGGCCTCCCCGCTGAGGGAGCGTGTGCAGGTGTGGCGTCACCGTTTGCAGGCTTACCAGTCACCGTTGCCCTCAGTGAAATGAAACGGGACTCGCTCTACCTGGGTCGTGTAGCTCCCGTCAGGAAACAGGTTCAGCAATCGGTATCCGGGATAATCGTTGCTAATCCGAACCTCTGCCTGGTTGGGCATGAGCTGGATGCAGGTTGAAGGTGTGCCCAGGTAGCGCACCCCGTTTCGCTCCTGGTCAAACTCCTGATGAATGTGGCCAAAGATCACCAGCTTTACCTGGGGATGGTGATCGATCACAGCAAACAGCGCCTCCGGGTTTTCCAGGGCGATCGCATCCATGAACGCCAGACCCACGGGCATCGGTGCGTGGTGGAGGGCAATCAGTGTGGGAGTATTGGGAGCCTGCTGGAGCTGCTCGTCCAGCCATTGCAGCACTTCGGGGGAGAGCGCCCCGCCAGATTGCTGGAGTTGCATAGTATTGAGCAGAACAAAGTTCCAACTGCCCTTCTGGAACGCCTTATCCGGGGAAATGAGTTCAGTGTCGAGCACCGCCTTCATGTCGCTGAGGGACTGGTCGTGGTTGCCCGGTATCCAGTAGGCGGGAAGACCGAGGGGGGTGATGCGATCGCGCAGACTTTCATAAGATGCGCGGGTTTCGTCCTGGGAGAGATCGCCCGTCAGCAGCAGCAGATCGGGCTGGGGAATTTGCTGTTGCAGATGGGACAGTACGGTTTGCAGAGAAGCGGCGGTAGGGCATCCCTTCATTGTCCGATCGGGATCGGCAAACAGATGCGTGTCGGTGAGTTGGGCAATCAGAAGGGGTGTTTGAGGCATCGGTTTTGCTCGTCTGAACCTTGGATAGATTTTATTTCGGCACACTTCGATTGAATGAAGAGGTATGCTTTCAAGCCGTCGATTGAAAGCAACCAGTACCAGCAAGGTTTTCTTCACAACACATACTCAACCATCCATTAAGGGGTGACTCATATGCAAGTACGCTACTGCTCTTTAATCATCGGTCTTGCCTTTTTACTATTAGGGATCGCTGGATTTATTCCCGGCTTTGTATCGATACCAGATGCCATTAACGGTTCGGCCAGCGAGGTTGCCTTTCCCCTGAGTCAGGGGTTTGGTTACTTGTTTGGTATCTTCCCAACCAACTATTTCCATAATGCGATTCACATTGTGGTCGGCATCCTGGGAATCGCCGCCTTCACCAGCTTCAGTGGATCGGTCGTGTATTTACAGGGATTTGCGATCGCCTATGTTGCGATCGCCCTTATGGGTATCATCCCCTTCGCCAGAACCACCTTTGGTACGATGCCTGTCTACGGTGCCAACGTTCCCATCAATCTGCTCAGCGCCCTCGTTGCAGGCTACTACGGGTTCTTCAAAGCAGTAGATGAGGTGAAAACTCCACAGCAAACGGTTTAGTGATTACCCTTTTTACAATGCCGAGAAACGCTCTCTGGTATCTGTTTAGCGTTTTCGAATTCCAGCCTGGGCGACGCCCAGGCTGGAATTCGAAAACCTATTTTTAGCGTCTGTTGCGTGAGTGCATCCCACTTTTGCAAATTTCCAAACCCAGTTTTGCGAGTAGCGCGGGCTTCGCCCGCGCTAC
>CAZVXA010000400.1:0-687 GCA_964630955.1 uncultured bacterium | reverse complement strand
GTGCGGCCGAATTCGCCGCCCCACACGATCAGCGTGGTCGCCCGCGCTACTCGCAAAACTGGGATACACCCAACAGACGCCAATCCGCATACGCTCTCTGCGAGGGCTTTCTCGGCAAATTTAATTTTAGCGCTGATTTTCCTGAAACACTCACCCTGTCAGTGTTTCAGGAAAATCAGCGCGATTGAGTCAACAGTCAGAACGACTGCACCCTTTCGGTAAGGGGCCGGAAAAACAAAAGCTGTTTTGCCCGATACACAGGCAAAACAGCTTTTGTTTTTCCGCCAGATTTCTCAGGTCAACACATCCTGATACTGGTGAATCCGGCTATGCAGGAGCCTCCGGACGGGTTGATTATTCTTCAGATGCTGCTCGACAATCTCTGCGACATCTTCAGGTTTAACCCGGCAGTACCAGATTCCATCAGGTGCAACCTGCACTGTAGAGCCTGACGCGCACTGACCCATACAATCAGTACCACTCACAAATACCGTAGCGGGCGCAGCTTCGCGAAACGTATCCAGTACGTCCGCCGAACCGTTTCGAGCGCAGGAACGATGCTGACACACCATCACGCAGCGCCGTAGAGGTGAAGGATTTAAGGCGGAAGTATCCACAGACAATTAGAATTGGAGAGTTTTTATGTCCGCGATCCTAAACCTGGAACCGGGGGATGGCATCCGCCAA
>CAZVXA010000399.1:0-3492 GCA_964630955.1 uncultured bacterium | reverse complement strand
ACTGGCTGCATCGTCCCTCTGACCCTGGCTTAAATCCGCTACAGCAGTAGTAACAAATCTTAGAGTTGTCCCAGATGAACTGTGTCACGATTCTCAGGGTTCAGTGCTTGCAGAACCTGCTGGAAATGTCGTTTAACCTCTACTCGATCACACTCCTCTGCCAACCCCTGTTCGCTCCCTCGTAAGATCATCTCTGCATGGTGGCGCAAAATTCGCCTTTGCTGCATATTTTTTGCGTGGACGGCAATCAAGGCGATCGCGTCTAATAAGTGTATTGTTACTGCTGTATCTGACTGGGCATACTGGCGAATCGGACTCAAAGCGCAATCAAATAGATGTTCCAGCGTTGCAGGCTCAGCAATGACTCGTAGTCTGTGAAACTTATCATAACGATAAGGCGAAGGAAACTCCCGTTGAACCAGTTGACTGAAGCCTGCTCCCAAACGATCAATGCATCGAATCGCTGTAAATGGGTCATTGACCGCAGGAGACATTGCTCGCAACGCGATCTCAACCAGTTGTTCAATCGGAAAGGTAACATCCTGTTGCTCGGTGCGCTCCTTTCCAAAAATAAATGCTTGATTGATTTGGTAAAGAAGCCTGGGAGAATGGTGTTCCGGGGGATAGATCAACGCCAGTGGGCTACCAGGAATTAGATATTTCCCAGGACTGGTTTTCAAATGGAGCAAGATGTCTGCCTGATACGCAATTTGCATCAGCTCATCATCATCGATGGCCTGTAAATACCCCTTGTGGCGCGATCGGATCAACAGGGATCGTCCTTCAAAATCATCAGGAATTTTCCCTAAAGGTTGTTGGTTATGTCGCGCTTGTTCTCCAATCTGTTCAGGAAATAGACGATCAATGGCCTGATCGAGATCATCACTCACACCCGCAATCACCTGAGAAGCCTGAATAATCGTCGAAGCATGATGGATGAAGTAGATTAACACCAGAACACTGGCGATCGCCAGGACAATGCCAAATGTGACAGAGAGCTGTGGTATGAACTGGTCAAAATCCTCACCGTCACTACGGATGTTTCGCAGCACCAGCAGGCAATAAAGAAAGGTTCCAATAAAAGTTCCTAAAACAATCTGGTTGCCAATGTCCTGCATAAAGTTTCGCAGCAGACGCGGCCCAAAATTAGAAGCGGCCAGTTGCAGGGCAACAATCGTGATGGAAAATGCTGTTCCTGCGACCGTTGCCATCGAACTTGCGATCGTAGAAAGCATAGATCTGGCTCCATCAGAACCTCCTGTATAGAGCCACCACCAGCCTGGAGTGTTTCCAGAACGGTCAATTTCTAATACACCCAGTGCCAGAACAAACGCTGTTCCTGCGATTACGGTCGGTAGAAACCAGTAGCTCGATCGCAGTGTGTCCCAAACTTTGACTAGCTTCGTATTGTTCATACGTCATTCTCAGGTTGGGCATGACCATTGTGAGTACCTCGGGCCTGCATTTCCGCCAGCTTCCGCAGTGAGCTGCTGATGCTGCGGGGTTTCGGGACTTCCCGTTGACCTGCAGGCCACCCTTCTCGCTGTCGGGTGCGATCGCCATCCGTCTCCTCCGTCTGGTCATGGAAAAGAATTTGCTGCGTTGGGAAGGGCAAATCGATACCATTGGCGACCAGCTTCTTCTTGATTGCCGTGAGTACCTTGTCTTGGAGGTTCAATACATCAGCGCGACGAGGTGGTTTGATCCACCAGCGAGCACGAATATTCACCGAACTGCCCGCTAAATCAACGATTATGGCATCAGGGACAGGTTCCTGCAAAACCCCATCTGTTTCATGAATCGCTTCCAGAATCAGGCGCTTCGCTGCGTCAATATCATCTCCGTATCCAATTGCCACATCGTACTCCAGGCGGCGGCTATCAAAAGCAGTATTGACCGTCACAGAGTTCGTAAAGAGTTCAGAGTTGGGGATAACAATTCGACGACCATCGTAGGTTCGAATCGTCGTCGCACGAGTTTGAATATTTTCTACTGTCCCTTCAAAGTCTTTGAAAATAATCTGGTCACCCAGTTGGAAGGGTTCGGTCAGCAGTATCAAAATTCCCGCCAGGAAATTTTGTAAAATGTCTCGAAAAGCAAAGCCGATCGCCACCCCACTGATTCCCAAAAGCTGCACCAGATCACCGGCCCTGAGCGTCGGAATGACAATCGACAAGGAGACGAACAGGCCGATCAGCAGGGTTACCCATTGGGCCAGTCGCCCCAGTACCAGGCCCAGGTTGCGAGCATAACGGCGATTGCGGGTCAATCGCCTGACGAAGCGTCGAATTGCTCCTGCCACCAGAAAGAAAATCGCAAAAACAATTAACGCCAGCACGATGTTGGGCAATTGGGCGATGAAGCCATTGATCATGCTCTGAACTTTGTTCCAGGCAACAGATATCGAAATATTCATGAAGTAACGTTGAGCGATTCAGTCGATAAGAATGATACTTAGAAAGCACAGAATCTGCTTCTATCCAGGGTTGAGAGTACGAGTTGACATCCTCCCCACCCTGTAGAGGAATAGTGATTTCTGCCGTCCGATGGCCGCTGCGATGACATAAGCTTTCTCGGCATTCTTACTCCTTCGGTTGCTGCGATAGCGCTTGAAGCTCTTTTCGCAAAGCAACAACCTCTTCGCGCAATGCTGTAATTTCTTTCGCTCCTGCTACTTCTGCGTCAGGATTTTCAGCGTCTCGTCCCACAAAGAAAGTGGCAAGTGTCGCAGTCACATAGCCAAAGACTGCAAAGGCATAGAGCGCCAGGAGGAAACATAATACCCTTCCCTCTGGCGTTTTTGGAAAATAGTCTGACCCCATCGTGGTCATGACCATCGCTGTCCACCATAAAGCAGCCCCATAGTCTGTTAAAGGTGAGTCAGACACCTCACGCTCAAAGGTATATATGCCCGCAGAGCCGATCAGGGCGACGATCACCGTTAGCCCCACTGCATAGCCAAACCCTCGTCTTCTAAAGCTGGCTGCAAATGCCCGCATTCCTCGATTGGTGCGAGTCATTACCCTCAACAACCGAATTCCTCGAACTGCCCGTGCGGTATTTAAAGCTCTTGCTACCTGGACAATCCGTAAAACTCTTAAGGCAGGTAGCATCAGCGCCAGCAACGTTAGCCAATGGTGCGTGATATAACGTAGTTTTCGAGGAGCAAGCAAGAATTTTACCGCAAAGTCGAGAATAAATAGAATCCAGATAGTGACGCCAACCGCATCCATAAACGGTGAGAGTCCCCAGATTAGTTCAACGATAAATAAACCAAGCCACACAAAACTGAACACCAGCATTGGAATTTCAAACCAATCCTCAAGCTGTTCCAGAATCTCGTTTTGTTCCTGTTCCACAACGTACTTTGGTGGAGGCAAGTTCACTTCACTCATGGCTGTAGTGTTGCATTAGACAAGCTTTCAGGAGAATTCAGTACATTCACACTGACCAGCGGAGTGACATTCAATCCCTTTTGGGCCAGGTGGTTTT
>CAZVXA010000398.1:0-3516 GCA_964630955.1 uncultured bacterium | reverse complement strand
CAACTCTTTCCATGCCCACTGAGGAGCTTGCCATAAAATAAAATCCCAGTAAAACTGGGGTTTTATTCAACAGCAGATCCCTTACTTAGAATCTGAGCGGGGTGATTAGAAAGCCTCAATGCCTGGGCATCCTCATTAAGAGAGTTTGTGGTCGCCAGCTTTCATTGGGCAAACCCTTTCTCTGGGTTAGAAGCATTAGAATAAATCAAAGTTGTAAGCCGCCGAGCGATTGGTTTCGCATTCAACCTGTTTCAGGCGAAGCTTCGAGTCCTGATGTGTCTACCCTGGGTTTGTCTAAAGAAACTTCTTAGACGTTGAGTCACAGCTACTCTTTGGGTCTTCTGGCATATTTTTGTGGAACGGAGCCTGGTTACGCATGGCAGACCCCAATATCGGTCGCATCTTAAATGAGCGATACCACCTCGTTGAGCTGCTGGGGCAGGGGTCGATGGGGCGAGTCTATGGTGCCCAGGACAGGCTCCTGGGTGGCGTTTCTGTTGCGGTTAAGTTTCTCTCTCAGGCGCTGCTAAATCAAAAAATGCGCGATCGCTTTGTGCGAGAAGCCACAACCTGCGCTCTGCTGGGCGAACGCAGTATGCACATTGTTCGCGTCACAAACTACGGCGTGGATGAGGAAGGGGGTATTCCTTTCTATGTCATGGAATATCTGCGGGGAGAAAGCCTGAGTGAGATGATCATGCGGCAACCTCTGCCCCTCCCCCGGTTTATTAACATCACACGGCAGGTCTGTCTGGGGCTACAGTGTGCCCACCAGGGAATTCCTGTGAACGGCAAAACAGCCACCATCGTCCACCGTGACATCAAACCCAGCAATATTCTGGTGATGCGGGACGATACCTTCGGGGAACTGGCGAAGATTTTGGACTTTGGTATCGCCAAAACGCTCCAGCAGGTAGATACAGGGCAAACTGGCTGCTTCATGGGGACGCTGGCCTATTCCTCTCCAGAACAGATGGAAGGGCAGGAACTGGATGGGCGATCGGACATCTACAGTCTGGGCGTGATGATGTTCCAGATGCTGACGGGCAAGATGCCGCTAAATGCCGAAACCCATTCCTTCGGCGGCTGGTACCGGGCGCATCGGGAGCAGTATCCCCGATCGCTGATGGCAGCCAATACCAGCCTGCGCGTGCCCAAGGCGCTGGAAAATTTGATTATGAGCTGTCTGGAGAAGCGACCAGAGAATCGCCCCCAGAATGTGGGCCAGGTCGTGCAGGCTCTAGAACCATTGGAGCATCGATTTGGCACGGGCTGGCAGATCGGCAAACGAATCGAGGCAACTCTGAGTGCGGTTTCAGTATCCGCGACGCCCAAAAATTCCACCACTCTCAGTCCTGAAGATATTTGCCGACTCGCCTACTGGCCCCAGAGTAAGCCGATTGGAGAAATTTCCTTTCCCCACGTGCTACAAACGTCTCAGGGACCACTGGCGACGCTCTGGGTCATGCTCAACCAGCGAGAAGTTCAAAATCGGCGGATCTGCACCCGCTACAATCAGTTTTTGTTTGCTCCCGCTCCCCATCCCACACTTCTGTGGGTGACAGTGCTGTTTAATCGAGAACTTGGTGCCCGATGGCTTTCCAGCTATCTGGATCTGAAGACCCCCGTGGGGCAACAAATGACCCGTCTGCTGGGGCAGTCTGGCCATTACCGGATTCTCTTCTTTGCCAAAGAAGACCCAAAGCGCTGTGCCAATGTTCTGACCGCTACGATCGCCCCCATGCAGCAGAAGCTCCTGCAAGACTGGGCCACGATGGGGCAGATGGCTCCTGGTACTGCGCAATACAGCATTGGTAAAACTCAGTTGCGAGATGCCCTGGAAAAACTCAAACCCCAAATTCTGCTCAAGCTGGAGTCCCTGTACACGGACAGTGGTGATTTCTCCGGCTAGTAGTTCGCCAAGCGAATTTTTCCTGGTCGAAAAACTTTGCCTGGTTAGTGTGGCGCGGGGAGCGCCACACTAACCAGGCAAAGTTTCTTTGGTGGACTACTAAGTAAATGGGCGTGGAAAAAGTCGAAATCCAAAAAGCTGTTCCGCCCGCTGCGCGGGCGGAACAGCTTTTTGGATTTCAAGCTTAATCACACCTACTTACTTAGGCATTCAACTGGAGTTTTGACTATTGCCCCTATAGCGCCACGAAACGCTCTCTGAGAGAGCGTTTCGTGGCGAACTTAATTTCAGCGCCGATTTAGTCAAAAGTCTAGATTCAACGAGGTACCGGGAAGTAGAGAACGGGATGCCAGCTTTTCCGGAGTAGCTCTCCAGAAAAACTGGGGGCGGGCAACTCTCGCAACCCACCAAGGCTGTCGGAGGCTGTGGCGATCGCACTGGCCCCCCAGTCCTGAGCACTCTCCAGCACCTCAGCGACAGCATTTCCGCTGCGAACCTGAGTCTCAGTCTTTAAACCCGCCGCTTCCATGCGGGTCGCTGCTTCTGCCAGTTGTACCTGGGCCTGTTGCAGTTCCATATTGCCAAGGTTGGGGTCGCGGTTTACCTCGTCCACTACGGTTGATAGAAGACAGTGCTCCAGGGAATTAGGGGTATGTTGACGCACCAGTTCCTGAATTTTGCCGATTAGATAGTTCCCAGCTTTGCTGCCGTCATAGGGAATCAACAGGTGACGAAAGAGGTGTTTGCAGCGCAGGTCCAGTTCCTCGCGGGTGAGACTGGAAATGAGATGGGGGCGGAATGTCAGCACGGGAATCTGCACTCGTCCGCAAATGTCCATAGTGGTGCTGCCAAATAGCTTTTCGTTGAGCAGGCTACGGCTGGGCATCCCAATGATCAGCAGTTCGGAGGCATGGGTTTTGATGGCAGGCAGGATCAAGTCTGCGGGTTTACCCATCAGCACTTCTAGCTTGACTTCAACCCCTTGGGGGGCAGGGGCGAGATGGGCGGAGAGGCGATCGCGTAAGGCTCGAATTCGCGTGTCGTCCTGGCGAGGAATGGCTTCATCGGGCAAGGGCATGACGTGAAGAAACACGATAGACTTCATTCCCCCTGCCGCCAGACTGGGAACAAACTGCATCAGCCGCTGAAGACCGTCAGTCAGGTCGGTACAGATAAGAACGTGCTGAAACATAAAAATTGCCCAATCAACTTCCATCACCGTACCAAAAATCGGCTGTTAATTTAAGGCAGAAAAGTGGAGCACTTTGGTCTCACAGTGACATACTCCCACCGCCAACTGCTCAGCAGTATGGCGGTGGCTTCCCTTCTCAGCATTAGCTGGTCGGGCGTTTTTGACTAAAACCAAAAATACCGCGAAATGCTCTCTACGAGAGCGTTTCGCGGTATTGCAAGAAAAATATTCAAAAGTCTAGTAGTCCACCAAAGAAACTTTGCCTGGTTAGTGTGGCGCGGGGAGCGCGCCACACTAACCAGGCAAAGTTTTTCAACCAGGCAAAGTTCGCTTGGCGAACTACTAGTAAAAATGGGGACTTAGGATCGCGAATTAAATAAAACCGAATTGTTTTTGAGAGAGGGGGGGGGGG
>CAZVXA010000397.1:0-3540 GCA_964630955.1 uncultured bacterium | reverse complement strand
TACGGTTAGGCAGTGAACCAAGAATCCCCATCGCCTTGCGTTGGGGAGTGTCAAAAAGCGCGCACAACATTCCCTCTGCTGATAGAGGAAAAATTATGTGCAAGATTTATGGTTGGGGTAACGGCAATCGCTCCCATCTTCGCTAAGGCTAAAAACAATCCCCGTGGCATTTACATGACCGATGCAGCATTGACCAGAGGGCAATTAGAGCGAACCTTGACACAGCGCTTGCAGGGCATGTATCGGGAAAAGGTCGGCAAACATCCCAAGAAAATTATTTGCCAGTTTTTTGATAAGCGATTGGCGATCGTTTTAGAAGAAGTTTCGACGCCTTCTGAACAGTTTTTGATCGAAAGCGCTCAGGATGATATGGCTAAAGAATTTCGATCCAGCCTGGATGAAGCGCTGCGACCTCAATTGATTGCCCTGATTGAAGAAGTAGTTGCCACCAATGTTGAATCTTTAATGTTTGATACCGACCTGGAAACAGGCTTCTCAGGGATGACCGTTGTGTTGAGTGATTACCCGCCCGTTCGGGATCTGGAAACTATCCCCAAAGCCAGAAGAAACCGTTCGGAAGACCCCCAGAGCGAATCAGACACGCCCTAATCGGGTTTACCAATTGTGATGAGCTGACAGGCATCTTCAGGTAACGACTGATTCAACACATTCAAACTGGGAAACACTTCAAACAGTTGTTCGACACAAGCCGCCTCAAATAGCATTCGGGCCTGTCCGCAGAGGGAGCAGAGCGATAGACGGCAGGAGGCTTTTTGAGTTCGATTCAGGGTGATCATGAGTGCGCCCAGGCCGCTGTTATCCATGAACACCACGTGGCGCATATCGACGACCAGATGCCGTGCGCCTGCCTCCAGCAAATCATTTACCTTATACAGCAACTCTGGAGCAGAACTCGCACTAAACAGTCGGCTACGTGGCACAAAGACATGGGTCGTAGTTGGCATACAGTCATCACCGCTGATATCGACATCCTACCCGACAGAATCTTTGCCAGGGGGAGAGGGATCCCTCCTAATATTCCCATCTACCAGTCGTCGTCATCGTGTAACGGTGATTTCTTTTCTTCCCCGTAAGTAGAACCCGACTCCGCAGCTTTACGAGTGGGCTGGAGAGACACCTCGTAGGGCGATGGTGGTACCAGTTCGAGCTGAGGAGATGGACGTTTGGGCTTCACGCGGCGACGACGCGACACACCTTCCTCCGTTGTCTCCTCAGCCACAACCTCGTACAGCACTGCCTGTTTATCCCCCTGCCCCTTCCGCAGCACTCGCCCCAGTCGCTGAATGTACTCCCGACTGGAACCCGTCCCCGACAGAATAATTGCCACTCTGGCGTCTGGTACATCCACTCCCTCGTTCAGAACATGGGAGACCACCAGCGTGTGATAGACCCCCTCCCGAAACTTTTGCAGGATCTCGTGGCGTTCCTTCACAGGCGTCTGATGGGTGATGGCGGGAATCAGAAACTGCTGCGAAATCCGATAAACGGTAGCGTTGTCATTGGTGAAGACAATGGTGCGTTCGGGGTAATGCCGTCCCAGCAGGTCGGCCAGAATCCGCAGTTTTCCTTCGGTGCCGAGGGCGATCGCCCGTGCCTCCCGATGTGCCAGCATCGCTCGTCGTCCCGCCTGGGACTGTGCGCTGACCATGACGAATCTTTGCCAGCCGTCAATGTTGCCCAGGCGGATGTTGCGCTGTTCCAGAAAGTCATTGCGCGTTTGAATCAGGGTGTTGTAGCGATCGCGCTCCTCCTGAGACAGTTTCACCTTGATTTGCACCACCTCATGGTTGGCCAGCGCCTGCCCCGCCAGCTCCGCCGCCGTGCGGTGATACACCACGGCCCCCAGCAAAAAATCCAGGTCGGTGTGACGGCCATCGGTGCGGTCGGGGGTAGCGGTAAGGCCCAGGCGGTAGGGGGCGATCGAGTATTCAGCGATCACCCGGTTGAAGTCACTGGGCAGGTGGTGGCACTCGTCGCAAATTAGCAGGGCATAGCGGTTCCCCAGCGTTTCTGCATGGATAGCGGCGCTGTCGTAGGTGGCGACGAGGATGGGGGTGCGATCGCGCGATCCACCCCCCAGCAGTCCCACCTCCACATCAGGAAAAGCTGCGAGTAGATGGGTGTACCACTGGTGCATCAAGTCCAGCGTTGGCACCGTGATTAAGGTGCTGCGGGGGGTGGCCTGCATCGCCATCTGAGCCAGGTAGGTTTTACCCGCCGCCGTTGGCAAAACCACAACCCCCTTGCGGCCTGCCTGCGTCCATGCCTCCAATGCCTCCCGCTGATGCGGGTACGGCTCTCGCTCCAGGCTGGCCACCATCGTCAATCGTTCAAATCCCCTGGCCTGGTCTTCAAAGTTCGTGCCTTCTGCCTGCAACGTCTCCACCAGCGTCCGATACTGGATCGCCGGAACCCGAAACCGCTCTACCCGGTCATCCCAGGTGGCGAAGTCCATCCAGGCTTTGCCCCTGGGCGGTGGGTGCAAAATTAGGGTTCCCCGGTCAAACTTCAGGGTAGGAGTGCGGGGCATAGGGGGCGTGCGGGGCAAACCGTTGGTAGATGGTGCGTTAGCGACAGCCTAACGTATGAATGCTTTGTGCTGCACAGGTTACGCAGGGCTACTCCATCCTACAATTTCGCGTTCCCGATGATCCCATTAAGCCGTAGACTAAAGGATGCTGATTTTTACTGCCTAGCTGGAAGACACCTGTGCGTAAGATTGTTGTTGCCGGAAACTGGAAAATGTACAAGACCCGCGCAGAAGCAATGGAATTTCTGCAGGGGTTCTTGCCTCACCTGACGGAAACCCCCGAAGCGCGGGAGGTTGTGGTGTGTGTGCCATTTACCGATCTGGGGGTGTTGTCCAAAAACCTGCACGGCAGTCGCATCATGCTGGGGGCACAGAACATCCACTGGGCGAAAGAGGGAGCCTTTACGGGTGAAATTTCTGGGGCAATGCTGGTGGAACTGGGGGTGCGCTACGTGGTTGTGGGGCATAGTGAGCGGCGGCAGTATTTTGGCGAAACTGATGAAACAGTGAACCTGCGGCTCAAAGCAGCCCAGTCCTGTGGTCTGATTCCCATCCTCTGCGTGGGTGAAACCAAGCAGCAACGAGATGCAGGGCAAACCGAAGCCGTCATTTTTGCGCAGCTTGAAAAGGATCTGGTGGAGATTGACCAGTCTCGTCTGGTGATCGCCTACGAACCCATCTGGGCGATCGGCACAGGTGATACCTGCGAGTCGAAGGAAGCCAACCGTGTCATTGGTTTGATCCGCAGCAAGCTCACCAACCCTAACGTCTCCATCCAGTACGGCGGCTCTGTCAAACCCGACAACATTGACGAGATTATGGCCCAGCCTGAAATTGACGGCGCACTGGTGGGTGGGGCCAGCCTATCTCCCGACAGCTTTGGACGCATCGTCAATTACAACTAACTCCCTTGCTGCCTAAAGTCCATGAGAAGGGGTGCATCCCAGTTTTGCAAATTTCCAAACCCAGTTTTGGGGGTGGGGGGGGGG
>CAZVXA010000396.1:0-3591 GCA_964630955.1 uncultured bacterium | reverse complement strand
TTTTAGACATTGTTTTAAATGTTCAGTCGACAGACACAAACGGCATTTGAGCGGTTGCATCCCAATTTTGAAAATTTCTAAAACCTTTTTTGAACTTCGGGCGGGCTCCGCCCCCGCTACTTGCAAAACTGAGATACACCCCAGATGATCCCCCTTAAAAAGGGGGACTTTGAAGCAACTTCTCCCCCCTTATGTCCCCCTTGAGGGGGTAGGGGGTATCAGGGGGCCAGGGGGGATCTCCCAGTGTTAAACGCGACAGACCCTACCTTTTCAAACATCCTCTTAATGTAAGGCGATCGATCGGGCACTATCTTGAACGATCTTGCTCTTTCTGTTCAAACTACCGAGAGCCTATCCAAAAACCCAAATTCTGGCAGGCGCGACGCTAGAGCATCGTGCCTGCCAGAATTTGGGTTTTTGGTTTTCGGATAGGCACTCATTTCTATCTGATCGCCCCTACAACACAAAACATTTTCTAGCCACTCGGTTGATACAGCGCTTTGCGCTGAACTAAAACCAAACTTTGTGTTGAGAACCGTGCTCCGAGCGGTTCTCAACACAAAGTTTGTACCAGATGCACTTGCAAAGTACTGTATTTCTTGACCATCGAAAAACCAATCCCTGCTGCTGAAGCCTCTATCTTCCGATAGTAGTCCCTGATCCATTTAGAAAACTACTCTGGAGATCTTGACGAACAAGTACGCACCGAGGGTGGGCGATCCCCGCTCTAATGATGGGGGCGTGAAGTTGTTTGTCCAGGCAATCGCTGCACCTTCACTGGTTGTTGATTCTGTAGGGCTACATTCTTTAAATCCTCTCATTTGTTTGTAATTTAACTCAACATTTTTGATTGAGATCATGCACCTGTTAGTTGATTGGAAATCTGATTTTGTATTGGATTTCATCACATATCAACAAGTTCCTGGTAATTAGAAAAATGAATGCTTTTTTGCAAGACTCACATGAGTACAGCACTTCGCGCTGATATAGAACCAGAGTTTTTGTTGAGAGCCGCACTCATTGCGGCTCTCAACAAAAACTCTCCCCTACACTCGTCTGCACAGCGCTGTAAATTTCATTAAAAATGTTTGACTCTCATCTGCCACAGCTATTTATGAATCTACTCAAGCGTCGATTGGGCTTCGCCTTCCTGCGCCGTTGGGGGTTGGCGATCGCCGCTTTTCTGGGTACAGTCCTGCTTGCCATTGCGGTGGTGGCCCAACAGCAGCCCGTCACCCTGCGCGTACTGATGCCTGCCCCCGATATCCCTCCCATGCGGCCTCTGGTACAGGCGTTTGAGCAGGAGAATCCGGGAATTCGCATCGAACTGGTCGAAGGTCCGAACGCTGGCAACCTGGTAGAGGATTTGTATACCTCCGCTTTTCTGCTGGGCGATACGCCCTACGACCTGATCAATATGGATGTCATCTGGACGCCGAAATTTGCGGCGGCGGGATGGCTAATGGACCTGACTAACCGGGTGAGCGAACAGGATCTGGCCCGCTTCACAGACGCTGACGTGCAGGCAGGCTACTACCAGAACCGCCTCTACCGTCTACCGATGCGCTCCGACGCAGGTATGCTCTATTACCGTCGAGACCTGCTGGAACAGGCGGGATTGGAGCCACCACAAACGTTTGACGACCTGATGAGAATTTCTAAAACGCTGCAACAAAACAAGGCGGCTAACTGGGGATTTCTCTGGCAGGGACGGCAGTACGAAGGATTGGTCACGGTGTTCGTGGAAGTTCTGGAGGGCTATGGCGGTTTCTGGGTAAACCCGGAGACACGGGAGGTGGGACTCGATCGCCCTGAAACCATCCAGGCCGTCAACTTCCTCCGCAGCACAATTAACCAGGGCGTGTCGCCCCCCGGTATAACCACCTATATCGAAGAAGACACCCGACGCCTTTTCCAGAGCGGTCAGGCCGTCTTCATGCGGAACTGGCCCTATGCCTGGGGATTGTTTAACCAGGAGGATTCTAGAGTTCGTGGCAAGGTGGGCATCATGCCAATGGTGAGCGCAGCCGGAAACGAGAGTGGAGCCTGCCTGGGTGGTTGGGGCATGGGTATTTCAAAGTTCACCCCACACCCCGAAGAAGCCTGGAAAGCAGTACAGTTCCTCACCAGCAATGCCGCCCTGCGTCCATTCACGCTAAAGGAAGGCTATATGCCCGCCGTAGAGTCGTTCTACAACGACCCCCAAATCATTGAGAAGTACAATCACTTCCCGCAGCTTGCGCGAGTTTCACAAACTGCCGTATTGCGCCCTCCGATCGCCCAGTATGCTCAGGCTTCTGACATTCTCCAGCGCTACCTGAGCGCCTCCCTGACAGGTCGCATCTCCCCGGAAGACGCGATGCGCTCTGCTGCCAACGAAACCCGCACCCTGCTGGAATCCGGCACCCGACACTCCTGATGTCTATCACAATCGATGCTTTGGTTCGGACAGGGGGGTGTGGGGCGGTGCCCCTGCACCCTCAAGGGGGAATCACCCCTGCACCCCGTCCTAACGAACCTCTCGGTTACTATACCTGACCTGCATTCTAGAACTCTGAAAGAACAATGCTGAAACTAGATCCGATTCGAGCGAGAGAACAGCGGGTAGCGTGGATTTTGATGATTCCGGCGTTGATCATGCTGGTGTTTGTGTTCGCTTACCCCATCCTGCGGGCCTTCTGGCTTAGCCTGTTTGCCCGCAACCTGGGAACTCAGCTTCAATCCGTATTTGTTGGACTGGAGAACTTTGCCCGTATGGGCAGTGATAGCCGATTCTGGCAGAGCTTTACAACGACGATCATCTTTACATCGGCGTCGGTCATCCTGGAATTAATTCTGGGGATGGCGATCGCCCTCGTGTTGCACCAGCAATTCTTTGGGCGATCGCTCGTCCGTACTGCCGCCATTATTCCCTGGGCACTTCCCACCGCCCTGATTGGATTGGCATGGGCATGGATTTTTAATGACCAGTTTGGTGTCGTCAATGATATTCTGTTGCGTCTTGGATTCATTGACACAGGCATCAACTGGCTCGGCGACCCCACCCTGGCGATGGTATCCGTCATCATCGCTGATGTCTGGAAAACCACCCCCTTCATCAGCATTCTGCTGCTGGCAGGACTGCAATCCATCTCCCCCGACCTCTACGAAGCCCATGCCCTGGATGGCGCAACGGCGTGGCAGAGCTTCTGGGGCATCACCATCCCCCTGCTGATGCCCCAGATCCTGATTGCCATCCTGTTCCGTTTTGCCCAGGCATTCGGCATCTTTGACCTGATCCAGGTAATGACGGGTGGTGGCCCCGGTGGTGCGACCGAAGTGGTGTCACTCTACATCTACTCCACAGTGATGCGCTATCTGGACTTTGGCTATGGAGCAGCCCTGGTGGTGGTGACATTCTCGCTGCTAGTAATTGCGGTGGCGATCGCCAGCTTCCTCCTCTCCCGCACCCGCCGTCGTACTATGGGCGTTGCCTAACGTTTCCCTTCTGCGGGTGGAGGCTTCGGCAAACGTCTACGGGCGTAGCATTTGGCCATTGCGTTTTGCCCTTATCCATTCGTTTATCGCCCAAATGCTACGCCCCTACCCATC
>CAZVXA010000395.1:0-3659 GCA_964630955.1 uncultured bacterium | reverse complement strand
GCTGACTGCATCAGCTTTTTAGGGAAAATCGGCACAATTTAGTCAAAAGTCCAGTAATTTCAGAATCACCGGGATAGCGGGGGCCTTGTCTGTATCCCAGGTAAAGCCAGCGCTGTTCCGGCGTAAAGACAGATATCAACACTGCCGCAGACCTGCCAGCAGCAGTACAAGCTCATCGATCGCAGGCCGAATTGTACTCACAGGCTGGTCAAAATGATTGACCAGAATGCTCACCACCAGGGGAGGGTAGGTGGGTGGGTTGAGGTAGCCCGACAGTGCGGTAATGCCGCTAATTGCCCCCGTCTTTCCCAAAAAATTCCCCTGTACTGGAGTGCCGCGAAATCGGTTGCGCAGGGTGCCGCTGACTCCAGCAATGGCCAGTGAGTCGCGATACACCTGAGCGTTGGGAGAGCGGGCCATGCTCTGGAGAACTTGAGTCATCGCCCCCGGTGTCACCAAATTCGCCCGTGCCAGCCCCGACCCATCCCTCAGCGCATGACTATCAGCAGCAACACCCAACCGATTAAGAACCGTCCGAATGCCAGCAAGTCCTGACTCCAAACTGTTGGAATTAGGCGTTGGGGGAGTGCCCAGTAGCCGCAGGAGTGACTCGGTGTAGAGGTTGTTACTCTCTCCGTTGGCCTCCTTTAGCAGTTCAGATAGGGGGACGGAAGAAACAGCAGCGATTTCAGACTGGGGAGCAGTGGTTAGAGTGGAGGCGATGACAGCCTGTCGTACGCTGATGCCCTGGTTTGTTAGAACACGGCGGAAGGTTTCCAGAAACGTTTGGGTAGGGTTGACGACGGCGATCGCCACAGGTTCAGCCTCCGACCCCGCCCGCAACTGGCCCGACACTCGCAGAATGGGACGGCTCAGGTCGCGCCCCACCGCTACAAATTCGGGCGCATTGACTGCAACGGTGCGGGATTGGTTCTCGATCGCCCAGCGTTGGCCTTCTGACGGGTCATCCCACACCACCCGCAGCGGCTGTCCGATCGCCTGGGGCACCAGCGTCAGGGGAATTGCATTCTGGTTCAAGATCAGGCTATTGACTGGCGCACCATAGCCTGCCTGGATGTCCTCCCATTCCCAGTTGGGGTTAACAGGATCGCCCGAAAAGTAAGTGTCGTCAATGATCAGGCGATCGATCTGGGTAATGCCGCGAGCACGAATTTGCGACGCCAGATTTTGAAGTTGCGCCGTTGTTAAACTCGGATCGCCCCGTCCCGCGACTCGCAAGCTGACTCCCGGTTCTGGCACCCGGTAGACGGCTGTCCGCATTCGAAACTGCGGCCCAAACTGAACCAGAGCCGCCGCCGTGGTCAACAGTTTGGCGTTGGAGGCGGGGATAAAGAAGCGATCGCCCTCCCGTTGAAACAGGACTGGCCCTTCTGCCAGCGGCTGCACCTGGATGCCCCAGCGTACTCGTTGAAAGGTTGGGCGGTTGAGGATTGCATTAATTCTCGGCTCCAGTTGGGCGGGGCAGATGCTGGACGAACTTGCCTGGGAGGTAATCGGCGGATAGGGAGCGACCTGGACTGATGATTGACTGACCTGGAGTGGTTGAGATGCAAACGCTCGCAGGGAGAACTGCTTCCCACCCAGCCAGACGATTCCTGCCAGCAGTAACCCCAGTCCCCGGAAATTCATGGTCGCGTTAAACCTGCTCACACCAGATCAAGTTTTTCTTCCAGGGGTTTACAGAAAGGTTCAATGCCAGACTTCAGCACGTAGATGGCAACCAGCGCTGCCAAACCTCCAGGAATCCCTGCTTCTCGACTGAAGGACTGCACCCCCTGGCCTAACGACTCCTCCAGCAATCCCCGTACATCGGAGGTACACAGCACGGCTCGCCAGCGTTTGGCAAAGCCTTCTAACCATTGGTCAGAGGTATCCGGCTCCTGACCTGCGTGCAGCGCCAGCGTGATCGCCGCATCCTCCAGGTCACCTTCACAGTCCTCCAGAATATCCAGTGCCTCCATTGCCGAGTCGTTTTCGGCCAGTGCCGAACGGTAGCGGGCAATTTCTTCCAGGGTTACACTATCCATGCCGTTACATTCGTTAACTTTGTCACTTTACCACCTGCGGTGGCTGCCGCCATCAGGCGGTATGATTTTGGCGGGAAATTGGGGCGCTCAACGCTGCACTTTTCCACTTTTACTATGAAAACCTCTGCGTTGCATAAAACGCATCTCTAAGAAGAACGATGCATCTTAGTCCCCTACAACAGGAACTGGAACAGGAACTCGCCTACTGGGACAACGTGCTGCGCACCAAACCCGATACGCCTATCGTATTCGTGCGGCGCGGTATGACGCTGTTCAAACTGACCCGGATCGCGGAGGCGATCGCTGACTTTGACCATGCCGAACAGCTAGACCCTAACCTTACGCCCTACCTCTGGCAGCGGGGATTGGCCTACTATTATGCCGATCGCTTCGAGGAGGGTGCCCATCAGTTCGAGGTCGATCTCCAGGTGAATGGTCGTGACGTGGAGGAAACTGTGTGGCGCTACCTGTGTCTGGCACAGCTCCATGGTGTAGCCTCCGCCCAGCAAATGCTGCTGGAGGTAAAGAACGATCCCCGTGCGGTAATGCGGCAGGTATACGAACTGTTTGCCGGACGGTGCAGTCCAGTGGTGGTGCTGGAGGTGGGCGATCGCCAGGGCACCCACGGCAAGTTCTACAGTCACCTCTACGTCGGCCTCTGGCACGAAGTCGCAGGTGAGACAGAACAGGCGAAGCACTACATTGGGCAGGCCGCCCAGCGGTACAAAGTGGAGGATTATATGTGGAATTTAGCGGTCGTTCATCAGAGCGTTAGAGGATGGAAGGATGACTGACGCAAAACCAACTATTCTCGCACTCGACTTCGACGGCATCATCTGTGACGGCCTGATCGAGTATTTCCAGACCTCGTGGCGGGCCTACTGTGAAATCTGGTTACCGCCCGATACGACTCCTCCCGCAGGACTGGCAGAGTCTTTCTATCGCTTGCGACCCGTGATTGAAACAGGTTGGGAGATGCCCCTGGTGTTGCGATCGCTCCTCACAGGCACACCCGAATCCGAAATTTTGGCGCACTGGGGCGAGATTGCTCAGCAGTTGGTGGTGTCAGAAAAGCTGTTGCCCGCTGAAGTAGGGGCACGGGTGGATGGGGTGCGCGATCGCTGGATTGCTGCTGATCTGGACAACTGGCTGTTGCTGCACCGCTTCTATCCCGGTGTGATCGAGTGGCTGACGCAGGTGCTCCAGAGTCCCGTCTATACCTACATCATCAGCACGAAAGAAGATCGATTTATCCTGCAACTGCTCCAACAGCAGGGCGTTGAGATCAAGAAGGATCAGGTGTTTGGGAAGGAACACCGCCAGCCTAAAGGACAAATTCTCCGCACGTTGATGCGTCAATTTTTTCTGGATTATGGTGAGCAGCCGTCAGTCTGGTTTGTGGAAGACCGACTGAAGACACTCCAGAATCTTGAGACTCAGCCTGACCTGGACTCTGTGGAGCTATTTCTGGGTGACTGGGGGTATAACACAGAGGGCGATCGGGCTGCGGCAAGGGAAAGCGATCGGATTCACCTGATTTCGCTGGCCCAGTTTGTCCAGGATTTTAATTCCTGGATTTGAAGCTTAGAGCCTATCCGAAAACCCAAATTC
>CAZVXA010000394.1:0-3680 GCA_964630955.1 uncultured bacterium | reverse complement strand
GCCGCAAATTTGGTACGAATCTCCTCCACTCGCTTACGATTCAATCCCATATCCGATTCCCCCAATCGGGAAGCCGATCGCACATGAATTACCTTCGCCGCCTCATCCACGTAAAATTCCACATCATCCACAAATCCCATCAGCGGAGTCGTAAACTCTGCATAGAAATAGTCGTCCGTTGAGTTCAGAATTTCAGTGCGCTCCATCCCCTCAACGACTGACTTGAGAGCGGCGATCGCCTCTTGTCCACTGGACTTGAAACTCAAAGGTGCAATGGAATGAGTCGCATCAGCTTCGGTGATTTGACTGCTGACACAGTTCGGACTTTGGGGACAGGCAGCGAGCTTGCCGTCTTTCACACCAAGGTTGGTCGGGCGAACGCCACTGAAGGAGAAAAGCGATTTTCCGGGTGCCATGAGAATTGGGGAGGTAGAGGATAACGAGATTTGGGCCTGGGCCACTGTACCGCTGCAAAACCAGAGACAGCAGGCCAGCAACACACTCAGCAAAGGAACAAGTCTGGTTTTCAGCATAGGACGCCTGAGAAAGATATTCTTAATATTACGAGGCATTAATTAAAGGTGGGAGAGTGCAGCTTGCTACACTCTCCCGCCTAAATTATCCCGCTTCAGGGCAGCAGCCTATTACGAAATGTGCGATCGCAGAGGGAGGAGTTCGTGAAAATTGCCGTAACGGGTGCAACGGGGTTTGTCGGTAGTCGCCTGGTGCAGCGCCTCCAGCAGGAGGGCCACCAGGTTGTGGTGCTGACCCGCAATGAAGAAACCGGACGCAGGGTGTTCCCGGCCTCAGACTTCCCCAGCGTTGAGATAATACCCTATACGCCGTTGGAGTCGGGTGACTGGCAGAATGCGATCTCTGGCTGCGACGCCGTGGTCAATCTGGCGGGTGCCCCGATCGCTGATGAGCGCTGGACTCCGGAGCGCAAGCAGGTGATTATGGACAGTCGCAAGGTGGGGACGCAGAAGATTGTGGAGGCCATTGCCAAAGCCAATCCCAAACCCTCCGTTCTGGTCAACTCCTCCGCCATCGGCTACTACGGCACCAGCGAGACCGCCCGCTTCGATGAGAGCAGCCCTTCCGGCAACGATTTTCTGGCGCAGGTGTGCCAGAAATGGGAAGCTGAGGCCGAGAAGGTGAAGGACAGCGGTACCCGGCTGGTGATTCTGCGCACGGGTATTGTGCTGGGTATGGGGGGAGCGGTTGCCAAGATGTTGCCGCCTTTCCGCATGTTTGCAGGTGGCCCGATTGGCAGCGGCACCCAGTGGTTTTCCTGGATTCACCGGGAAGACCTGGTGAATCTGTTTCTGAAGGCGATCGCCGATTCCAGCATGAGCGGCACCTACAACGCTACTGCCCCCAACCCGGTGCGCATGTCTGAGTTCTGCAACGCGCTGGGGCAGGCAATGAACCGCCCTTCGTGGCTCCCGGTTCCCGGTTTTGTAATCGAGGCGCTGTTAGGGGATGCGGCGATCGTGGTGCTGGAGGGGCAGCAGGTGATTCCTCCGCGGACTCAGCAGTCAGGATTTCAGTATCAGTATCCGGCAGTGGCAGGGGCAATTGAGGCGGTGTTACAGGAGGGATAGGTTCACTTGACAAAAAGTAGAGGCTGGGAGATTGGGGAGGGAAAGCAGAAAAGCCTCTCCGATGCAGCAGTATTGAGAGGGAATGGCAAGTCCAACGCCCACGAGCATTAAGCCCCCTGTGAGGGCGGTGATTTCGCGGTTTTTTCCGTACCTTTGCTCTTTTTTTGACGGTTGGATACCGAGTTCGAGAGTGACAGGGTTTCCCCTGCAGCCAGCCCTGTGATTTTTCGCGCAGTGTGGGCGGTTTCACTGGTGTGCTAATCGCCACTAAAATTACCGCAAATGCCAGCGCCACTTGCTCTGGAGACAAACTATCAGCAGCCGATTGCCAGGGCAAGGGGTAATCTTTGACTTCGTCTCGGGTCAGCCATAACTGCCAACTCATCATAGGCATCAGGGCACTCCAGGTTTCGGCTGCAGGCACCTGTGCTATTACCTCGGCAACATTTTAGAATACAAAAATTAAATAGTAATGCTGTGTGTGGGCGTGCTTCGTGCTCCCACACACAGCATTACTATTTAATTGCCGGAGAAATAACTGGTTCGTGCGCAGCATCCATGCGATCGCCCCTCGCACGAACTGCCAGAATTCAGCCGATAGGATGTTCATTATCAAGCAGTATGCGGTGTGGATAGTGTGGTTCCTGGAATCATTTATCAGGAAAACCATCAAAGTTTAAGCAACAAAGGTGACAATCTAGTGCAAAACTGGAAATTATCGTTACGTACAGCGCTTTTCAAGCGCGTGAGGTACAAAGTTTTTATTGAGAGCCACACGCAGTGCGGCTCTCAATAAAAACTTTGGTTCTATTCCAGTGCAAAGCGCTGTAAATCAAGATGCCAATTGAGACCTGGTTTCCGCTGGCAATTTATTATGAAGATTTGCCAGATGCCCCGAAATATCAACAGCGTTTGATTGAAACAGTGCTGGAGCTAGAGCAAGCAGGGATCGAGCACCGGAATTATCCCGAAATGGCCTGGACGGGCGATATTCACGGTGTCAATCAAATTCATACTCATCCAGCTTTTACATGGATTGTGGAACAGGTTGAGCAGTACACAACGACGTATCTCGAAAACATCGGTGTCGATCTCAGCAAAGTGAATTTATACATTCAAAGAGCCTGGCCCATTGTCTCTCGCGCCGAACAGGAAGTCGGGGCGCATTGCCATAACACGGCCCATGTCAGCGCGGTTTACTATATTCAAGTTCCCACGGATGAGATGGGCGACCCAGGAAGTCTCTTGTTTTTCAATGATGCACGGGTGAATGAGGTGTGTCCGGGATTGGGTAGTGAAAACACAGATATCGTCGATGCAGAAAACGATTTCAATCAGCTTTATGTGGCTTACCCGCCTGTCGAAGGGCGCTTGCTGATCTTTCCAGCAAAGCAACGCCATGCAGTTAGCATGAACGAAACCCAGGAGGTACGTCTATCACTGTCGTTTGACATTGTATTGACAGCAACGGGAGAAGCAGCAGGGGCATACGAGTTTCTAACCCCACCGCCGAATCAGTGGAAAAAATTTAAGTAAGTGGGTGTGGAAAAAGTCGAAACCCCAAAAGCTGTTCCGCCCTGAGCGAAGTCGAAGGGCGGAACAGCTTTTGGGGTTTCACGCTTAATTGCGCCTACCTGCTTAGGACAAAAAATGGAGAATAGGGGATTCGAACCCCTGACCTCTGCGGTGCGATCGCAGCGCTCTACCAACTGAGCTAACTCCCCTGGTGTGGCCCATTTTATCTCAAACTCACGGTTGATGTCCCCTGCCCAACGTTAAAGCATTGTTAGGGTGGTGGGCTAATTAGAACCAAATATTGTTGAGAGAAGCGCGGCTCAGCCGCGCTTCTCTCAACAATATTTCAGTTGTATTTACCCACGATCCTGAAGTAAGTGGGTACCGGAACACTTGAATCCCCCAAAGCTGTTCCGCCCGCGCAGCGGGCGGAACAGCTTTGGGGGATTCAAGCTTAACCGCGCCTTCCTAATTATGCTTCTTCAGCAGGAGCCGCATCACTGGAACGAGACCCCAGCACCGAGACGACCACGCGATCGCTCTCTCCAGAGGCAACCACGC
>CAZVXA010000393.1:0-3681 GCA_964630955.1 uncultured bacterium | reverse complement strand
TTTTTTTGTTTTTTTTATGGTTTATTTTTTTTTGGGGTAATATAAATTTTAAACCCCCCGTGGGGGCCCCCGGGGGGGGGGGGCCCCCCCCGCTTCTTGGGGTCAAGCTTAATCGTGCCTACCTATTTAGAGGGCATCAAACTTCAAGTGATAAGTATGGACTGGGGAATGAGTGGGGATGGAATCCTTAACGATTAAGGAATTGACAGAGGCGGTTGGTGGCACCGTCACCCCTCGCATGGTGCGTCACTATCATCAGTTGGGCCTGCTACCACAGCCAATGCGATCGCCCGGAAACTATCGTCTCTACACGGAATCTGACGTACAGCATCTGCGGCGAATCGTGGCTCTGAAGCAGCAGGGGTTCCAGCTTTCACATATTCAAAAACTGCTGGAAACGGACACCGGAAGCTCAACATCCGATGCTTTGCTGGGGCAACTGCAACGGCAGTACCAGTCCGTTATGCAGCAGATCACCCAACTGAGACAGACCGCTTCTGCACTGGAACGACTGTTGGGACGCGATCGCTCCTGCCAGACTACCCAGGCAGAGGTGCTGGCACGTTTGAAGCAGCTTGAGGTGCAGACTCAAATGCACCTGAACAGCTTTGAGGAACTATGGGATGAAATGGATGCTGACGTTCATACCCACCCTGAATCATTTCAAGAATCGTTGCAATGGTTGTTGCCTGACCTGGGCGATCGCTCTGAGATTGAGGTGGATCTGCTCTCCCAGTTGGTGCTGGCATCTGGGGATGTCAGCCTGGTGCCGTTTGTGCGATTAGGCAAAGGGGCGATTAGTGCAGAGCGCAACTGCGGAGCAATCGCGGCCAGTCGAGAGGCACTAAAAACAGGTTGTTTGATTGTGACTGATGTGCAGATGGTAACAGCAGCATTAGATCACCCCCGTTTACGTCATCTGGGATGTGAGGTAACGACCCTGATCGATGACCCTCATGTAACGGTCGCAACCGATGCAGAACAAGCATTCTGGCAGCAACAGAATTGGCAGGAGCGATTGAGCAAGTGCCCTGATGGATGTATTTTGGTCATTGGCTATGCACCCTCCATTTTGCTGGCGGTATGTCAGGCAATTCAGCAAAATATCATTCATCCCGCCCTGGTGATTGGGATGCCCATCGGTTTTAGCCATGCACCAATTGCTAAACGCCAACTGATGCGATCGGGGGTGCCTTTTATTACAGTCGAAGGAGCATTGGGTGGTGGACTGCTGGCAGCAACGGCGCTGAATGCTTTAGCAGGTTCTTTAATTGCGAAACCTGATTGTCATTGCTACCTGGGTAACCCTTGATCTTGTTTCTCACGTTAAAGAAAGCTGAAGCTGATCAGCCATGAATTGATAGCCGTATGGACGGTTGTTATTACTCCGACAATCAAATAGAGTGCATAAGCGATTCATCTGTCCCTATCGCCAGCAAGCGCCGTTCAAACTTCGGCGTGAGCGCTCAGTCGAACGCTGAGCGCTCACGTCGAAGCCCGTAATTCATTTGCAGGCTTCATCGTTTGCCAAACCCCTGCCCCCTGAGAGCCTGTGACCAGATCAGCAGCTCTCCATCCAAGCCTCCAGCAGCAAGTTGATGGCCCTGGGGATGCCAGCCGAGGCAGGAGAACCCATTCGATGCACCTGTTAAGGTTTGAATCAATCGGCTACCCCGATGCCAGAGTGCAACCCAACCGTCTTCTGCTGCCGATGCCAGCAGCAACGAACCGGGTTGGAAGGCGATCGCCTGCACCACTCCTTCATGATTCTGCAAAATCCGGTTTGACCAACCGACTTGCGCATCCTGGTCTCGTTCCCAAACGATAACAGTTGAACCACTGCAGGAAGCCAGAAGCGGTGAGCCGATACGAGTTGGGATCGATGACCAGGCGAGTTGTCGGACTTTTCCCGGAAACCCCCGCATTAGCCAGGGATAGGGATTCTCCCATTCCATCAGGGTCAATGTGTTGTCCAGATTCCCTTCAGCAAGATAGCGGTGATCAGGCGACCAGGCGATCGCCACCGTTGCGGAGGGAACTTCGAGCACTTCTTCCTCAATATCCCAATCTTCTGCGTCCCAGACTCTTACACCTTGATATCCTGCCAGAGCAAGGTACTTCCCATCCTGCCGCCAATCGAGATCCAGGACGGTTGAAGCCGCGAAGTTAAGCGTCGCCACAACTTCCTGAGTATCGGTATCCCAAACTTGAGCATACTTACCCAGGCTAAAGGCCAGCGCATGAGTCTTAGGACTCCAGCACAGGCGATCGACCCAAACGGGTTTGTTGTCTAAAACGGTGATGAGTTCTGGCGCACCTGATTGAAGTGACCAGATCTTGATCTGCCCATCCTGCCCCCCGATCGCTAAAAACTGGCCATCCTGTGAAAAAGCAAGACAATCGACGGAGTATCCTGTTTCACCCTGGAGCAGGGTGGATTGGCAATCTGGCAGGCTAATCAATACCACCTCCCCTGCCGCCGAACAAGCCGCCAGAAGGCGACCATTTGGAGACCAGGCGATCGCCATAACATAGTCTGACAATCCACCCGACCAAACCTGCTTAAACCCCTGCTGGCTGATTGCGTTCGCCATCCCCCACTCCCCTACTCCCTTTGCCTATACCAGACACGCCCGGAAGCCTTCTTTGAGCTGTGCTTCATCTAAATTGCGACCGATAAAGACCAGTTCATTTTTGCGAGTCTCGTTGGGCTTCCAGGGGCGATCGGCTCTGCCATCAAACAGCATGTGAACACCCTGGAACACAAATCGGTTGGCTTCACCCTCAATATTGAGAATGCCCTTCATCCGAAAAATATCCGCTCCCTGATTTCGTAACAGTTCACCCATCCAGGTGTTGAGCCGCTCAAAGTTCAATGCACCGGATTCTGCGATCGCCACTGATCCCACGGTTTCATCATGCTCGTGGGCATCTTCGCCTAAGAAATTGGGGTCAATTTCCAGGGCGCGACTCAAATCAAAGGCACCGACGCCCAGGATGCTGTCCATTTCAACCTGAGCGTCCTTTGTCCGGTAGATTTTGGCCATTGCATTCATCGAGTGGATGCGCTGCTGTAATTCATCCAGTTCAGCAGGTGTTGCCAGGTCGGTTTTGTTGAGCAGAATCACGTCGGCAAAGGCCAGTTGCTCGATCGCCTCATCGGCATCCCAATGCTGGTGAATATGCTTGGCGTCCACGACCGTCACAACCGCATCCAGATTGGTTTGCGATCGCACATCGTCATCCATAAAAAAGGTCTGGATGACTGGTGCGGGGTCTGCCAAGCCGGTGGTCTCAATCACCAGATGGTCAAACTTATTGCGGCGCTTCATCAGGTTACCAATGATGCGGATCAGGTCACCCCGTACCGTGCAGCAGATGCACCCGTTGTTCATCTCGAAAATTTCTTCATCGGCATCGATCACCAACTGGTTGTCGATCCCCACCTCACCAAACTCATTGATAATCACCGCCACTTTCTTCCCATGCTCATGGGTGAGGATGCGGTTCAGCAGAGTCGTCTTTCCTGCCCCCAGATAGCCCGTTAGCACTGTCACCGGAACAGAAGCAACATCAGTCCCCATCATACGCCAGACTCCTGATTAGGATCTCGAATTAAACAAAATCGAATTGTTTTTGAGAGAGGGGGGGGGGGGGCGCGCCCCCCCCAAAAAAAAAAAA
>CAZVXA010000392.1:0-3682 GCA_964630955.1 uncultured bacterium | reverse complement strand
TGCAACCCCAACCTCAGACTGCTGCTTAAACCCATAACTCTATTTTCTAGTCAGAAGCCTGTAACGAGGAAAGCATCTTCTGAAACACTCCCTCACCCGATCGCCCGGTCAATCTGCTGAAACAGCGCTTCCTCTGTCGAGGAGTTATCGAGGATCACATTGGCGCGACGAAGCTTCTGGTCGATGGGCATCTGGCTGTTAATCCGGGCGTGAATCTGTTCTAGAGAAACCTGACGCTGTTGATTGCTGCTAGATTCACGCTGCACCACTCGTTCAACCTGCTGTTCGCGGGAACAATGAACCACCCAAATTTCCGTCGCCAGATCGGTCATCCGCGCTTCGAACAAGAGGGGCACAACGACAACCGCTGCGGGTTGATGCTGTTCGGCCAGTGCTTTCAAATCCGCCACCATGCGATCGCGCACATAAGGGTGAATCTGTTGCTCCAGCCAGTGCCGTTCAGCAGGGCTGTTGAACACAATTTCGCCCAGCCTTACCCGGTCGAGGCTACCATCAGGTAGCCGGATCAGTGACCCGTAGCGGTCTGTAATCTGCTTCAGGACAACAGAGCCGGATTGTACCGCCTCGCGGGCGTAGACATCGGCATCCAGCACGGGCAGACCGTGGACAGAAGCCAGATAGTTGGAAATCGTCGTTTTTCCCATGCCAATTCCGCCCGTCAGGCCAATCACCCGTGGAGGCTTGATGACGGTTGCAGGGGATGTGCGATCGCTCATATCTGCCGTTTACTCCTGCCAAACCATTCCACGATCGCCTGAGTCAAACCTTCCAGCGTATACTCGACGGCTTCTACATCGACTCGACCGAAGCATTGATGGCAGGTGGTTGAGGTCTGGGGACCAATTGAAGCGAGGCAGAGCGACAAAAAATTGGGAAATTGATTCAACAAATCGACAGACTGCATTAACTGATAAACACATTGCACGGTTTTGGAGCTGGCAAAGGTAATGGCATCCACCCGTCCCTGACGTAGTGCGGTCTCAACCTCAATGGGAATCGACTGAACACAAGCTGACTGGTAGGCAGGCACCTCGGTAACGCTGGCTCCCTGCGCCGTAAATTCCTGCACCAGCACCTCACGCCCTCCGGTTTCCACTCTGGGAAACAGGACGTTTTGCCCCGCCAGGGGTTCCGGGAAGTGCGTCACCAGAGAATCTGCGACGAAATCCGGTGGCACAAAATCAGGCTGAAGGCCATGCTGCTTCAGACAGGCGGACGTCTTTTTGCCCACCACCGCAATTTTCACACCTGCCAGAGCACGGGCATCCTGCCCCATAGCCTCCAATCGCTCAAAGAAGAAATCGACACCGTTGGTGGAAGTCAGCACCAGCCAGTTGAACTGGGAGAGGCGGGCGATCGCCCCATCCAGCCATTCCCAACTCGAAGGCGGCACGATCTCGATGGCGGGCATTTCCAGCACGATCGCTCCCTGTGCCTGGAGCAATTGGGTAAACTGGCTGGACTGCCCTGCTGCCCGGGTGACTAAAATCGTTTTTCCATGCAGGGGCAACCGGGAGGCTTCTGCACTGCCGTTCTCTAACGCTTCTAATTCCGCCACGCTCAACGCTCGACTGATCAACCGATGTTCCCCATTCTCCCCCAGAGGGGTGCCTTGCAGATAGGGACGTAGCCCAACCACTTCCCCAATCACAATCACGGCGGGCGACAAAGGCTGACGGCTAGTTTGCTGGACGATGGTTTGCAGCGTCCCCGTCCAGATGGTCTGCTGCGGCTGACCTGCCCGATGAATGATGGCGATCGGCGTGTGGGGCGCTCGCCCATGCTGCTGGAGCCGCTGCACCAGTTCCTTCAGTTGACTGGCTCCCATCAGCGCTACCAGTGTCTCGATCCCGGCCAGTGCCTCCCAATCCAGAGCGTCCAGATCGTGGGCCGTAAACACAGCGAAACAGCGACTCATCACCGGATCCGTGAGGGGAATACTGGCCAGTAACGGAGCCGCCAGCGCCGAAGAAATACCCGGCACTACCTCGTAGGGACAGTTCGCCGCCCGTAGTGCCTGTATTTCCGATGTGGTACGACCAAAAATAAGTGGATCACCGCTTTTCAGCCGCACCACCCGTTTCCCCTGCTGGCACAGCTTCACCAGCAGCCGATCGATCTCCGTCTGGCGAACGCTGGGCTGGCCTCCCCGCTTCCCCACATCGATGTGATCGCACCCGGTCGGCACCACCTGGAGCAGCGCCTCATCCACCAGGGCATCGTAGACTAGCACCTCCGCCTGACTCAGCAACTGGTACCCCCGCAGTGTCAGGAACTCCAGACTGCCCGTTCCTGCACCGACAATCGCAACCGTGCCCAAACCGTCCATGATCTCTTTCGGTCACCTATCGTCAAACTGCACTGTGGGGTGGGTATCTTGCCCGCCCAAAGAAACAGATGGGCGGGCAGGATGCCTACCCCACAATTTACCCCACATCCTGCGGTTTCAATGATGTTCCTGGAGTAGACAGGCGACGGGGAAAATCAGATACTCCAGGAAAAACAGCTTCCAGATGAACTGGTAGGAACGGGCGATCGCCCCCCGATCGCTCAAATCAACGGCACGTGTGCCCCACCACAGTATCCCCACGCCCAACAGGTGGGTAGTAGTCAGAAACAGTCCGTTGACACCGGGGAGCCAGAATCCGGCGATCGCCATTGCTCCATAGCAGACCGTGATCACCCAGCGGGCCAGATTAAATACCGTTTTTGCCCCCAGACGCAGGGTGAACGTGTTGATACGGTAGCGGCGATCGCCCTCCAGGTCAGGAATGTCTTTGTAGATGGCGATCGCGAAGGTAAAGCCCAGGATAAACAGCGTCAGTGCCCAGACAGAGGGGGGGATCTGGGTAGCCCCGCCGAGTTTCTGCTGGAAGTGCAGAAATAAGCCGAGGTTCACAATGACGCCGCGCACTGTGAAGATGCAGAGCGAGGCCCACACCGGGAATCGCTTGAGGCGGATGGGCGGCAACGAATAGGCCGTGCCAATGATCAGGCTGAGTCCCACTGTGGCAAACAGAAAGATCCCCTGGGAAAGGGAGAGGGCGATCGCCAGCGCTCCTGTCACTATTACGATTCGCAGTGCTTCAGGGCGTGAAAACTCTCCCGATGCTAGAGGCAGGTGTGGCTTATTGATGCGATCGATGTCAATGTCTTCCAGTTGGTTGAGGCCAACAATGTAGACATTGCCGCAAAGGCAGGCCAGCAGAGCGAACAGCAGCACCAGGACAATCTGACCCAGATCGGCACCACCCACTTCTGATGTGGCGATTGTCCCCAGTGCCAGTACACTTAGCGAAGTGCCGATAATCGTATGGGGTCGGGAGAACTTCCAGAAAGCATACAGCCAGGGAAACCGCCGCTGAAAAGCACCGGGATGAGCTGCATTGGCGGGAAGTGAAGTTGACTTGCGAGAGATCTGGCTCATAGCTGCCTGAACAAGGGATCAGGCTGATTTTAAGCAATCATGGGAAATTCCATCTGCACATTAAGGCAGATTCCTTATTTGCTGGAGTTTTGACTAACTGGACTTTTGACTAAATCGCGCCAATTTTCCCTGAGACGCTGACTCCGTCAGCGTCTCAGGGAAAATTGGCGCTAAAATTAAATATGCCGCGAAACGCTCTCTACGAGAGCGTTTCGCGGCATTGTAGAAAAAATA
>CAZVXA010000391.1:0-3710 GCA_964630955.1 uncultured bacterium | reverse complement strand
TGTTACTACTGCTGTAGCGGATTTAAGCCAGGGTCAGAGGGACGATGCAGCCAGTCGAAGGTGACCAGGGAAGCGATCGCTCCAACAAAGTGAGCCGTTACCCCCGTTGTGTTGGCTGCTGCAACGAATACATCCAGCGACCGAATAATGCGATTGGGGTCATAAATTGCAACTCCCTGGGGCTGGGCGACGGATTTTGCAAGCAGCACTGCGATCGTTGTACCAGTTCCGAGAATCATGAACAGCATCCCAACGAATCCTGTAATCACGGCCAGTCTTAGTACCTCCATGACTTGATCTCTTTGAGGATGGATTGCGGGATCAGAGTTTCGCAGTCGTTTAGAAAACCGGAGTAACCGAAAGGCGAGGTAAATCCCAAATAGCAGGACAAGGATGCCGCAAACGGCCCAGAAGATACCGACTCCCAGTCCAGGTGTGGTGGACTGGGTCGTGGTTACAGTGGCTCCTGGAACTCCTGGTGGAGCAACGATCGCCTGATTAAATGTCCGGCCTGAAATCGCTAGTAGCAACAGCACACCGGATGCTGCTGCCAGCCCAACCTGAATGATAAAGCTGAGCCAGCCTGCGATCCGCAGTATGGCTGCAATACGCTCAATATTCACTACTGATGGCTGTTTTTCGTCAGTTTGCATTGCCTGTCCTGCCGATACATCGAACAATCCTGCAAACTAACGGTTTACAATATAAGTCCTTGCAGTTTCATCAGCCGCAAGTGGAGTGATTCTCTCTTGATGTACCAGAGCTTGATGAATGAGAGCAGAGACTTCTCCCCGACTGACAGGCTGATTTGGGTTTAATATCTGGCGATCGGGGTAATTTACAACAATTCCTGCTGCGGTCGTTTGGGCTACAGCATCAACGGCATACTGAGGAATTTGATCAGCATCCTGATAATAGTCACTGACCGCCAGTGAAACCGGGCGTTGAGTTTCACTGGCGTTGGTGGAAGCGGAAGTACTCTCAGGTGCAGGAGCCGTGTTGTTACTCGCAGTGGATGGATTGGGCGCAGCAGGCGCTCGAACAGATGTTGTGACGAATGGCTGCATCAGTGCTGTCATAGCCAATGGAAACATGAGGGGTCTCCGTGCTCGCTGACGTGTTGCAGGCTGCTGAGATGTGGTTGTCGGAGCCGCAGCAACGGGCGCTGGTGTGGGAGCTACAGCAACAGGTTTTGCAGTTGCCGCAGTTGTTTCAGGTAACTCGATATTTCGAGCCAGAGAGGTTAACACCTCTACTTTCGTCACCGGCTGATTCGGGCGAAACTCTCCGCCAGGATAGCCCCTCATAAATCCCATTTCGTAAGCTTCCTCAATTGCGGAGGCGGCCCAGTACCCCTCAGGGATATCTTTGTAAACACTGCCTGTACGAAGTTGTCGTTCAGGTGCCTGAGAAAAGGCTTGTCGAAGAATAGCGGCGAACTCATCACGGGCCACAGGTTGTTCAGGACGAAACGTGTTGTCGGGATACCCTGTGACGATGTTGCGCTCAGCTAAAGCCTGAATGAATGGCTGTGCCCAATAGTTTTCTGTGTCTGGGAAACTGGTATTGACGGGTGTTGCTTCAGAAGTTTGAGCAGAAGCTGGGATTAGTTGAGCAAAGGACGTGCTTGCGACGATGCCGAGTATTGTTGCAATTGAAGTAAACGTTAATTTTTGCAAGGAATGAGAATTCATGATTTTGTCATCTCAACGCTATTCAAAAGCTACTGATTGATTGATTGAATTTCGTCTATCAAATGTTTGAGATTCTGCAGCGCTAATTCTTTCAGTTTATGAGAGGCGTGTGCGCCAACGTTGATCGTAGGGGCGCACCTCGCAACGCCGTCAGATTGAGAATAAAATGGCGAAATTACTGCTTCTGGATCACTCGAAACCATCGATATCCATAGGCATTGAGCATAAGTGAGCCATCGTTTTCCAGCAGTGATGGGTAAGGGCCGTTCTGTCTCGATATAGAAAAGCTGTCGTTAAACACCTCCATTAGCTGATGGGTTTCGATATTCGGTAAAGAAACGACACAGTTGCGATCGCTCAGATTATGCAATGCCAGCATGGCACTTCCCCCAGCTTCACTGAGATGGGCAAAGGCAGTAGGCTCATTGGTTGACAGAATGCGCCATCGACCGATGCCGAACTCGGGACACTGGCGGCGCGTTCGGACTAAATGTTCTATCCAGTGGAGTAGGGAGGCCGGATCGCGTTGTTCATCAGCAACATTAACGCGATGGAAGCCATACTCGCCCTGATCAATTGCAGGGCGGGGAAGGGCTTCGGATGCAGCCGTTGAAAATCCACCATTCACCTGGTCTGTCCATTGCATTGGGGTGCGTACACTGTCACGACCCTGTAGTGAAAGGTCATCACCCATGCCAATTTCATCTCCGTAACGCAGGAGGGGAATACCCGGCAGGCTAAATGTGAGACTGTAGATCATCTCAATGCGGCGGCGATCTCCTCCAACCATCGGTGGTAAACGGCGACGAATGCCGCGATTAAAAATTTGCATCGTCTTCTCAGGGGCAAAGGCAGCAAATATTTCCTGCTGTTGCTTCTTATCGAGTTTGTCAAGGGTAAGTTCATCGTGGTGACGCACAAAATTCAGCCACTGGCATTGGTGGGGGATGTTGGGGAGCGACTTTAGCCCATCTGTTAACGGCTTCACTTCTTGACGTGCCAGTGCCAGAAACATCTGCTGATTCAGCAGAAAGCTAAACAGCATTTGCATGCGATCGCCCTCCCCAAAATAAACGGGCATCTTTTCTGGCGATACATTTGCTTCTGCCAGTAAGATCGCATCTGGGTATCGAGATGCAACAAACTCATGCATCTGCTGCAAGAAATACTGTAGCTCCTCTGGACTGGCGTTTGTGATGCCAATGTCTTCAACTATAAAGGGGGCAGCATCCACGCGAAACCCAGAAACTCCGAGCGCCAGCCAGAAGCCCATGATTCTCAAAATTTCTTCGCGCACTTCAGGGTTACCAATGTTCAGGTCGGGCTGTTCTTTGTAGAAATGATGCAAGTAGTAAGCTTCCGCCTGTTCATCGTATTCCCAGATGCTGTCCTCCTCAGTTGGAAATGCGATTAAACTGGGATTGGGTTCTGGGGCGTCTGACCAGACATAATAGGCGCGGTGCTTTGAGTTTTTATCCTTCCGTGCCTCCTGAAACCAGGGGTGCTGAATCGAAGTGTGGTTGATGACCAGATCCACCAGAACCCGAATGCCGCGATCGCGTGCCTGATGGACAAACTCTACAAAGTCCCCCAGTGTTCCCAGTCGGGGATCAACATTGTAGTAATCCATCACGTCGTAGCCGTTATCCCGGTTGGGCGAGGGGTAGAACGGCAGCAGCCACAGGCAATTAATTCCCAATCCTGCCAGGTAATCCAGGCGCTGAGTGAGGCCACGCAAGTCCCCGATGCCATCACCGTCAGAATCCATGAACGTTTCAACATCTAGTGAATAGACAACCGCATTTTTGTACCAGAAGGTCTGCATCATGTCTTTCTCTGAACCTCTAGAGTGATTGGGGGCTTGCCATAAAATAAAATCCCAGTAAATCCCAGTTTTCGCTTGGCGCGGCTCCGTCAGGCCAAGCGAAAACTGGGATTTTATTAAACAGCAGATCCCTAAGCTCTTCTCCACAGGAATGCAAGAACTAAGTAAGTGGGCGTGGAAAAAGTCGAAAC
>CAZVXA010000390.1:0-3821 GCA_964630955.1 uncultured bacterium | reverse complement strand
CCAGATTGATTCGTTCACCGTTCCAATGCCCTCTAACCTCAAATTTGAGGACATTGAGGAACTACGGATTCTGCCGCGCAATGGGTGTTTCTATACTGAGTTCGTCTATCGATTGAAACCTGTTCAGGTCGATGTAGACCCGATGCGGGTACTGGGGATTGATTCCGGCCTGAATAATTGGCTCACCTGCGTTAGCAATGTGGGAACCAGCTTCATTGTGGATGGACTGCACCTCAAATCGTTGAACCGCTGGTACAACAAGCAAATTGCCAAGCTGAAAGAAGGTCAGCCTCAAGGCTTTTGGTCAAAGCGGCTGGCACAACTCACTGAGAAGCGCAATCGGCAAATCCGTGATGCAGTGAATAAAGCAGCCCGGATTGTGATTGACCATTGCACCCGTAACCGGATTGGTCGGATTGTTTTTGGCTGGAACCAGCGGCAGAAGGACGGAGCCAATCTGGGGAAGAAAATGAATCAAAAGTTTGTGCAGATCCCGACTGCAAAGCTGAAAGAGCGCATTGCTCAGTTAGCAGAGCAGCATGGGATAGAGTTTGTTGAAACTGAGGAGTCGTATACCTCTCAAGCGTCGTTTGTGGATGATGACTTTTTGCCGACCGTCGGTGAAAAACCTGATAGCTGGAAGTCATCGGGGAAGCGAACGAAGCGGGGGTTGTTCAGGACTGCTCAGAACTGGTACATCAACGCGGATTGTAATGGCGCTGCCAACATTCTGCGTAAAGTAGCGACGATGCTTGGATTTAGTCTGAGCGGAGTTGGTAGGGGGTCTTTGACTGCCCCCACCCGCATTAAGTTGTGGGTGACAGCTCAAGGGAAAAGCGAAGCAACGCGGCTTCAGCCCGTTGCGTAGCATCACTTGGGAATCCCCCGTCATTCATGCGGGGGAGAAGTCAAGACGAATTTGCCCAGTGTCAGGATTGCCACAAGGTGTATTGGAAGGGCGCACACTCCGCACGAATTCAGGATTTGATTCAACGCGTTGGTGAAGTGCGGATCACCGCAGAGGCGCAGAGGACGCAAAGTATCTCCTCCGCGCCCTCTGCGCCTCTGCGGTGATATCCCAATTCTTCAGCCTTCCTAATGGTCGAGATGACGGCAGCACTCTTTAGGAGGTTCGACAGGGGCAAGCCACACGTCAGATTCAGTAACAGCCTGGTACAAACTAAAACCCAGCGTGCGCGAGATCTCCACACAGCGATCGTGCAGGGTCATGGGCAATCCCACGTTGTCCACCAACTTCTCCCGCAGCACTCGTTCGGCTTCCTGGCGCACTTCATCACACCAGCAAATTCGACAGCTCAACCACGACCTCTGGAAACGCAACGGGCGCGATCGCATCCCCCACGCCAAATACCTGTTCAACCTGATAGCGATCGCCCTGCGGATCACGAAATACAAGTACCTGCCGTTGTTTGACATGAATCACCCAATACTCCGGGATTCCTGCCTGGGCATAGATCTTAGTCTTTCGGGTGCGATCATAACTGAGGGTGGAGTCGGCGACTTCTACCAGCAGGTAAACTTCCTGGGGGATAGGATGGCGATCGCGGTATCGTCTAGGGTCGATTTTGACAACGGCAATATCGGGTTCAGGTTCTGAGTCAGGCGCGATCGTAATGGGTAATTGCTGCCGCACCCAGGCTTTCCCTGCAAACAGCACGACAAAATCGTTGCCGAAGCTGGAGGTTGTAGAGGCATGAGGCGGTTCCTGGGGGACTGTTTTGATAATGTATCCATCGAGAAGTTCCACGCGATCGTTGGCGGTCAATATTCCCGCAGCAATCATGCGGTGATACTCATCCACCGTCCACCGCCGCTGGGGCAAAGTGTCTGATTGGGAATTTGGCTGTGCTTGAACCATGCCACTCACCTGCCGGGTGCTGCTTAAGCCTGACCTGATCTTAACGCGGCAGGACTCTAAGGGCGATCGCCTGAACCTCGGAGGTTCACCTCAACCTCTGACACATCCCCTAACGTCCCGGTGAAATCTCCGAGGTTTTAACCAACCGATGCGCGATCGCCCCCACCACCCCTCTCCCAACCTCTCACTCAGCCCGACACCGCCATTCTACCCAACCTTCCCTTCACCGTCCGGCGATCGCCACCACCACCCCTTTTGGAACACTAAACACTCACCCACAACATTGATGAACTCAATCTCAAATTCATCTCGATAACGTTGTGGGACTTGTCACTTTGGGCGTTCACTCTGATGTGCCAAACGTCTCGCTTGGGGGGCGACCCTTGCGGTAACGGCGAAGCCGCGCGCATCTACAAACAACACTCAAACCACCCAATCTCCAGCTTCTCAGTGACTCAAAAATCTTGTCGCGACAGTAGGCTAACGGTTGAACTCACCTGCCGTCATTGACTTTGGATGATATGGACAGACTAGCATACGGTCGGGTGCAGTGATTTGTTATGTTGTTTAACTCTTGCACCAAAGCGATCGCCTGTTGATTGCTACTGAGCCTAGTCACAGAAATTCTGGCCGTGGGTTACTGCCGAGATTGGGCAAATTGTTGGTGGGGTTACGCCGCTTCCATGAGCACGGTAGGGTGGTGCTATTTACTGCGATCACGCTATTGCTGACGATTTTTTCGGCCACGGAGGGGAGTATTTACCCAGCTAAAAAGTATTACTTGCGACTTTTCCACCAATTCCATAAAAATTGTGCAAACAGGGCAATCAAACCCCCTATTCCGAATAAGTATAACCCCGCCCCTATTTCGTCATTGGTATATTGCAATGATTCTGCTGGAGAATCAGGATTATAGTACACCCTCGTTTTGTCACCTGTTTCTATTTCCTCGAGGTTGCAGGTTCTGAAGGATTGTCGGTGTTGGGCCAAATAGGACTTACCTATTTTGTCTGTATATTTCACAGCATACTCATACACGGCTACACAGCCGTCTACAGTAGAATTTTTTGTAGCATAGGTGGCTTTCACATCCGTCACCACCGCCTCGGTTTTTACATAACCCCAGTAAGGTTTTTGTTTATAAACTGCTATGGTCAGACATCCCAACACAATCACTACCTGCCACCAGGCAGGCAAAAGTCGCGTCCAAGAAGTTTGACTTTTTTCTTCTGCCATAGTCTTCTTACTTTATTTTTACAAGGCTGTATTTTTGCCATCCGGAGTATTTTTGTACATTAAGTGTAAAACAACACCGCCCCACCAGCAATCTCTATTTTCGCTGACAACATAACGTTCCCAATCAGCGGCGGCAAGCAACTTCAAACACAACACCAGTGGCTTTGTCCGTCCACTGCATTGGGGTTGTGTACGCCCAGCATGGGCGTGATCTGATGGGGTGAAAGTCCCCTGTGGAGGAACCAGCGTCCAAATGAACCCAAAAGTTCCGAGTGACGTAACCACTCGCTTAAGGCAAGGGCGTCTCCGCGAGGAGGGGTCTGAAGGAAGCCAGCGGCAAACCGACGAGCCGACGAACAGAAACGTCATAGAAGGCTGAGACCTCCGGATGAGTTGGCACAACACAACGAAATCCCTGGTTCAGGAGGCGCAGTAAATGGCGCGGTTGCGGCGGGAAAGATCACGGTCTTATCTGGGGAGGTCTGTGCGACCAGCGGTCTGGGTTGATTATGGGAGTCTGACTGAGGTCTGGCTGGAAACGGCAAGGGAGCCACAGAACCCTAAAGCTAGCAAAGGCAGCGCTTCTGGGAGCAATTTCAGGGGTTCAGCGGACAGAAGTCAGCCGAGTCCATAGTCGTTCTGCGAAGGACGAAGGGACGAACATGAACGAACTAAGGAGGAGCGATGAACAACTCAACTCGTCAAA
>CAZVXA010000389.1:0-3848 GCA_964630955.1 uncultured bacterium | reverse complement strand
AGCGGCGCGTTGCGCCGCTCCCGCCAAAACCATCAACACGTCTAGAACAACACCAGATCCCCGATGTCTTTGGCTGGTTCTCGACAATCTCGCCTCGCCGCTACAAGACGCGGGGGATCTGGATGCGAAGTGCGATCGCCCCTCACAACATCCACTCTAGAGAAATTCCCACCCGGCTATCCTTCCCCCGTGGCGCATTCTGCCGCTGAAAGTCGGTGGATAGCCGCAGTCGCCGGGTCACCGCGTAGCCAAACGATAGCGTTGTAATGCCCACTTCTTGAGTACTACCAGGCGACACCCAGCTCTGGGTCAAGGCCACATCTGCCGCTCCCGTCCGCGACAGGTTCAACACCAGGCGCAACCCGACGTTTACCCCGTCGGTTGAATAGGCGCTGGTTTCAATCCGGCGGTAACCGAGCACAGGTGCGGCGTTGACAAGACTGCCGAGGGGAAAAATGTAATACCGGAGATCGCCCCCATAGGTCTGGCGGTAACGAATCGTGGAAGGATTGGCAGTTCGAGCGACCTCAGCAGCACTGCCTCCAAACGTTCGCTGATATTCGCCGCTCACCGTTAAACGGGTGCGCCCCACAAATACATCTTCAATGCCAACGTGAAAACCGCTGGCTCCATCGGTAGACGGAAAGGTCGAGTAGCCCAATCTTGCCCGCGTCCGAAAGGCGGGATCATTGCGGATATCCTCCAGCACGTTGGGCACTTCCTGCAACCAGCGGCGCAGCACCGGGCTTTCCTCCAGGGTACCAGGCGGCAAATCGATTGCTGGAGAACCATTCGGTGCAGGATCGGGGCGCTGCTGTTTCGTCTGATGTTCTGGTGTTGGGTTCGAATCGTCACCCACCACTGAAGGCCCCTGCATTTTGAAGCGATGCGTTGTCCGATCGCCCACTAAGTCAATTTCATCATCGTTGATTGCTTCTATAGCAACAGCCTTGTCAAGTTGTTGAAAGTCCTTAATGACAGCGATTTCCCCTTCGTGGTGCGGCAAAGCCCCGCCCCCTTGAGGCACCTGCGAAGCCAGTCCCCCTTCCCCCCCAACCATCAAACCTCCAAGCATTAAACTCGTCCGAACCATCCCCCACCCCATCCTGCTCACCACAGATAGCTCCTGCAACCATTACCGATTACCAATTACCCATTTCCCATGACCCATTTCTCAATTTGCCCACAAAAAAGCGGCTCCATAAACAGAGCCGCATGGGTGAGGGGTAACGAAAACTTAACGAACGGTACCTTCTAGCTTGGCCGTATCAATGGGCTTCATCAGATAGAGGCGCAGCATATCGACACCGATGGAAGCGATCAGAGGCACTTTCTTGATCAGCTTCACGATACCGGGGGCGCTGGACTTGCCAACTTCCGCTAGCTTCAGGTTCTTGTTAGAGGCGTTCTCCATGATGTCCATGAAGTCAGGGTGATTGACGTTCAGGATGACGGGGAAGACTCGGCCAGCGGTTTCGTTGGTCTTCTGAATCACATAGGTGTCATACTCCTTCGCGTCCAAACCAATGGACTCGTAGAAGCCGCTGCGCTGTACATCGTTCAGGTACATGGTAGCGAACACCGACAGCAGGAAGAAGCGGCACCAGAGGCGCGCTCTCCAGTCGTTGAGGAACTGGGGCTGAGACTTCATAATGGCGTCGAAGAAGTCGCCATGGCGGTTTTCGTCCTGGCACCAGTTCTCGAAGAAGCGGAAGATGGGGTAGATGCGATTTTCGGGATGTGCCTGGAGGTGGCGGAAAATCGTGATGTAGCGCCAGTAGCCGATCTTTTCAGACAGGTAGGTGGCGTAGAAAATAAATTTGGGTTTGAAGAAGGTGTAACTGCGGCTCTTGGTCAGGAAGCCGAGATCCAGCGACAGGTTGAAGTCGGTCAGGGCCTTGTTGAGGAAGCCTGCGTGACGAGCCTCGTCGCGGGACATCAGATTGAAGGACTCAGCCAGCAAAGGACTTTTGTTTTTGAGGCGACGGCCCAGTTCTTTGTAAAGCAGAAAACCGGAGAATTCGGCGGTGCAGGAACGCTCCAAAAATTCCACGAATAGCTGGCGGGTTTCGCCGTCGATGTGATCCCAGGATTGCTCAAATTCAGCATCTCGGACAAAATGGTGGCGGTTGTAGTCCACCCGGAATTCTTCTAGCAGCGCCCGTAGCTCGTCTTCGTTGACGGAGATATCCATTTTCTCCATCTCGTCGAAGTCGGTGGTGTAGAAGCGGGGGGTGAGGATTGACTCTTTGGCAGGAACTTTGACGCCGGGACGCAGTTCCTCGAACGCAGGTTTCTTGAGGGAATCTACCATTGCTACTCTACTGCTACTTCTACGATGGGTCTGGGATTGAATCGATTTTTTGTTATCGGTTCACTTTACTGGCCGGACTGCAAAGATTAGGTCGGGCGATCGCAAAGTTTTTACTGTTGTTTAGTCTATCAGGCGGCTGCGTAACAGAGGATTGGGAAGATGTTAAGAGTTGCAAAGAAAGGTGCAGAGAGGTTTCTGGCTGAGAACCAGAGATCTGGGGGACGGCTTGCCCACGTTCGGACTTCGGAGTTTGGCGAGGCTCACTCGATCCACTGATCTCACATCGAAGCCCAAACCCCTCCGATCAGGTTGCTCATGGGTAGCCAGCGGCCCACAGCGCGTTACCCACGATCGCAGTATGGCTGAGTCGTAGGTAAATTTAGGGTTTGTTTCGCCCACACCATTTCGATAACCGCACTAATGCTGCAAAACGCTCTCTGTGAGAGCGTTTTGCAGCATATTTTATGTTAGTGCCGATTTTTCCTGAAACGCTGACGGAGCCAGCGTTTCAGGAAAAATCGGCGCAATTTAGTCAAAAGTCCAGAGATTAACGAGTTACATGTGTAATCGGTGCCTTCTTCCCGATCGCCACCGTTGCCACTACCGCGATCGCCGCCAGCACCGTTAACCCGGTAATCTGCTCGTGCAGCAAAAACGCTGAAGCAAATAAGGTCAGAAATGGTTGAAGCAACTGCATCTGGCTTACCCGTGCCACGCCGCCGATCGCCATGCCGTGATACCAGGCGAAGAAGCCCAGAAACATACTGAAAACGCTGACGTAGACGAATCCCAGCCAGGATTGGAGTGAGGCATGGAGTCCAGTTTGAACGATGGTCAGGGCAACCGGAATCGCCAGTAGCGGAGCTGAGATCACCAGCGCCCAGCAAATCACCTGCCATCCCCCCATTTCCCGCGAGAGCCGTCCCCCTTCGGCATACCCGATCGCTGCTGCAACCACTGCACCGAATAGGACAAGACTTGCCATTTGCAGGCTTCCACTCCCCTTTGTCAGCGCAAATGCAACAACGATTGCACTGCCCAAACTGCTGCACATCCAGAACGCAACCGAGGGGCGATCGCCCGCTCTCAGAACTCCTGCGATCGCTGTGGCCAGCGGCAGAAGACCCAGCACAATTGCCCCGTGGTTGGCAGGGAGCGATCGCATAGCCCAGGCCGAAAGCAGCGGAAATCCCACAATCACACCAGCGGCAATCACAATCAAACTGGGAAAATGGCGTCGCGCCGGGAGCGGCTGTCGGGTAACTTTCAACAGGATTGCCGCCAGCGTTCCAGCGATCACCGCTCTCCCCAGTCCCACAATCATTGGATCAAGGTCGGCAACGGCCACACGGGTAGCAGGGAGTGTCAAACTGAAGGTGAGAACCCCCAGGAATCCGTAGAAGAGGCCCATGGTTTCGGCTCGGTCTGCGGTGGGTGAGGCAATGGTTGGGTGGACGGGTTTGGTCATGAAGGGTGGGTAATGGGTGGATGGGTGGATGGGTGGATGGGTGGATGGGTGGATGGGTGGATGGGT
>CAZVXA010000388.1:0-3851 GCA_964630955.1 uncultured bacterium | reverse complement strand
TGGGTGGATGGGTGGATGGGTGGATGGGTGGATGGGTGGATGGGTGGATGGGTGGCGATCGGTTGTGGGTCGTTGCCACATTCAACTTACCAATTTCTCTTCACGCCCTTCAATCTTTGCGGGTTTCTTTGTGCTCGTTGGATTCTGAAGACTCACAGGAAAAGAATAATTCGACCGAATAGAACAACAGTCACATCTCGTTGAGAGAGGGATTAATGCCTCCAGACCCACGCCATACTCACTGATGCCGACCAGCAGCGCATATTTTGCCAAGTGTAGTTGCCTCGCAGTTTCCAGAGGAGTAATTGCCCCTTCCATAGAATCTAAAGATCGCGAATTAAATTAAACCGAATTGTTTTTGAGAGAGACGCGGCGAAGCCGCGTCTCTCTCAAAAACAATTACAGGTTAATTTGTTCACGATCCTAAACAAAAAATGCAGCCACGCGACAGGCAAAACCGGGTAGTAGAGGAGAGGTAATTTCATCTTCTGCCATCAGCGTCATTGCTAGCTTTAGAAATGCGCCCTCTCGACGATAGACCTTCACCTGCTGCAACTGCCGATCGGCAATCCAGTACTCCAAAACTCCCTGGGAGGCATACAGTTTCAGTTTGACCTCCTGATCTCGTCGCTCGTTCTGTTCTCCCGGCGATAGGACTTCGACGACCAGTTCTGGTGCCCCCGTCAGGTGTTCCGCTTCATCCAGCAGGAGCGCCAGACGTTCGTTGCTGGCCCAGACCACATCAGGAATCACATTATTGGCTTCCGAAAAAATAATTCCCGGAGCCATCACCGCCCGTCCAACTGCCGTTGTCTGGGTGGATCGGTTCAGTTCGGTGCAAATGTTTCCCTCGACCTGCTGATGGCTCCAGCGAGGCGCTCTGGGCATAAATAGCTCCCCATCAATGATTTCATAGCGGGTGCCGTTATCTGGTAATTGCTCCAGGTCAGCAGTCGTCCAACGCACACGCTCAATAGATTGGCTCATCGCAGGGATCTCCCGCTTATAGAGGGGCTGAGACTCTTGCTTTTATCATGGCACAGGGGTCGGGGAGCGATCGCCTCGAAGTTCCCCGGAGGATTCAATAAAACCCAATATTTTTTGAGAGAAGCTCAGCATCGCTGAGCTTCTCTCAAAAAATATTGGCCTGACTTATGCCCTAAAGCGGCCCCAGACCCACAGCCCCGGCGTAAACGGCCTGATCGCCCAGTTCCGCCTCAATCCGCAGCAGACGGTTGTACTTGGCGACGCGCTCACTGCGGCAGAGGGAACCCGTCTTAATCTGTCCGGCGCGGGTGGCAACGGCGAGATCGGCGATCGTGGTGTCTTCCGTTTCGCCAGAGCGGTGGCTGATGACGGAGGTGTAGGCGTTGCGGTTGGCCAGGTCAATGGTTTCCAGGGTTTCGGTGAGGGAGCCGATCTGGTTCACCTTGATCAGGATGGAAGTCCCGACTACCTGGTCGATACCCTTGCGGAGGCGAATGGCATTGGTGACAAACAGGTCATCGCCGACAAGCTGGCATCGGTTACCCAACCGCTCGGTGAGGATTTTCCAGTTCTCCCAATCTTCCTCCTGGAGGCCGTCTTCGATGGAGATGATGGGGTACTGGCCCACCAGTTTTTCCAGGTAATCGATCAGTTCCAGCGGCGTGTGGGCAGAGCCATCGTAGGTATACTTTCCGTTCTTGTAGAACTCGCTGGAGGCCACGTCGAGGGCCAGTGCCACCTGTTCTCCCGGCTTGTAGCCCGCTTTCTCGATCGCCGCAATCAGCAGATCCAGCGCCTCCTGGTTTGACCCCAGGTTGGGGGCAAAACCCCCTTCGTCACCCACACCGGAGAGCAGACCCTTGTCCTTCAGCACCTTACTCAAACTGGCAAACACCTCCGCTCCCCAGCGCAGTGCATCCTTAAAGGTCGGCGCACCCACGGGGACGATCATGAATTCCTGAATGTCCACGTTGTTGTCGGCGTGGGCACCGCCGTTGATCACGTTCATCAGGGGCACGGGCAGCAGGTTTGCCATCGGCCCCCCCAGATAGCGGTAGAGGGGCAGACCGACGGCATTGGCCGCTGCCTTTGCGGTTGCCAGAGACACCGCCAGGATTGCGTTTGCACCCAGATTCGCTTTGTTGGAGGAGCCGTCCAGTTCGATCATGGCGCGATCGACCGTCATTTGCTCCAGCGCATTCAGGCCCAGCAGTTCAGCGGTAATTTTCTCTTCAACGTTCTGCACCGCCTTGAGAACGCCCTTGCCACCATAGCGACTGGGGTCGTCGTCTCGCAGTTCGTGCGCTTCGAAGGTTCCGGTAGATGCTCCACTGGGAACCTGTGCCAGTCCTTCTGCACCCCCGCTGAGGTAGACCTGTGCTTCGATCGTCGGGCGGCCTCTGGAGTCGAGAATCTCCCGCGCCTGGATGTCTTCAATTGCTGTGTCGAGTGCTTCCAGCATTATCGGCTACCCCTTGCAAAGCGAAAAAGTGAAGTTAAGTAAATCAGTCAAGTCAATAGAATACCTGAATTGATACTTAGCAGATCCCCAGGGGGCGATCGGGGTTTGCGGGGAATTTTTTAATTTGGGGAATGGGAGATGGGTGGATGGGTGGATGGGTGGATGGGTAGAGACGTTCCACCGGAACGTCTGTACGGGTAGGTGGTTAGGCATTCGGTGAATGGCGATCGCAGAAGTTTCGCCCCATGCCTACAGGTCAATGTCCTCACTGTCGTCGAGGGTAGGGAGGGGAATTGGTTCGTAGGCAACGCTAGGGACGTCGAGTTTGCGCTGAATCAGGTCGGCCTGTTCGATTTTGTCAAACATGGGGAATAGCTCAACGAAGCTGCGAACTCCCAGGCGTTGCAGGTCATCCAGGGAGATGGAGTCGTCGGAGAGGGTGCCTCGCTCCTGTAAAAGTTTCAGCAGCATGGTTTCCTTGACCTCCAGGGCGGCACGTTCTTGAAGCTGCTGGTTAGCAGCTTTGAGTCCCGCTTGCAAAACGTCGGGAGTGATGCGATCGCACTCCATCGAAATCGCCGTATCCAGAACAGCGGCTCCGAGACGATTCAGGCGGCGGGGATGGCCTTTGGAGAGATCGCACAGTTGTTTTCCGGTTTCGGGGAGGAAGGGAAGAACAGAGCGGGGATCAGCAGGGTCATTGCAATCGAGGTCGATGCGGGCGCTGTTCAGATAGTTGATCAACATCTGGTAGGTGGTGGGTTCATCTAGCAGTTTCAGCTCCAGTTGCAGGTCAAACAGGCCCCGCTCGCTGGTGAGTAGATCGCCCGTGAGTCCCTGCGGATGTCCGGTGAGCAAAAACCAGGCGCGTCCTTTGAGCAACCCCTGGGCGTCGTGCAGCAGTTGTCGGACGCGATCGCGGTCTTGCTTGTCCAGGTCGTCAATAGCGATCACGACGCCGCGAGGATATTTCTTAAGAGCGCGATCGAGTAGCACTTCAAAGCTGAGGCTGGCGTTTTGAAGTTCTCCAATCGGTACATCTTTTTCGCTCAGCTCCCCGCTGAAAATCATTGCGCCGCCTGCTTTGACGCTGCGTTCCTTCAAAGGCCGGGTAGGGATGCCCATTTGGTTGAACTGCCGCTCAACCCATTCATCGTCTGGCATGGCCTGCATCAGGGCAAACAGCGCTGCAGTTGCCAGGTCCTGCCCCGGTTGCAGGGAGGTGTAGGCCGTCAGCATCTGCTTTTCGTTGCGCTTCAGCGCCCCCAGCACCTCCAACACAAAGGCACTTTTGCCGATGCCCAGCCAGCCGTAGACTAAAATGCGCCGTCGCTCTCGGCTATGAAACAGGCTGACATCCTCCCCACGGCTATAAGCCGGGGGGTTCCTGAACTGCCGTTGC
>CAZVXA010000387.1:0-3852 GCA_964630955.1 uncultured bacterium | reverse complement strand
CATGTCTGAAGCCAGGGGCATTGCATCCCCTCTCAAACTCTCCCCTTCGGTAAGCCAATGGCCGAACGGCTATCTCCTTCTTGCGATCGCCCGTCCGATCCAGATTGGTTGATCGAAAACGTATCGCAACCGTAGGGGCGAAGCATTTGCGCGAGAAACCCCCAGGTTTACCCAACCCCTATGACGCAAATGCTTCGCCCCCCGACCAACCCCAACGAACCCAACCATCAGAACCAGATAGATGTGCATAAGCGATCGCCAAAAAAACGATCGCAGGAAGGAGTAGTTCCGACGATCGCGAAAAAACGGAAACCAAATTTTGCTGCTGCACTGTCCAGCCCAACTGAAGCAGGGGTGAACCTGAAAACGCTATTCTCAGGGACAAAAACAGTTGGATCTGTCTCTCACAATACATGAATGCACTTTGAATCTGGACTTTTGATTAAATTGCGCCGATTTTCCTGAAACGTTCACGCCGTCAGCATTTTAGGAAAATCGACGCTAAAGCTGAAGGGAGCATCTCACTTTTATAGCCCTCACCCTAAATCCCTCTCCCAGCGGGAGAGGGACTTCAATCCGGCTCCCCTTCTCCCATTGGGAGAAGGGGTTGGGGGATGAGGGCAAACCTGCAAAAGTGGGATGTTCCCAAGCCGAATATGCCGCGAAACGCTCTCTTGGAGAGCGTTTCGCGGCATTGTAGTAAAAATAGTCAAGACGCCAGTTTGGGCGATTGGTGAAATATTTCACATGAATCTTCGCGGAATAGCTTCACACGGTAACCCCCGACACAATTGTCTTGATTTTCTACCTCTACCATAAATGCTGCCGCCATTAGGCAACCTGTAAAAATTAGCGTCAATTGTTCTTGAGGGCTGAACCGCTCTCGCTTTTGTTCGCTTTTTTTCGATTTGCTTCAAAATTTTGTCGTCATTTCATCCATTCTCTCTTTTACGATTTTGTCAATGAATCAGGTGATTGCCTCAGCCTGGGTTGTATACTGTGCCTCTAAGTTCTGGCTTTTGGGCGATCGCCTCTGATTTGTAAGCATTGCAGGACAACGACGGAAACCGCCCCTGATGGCGGTGGTCGCAGGTGCAACTTTGTCTCCCATCTAGAATCTCTCAAGGAACAACGACAATGAGTGGTAACGAACTCCGGTTTCAGGCAATCTGTCAAATTACTGAACGTGAAAAACTGCCTCCCAAAACTCCTGGTCGGCTGGAAGAACTCTGGGCCTGCGACGTATTTACCCTGACTCGGATGCAGGCTTGTTTGCCCAAGGACGTGTTTAAATCGATCAAAAATACCATCCAGACGGGTGGCAAACTGGATGTGTCGGTCGCCGGAATCGTTGCTGCCGCCATGAAAGACTGGGCGATCGCCAAAGGCGCACTCTACTACGCGCACGTCTTCTACCCGATGACCAACATCACCGCTGAGAAACACGACGGTTTTATCTCGGTGCAGGGAGACGGCTCAGCGATCACAGAATTTTCGGGCAAGGTGCTGGTGCAGGGCGAACCCGATGGCTCTTCCTTTCCCAACGGTGGAATCCGCTCCACTTTTGAAGCCCGTGGCTACACCGCCTGGGATGTGACCAGTCCCGCCTACATCATGGAAACTGACAACGGGGCTACCCTCTGCATCCCCACGGTGTTCGTCTCCTGGACGGGCGAAGCGCTCGACAAGAAAACGCCCCTGCTGCGCTCCAATACCGCCATGAGCAAAGCGGCAACCCGGCTGCTCAAACTACTCGGCCATACCGATGTAGCCACGGTCAACTCTAGCTGCGGTGCCGAGCAGGAATACTTTCTGATTGATGCTCACTTTGCCCACAGTCGGCCCGACATTTTATTGACGGGCAGAACCCTGTTTGGCAGACCTGCTGCCAAAGGGCAGCAGTTTGACGACCACTACTTCGGTGCAATTCCAGAGCGCGTCCAGGTGTTCATGCAGGACGTGGAGGAGCGGATGTATCGCCTGGGAATTCCTGCAAAAACCCGCCACAACGAGGTGGCCCCTGGCCAGTTTGAAATTGCCCCGTTCTTTGAAGCAGCAAACGTGGCCAGCGATCACCAGCAGATGACGATGACGATTCTGCGCAACACCGCCAAGAAACATGGCTTTATCTGCCTGCTGCACGAAAAGCCGTTTGCGGGGATTAACGGCTCCGGTAAGCACGTCAACTGGTCGGTGGGCAACGCCACCCAGGGCAACCTGCTGGACCCCGGTGATACCCCCCACGAAAACCTCCAGTTCCTGCTGTTCTGCGGAGCAGTGATCCGGGGTGTTCACCTCTATGGGCCGCTTCTGCGGGCAGTGGTGGCGACCGCCAGTAACGACCATCGCCTTGGTGCCAACGAAGCTCCTCCCGCCATTATTTCGGTCTACCTGGGCACCCAGTTGGAAGATGTGTTTGAGCAGATCAAGCGGGGTGAGGTCAAAAACTCCACCCACGCGGGTGTGATGAGTCTGGGGGTACCGACGCTGCCAGAGTTCCCCAAAGATCCGGGCGATCGCAACCGTACTTCCCCCTTTGCCTTCACGGGCAACCGCTTTGAGTTTCGCGCGGTGGGTTCCAACCAGTCCGTATCGGGTCCCCTGGTGGCCATGAATACGATTCTGACTGATTCGCTTACCTGGATTGCCGATCGCCTCGAGGAGGAGCTGGCGACCGGAAAGACATTAGACGCGGCGGCGTTTGCGGTGCTGAAGCAGGTGATGGAGAAGCACAGCGCCGTTGTGTTTGGTGGCAATGGCTACTCCGAAGAATGGCACAGAATGGCGGTCGAAGAACGGGGACTGCTGAATCTGCCTACTACCGCTGATGCACTGCCCGTTCTGAAGCAGAAGTACATTGAGGAGCTGTTTGAAAGAACGGCGGTGCTGTCTGCCGCTGAACTGGAAAGCCGATTTGATGTCTACGCAGAGCAGTACATTCAGGTGATCGAAATGGAGGCCAAGCTGGTGATCAGTCTGGCCAAAACGGTGTTCTATCCTGCTGCCTTCCGCTATCTATCGGAGCTGGCCACCAGTATTTCCAGCCTGAAGCAGATTGGGATTGCGCTGGAGCAAAAGAGTGCAGAAACGGTCGCCGCTTTCACCAAGCAAATGATGGATTCCGTCAGCACGCTGGAGAGTGCGATCGCCAAACACGACTTTGCCGCTGTCGAAGACCATATGCAGTACTGCGCCAAAACCCTCCGCCCCCTGATGGATCAGGTGCGCGAATACGCCGACCAACTGGAGGGCGAGGTGGCTGACGACCTGTGGCCGTTGCCCAAGTATCAGGAGATGCTGTTTATCAAATAGTTTCTCTCGGAAACCCCAAAAACCAAAAGCTGCTATGCCCACCCAGTGGGCATAGCAGCTTTTGGTTTTTGAATTAATCAACAGACGCGGCTTCATCGCCCCGACTCACCAGCAGCCGGATTGCCATCACTGCAAACCCGATCGCCGCTGCAATTTTTACCAACCGGGTTGGCACAAGTTCGGCTAGTCCCCCACCCAGCAACACCCCCAGAAAGCTGGCCAGCACCAGAGCCGCCGCTGTTCCCAGGAAAACGGCCCGAACCGATTTGCCGCTGCCACCGAGGGCGATCGCCGCAAGCTGACTCTTGTCACCCAGTTCAGAGACGAAGACGGTGATGAAGGCGATGCCGATAAGGTTGAGATCCATAGGGGTGGATGGGTGGGAGGGTGGATGGGTGGGAGGGTGGATGGGTAAGTGAGGGTGGGATGGTGGGAGGGTGGATGGGTAAGTGAGGGAAAAGACTGGAGCGCTGAAGTTGGAGAATACTCATCCACTCATCCACTCATCCACTCATCCACTCATCCACTCATCCACTCATC
>CAZVXA010000386.1:0-3906 GCA_964630955.1 uncultured bacterium | reverse complement strand
TCCCTTTTGGCAACCCCTCTCTCCCTCCACTACCAGCGGTTTTTGAGAAGTTACCTTTGTGATGCAGGGGTAATGCCGCTGATCGTAGAGCGTGAGTTGCCTTAATTTCTAACGATCGCACACCCAACAAACTCATACGGCTGGCAATATAATCCTCCGGCGATTCTGGTAAAGGCAACTTTCCGATTGCAAATTTAATTCCGATTTCCCAAACGCTTGCGACAGAAAACCATAACTCATTGGTTTCGTTGACGATGTGGGCGATCGCCTCCTCGCTCAAACGCTCTGGTTGGGCAAACCACCATAGCCAGCACTGGGTATCCAATAGGAGCTTCACGTTTCACCACCCTCAAATACTGCCAAAATTTCTTCTGGCAAAGGTGCATCAAAATCTTCTGGCACAGTAAACAGTTCTCGATCTGCTCCTAAACTGCTCCGCCGATTAGAACTGGTGTGAAATGGAACCAGCTTTGCAATGGGGATGCCCCGGTTTGAAATGATAATTTCCTCTCCAAGCTCTACGCGGGATAAAAGTCGAGAGAGGTTCGTTTTAGCCTGATGGATATTGACACTTTCCATGTCTTATTAAACTAAGTCCACAAACTTAGTTTAATATTGCCAAGCCCTGTTCTGCAAGCACCCATTCAGGACGACTTCCTTTCGATGTGTCATGGTGACCTTTCTCTGAGGGCAAGCTAGGACTGGTCGTTGGAGTTCCCGCCATGAGTGAGATACCGATCGAGCAGTGTTACCAGTTCCTGGGGCTGAGGCGGGGTGCATCAGTGGAAGAAATCAATGCGGCCTACGGGCGTCAGGTATCTGAGCGGATGCGATCGGGCGATCGCACCGACCTGCCCCTGCTGAAAGCGGCCTACCACCGGATTCAGGAGGATGCAGCTGCTCTCCAGGCCAGACAACCTGCGGCTACTGCCACTGGGCCGGAATCTGAGGTGGCCGAGTGGCTCCTGCAACACCTGAATCAGCCGTCACTTCAGATTAGAGTGCGAGAGCAGGGAGTCATCCTCCAGGTGATGCTGGTGGCAAATTCAGCGCCCCCAGAGAGCCTTGCTGCCCAGGTTTTTCAATCGCTGAAGCCTCTGGAACTGTTGCGCGGTAGAACCCTAAAGGTCTACGGCATGAAGGGAAAATCGCTGGCCTGGAAGCATCAGTTCCAGATGCCGATGGTAGTTGCAGTTGCCGATCGCGATCCCTACTCCTTCAATAACCGCTACACCACGGCACTGGTCTTCCCGATTGCTCTGATCCTCGCCTGGTTCACCAATCTGGTGTCAGTCTTCCAGTTTCTGTTTTTGCCCATGCAGATCTGGATCCATGAGTTTGGCCACGCCACTGTGGCCTGGTTTGCCGGACGCAGAGCTACGCCACTGCCGTTTGGCTGGACGAATTTTGGGGAGGAGCGATCGCTCTTTGTCTACTTCGGCATTCTCACCCTGTTTGGCCTGCTGTTCTGGGTAGGGCAAAAGGAAGGGAAACGCTGGGTGATGGGGTTGGCGATCGCCTGTGCGGTGATCCAGTTCTTCATGACCTGGCAACTGCCGGAGCGCGCGTTTACCATGTGGATGTCCTTCGGCGGTGTGGGCGGCGAGTTCTACCTCAGCACTTTGTTGATGGTCTGCTTCTACTTTCCCTTCCCGGAGCGCTGGCGCTGGGACTTCTGGCGCTATTTTGTGATGATTATTGCTGCTAACGCCTTCTGGCGAATCTTCTGGTTCTGGCAGAATGTCCAGAAGGGCACGGAGTCGATTCCCTGGGGAACACTTTTTGGAGGTGAAGGAGATACAGGCGGAGATATGAACCGTCTCAGTCTGGACTACAACTGGACGGATCAACAAATCATTGATACTTATAACCGTCTTGGCGGAGTTTGCATATTAGTTTTGATCGGCGTTTACGTATTCTTTTTGCTGAAACAGAATCCACAGATTGTCCCTGGCTTGCGCCAGAAACTGAATCTCTGGCAGATGAACCGCCGATAGTGGATTGTTGACTTACAGCGCTGTTCAAGCGCTTGAGGTTCAAAGTTTTTGTTGAGCGCGGCTCTCAGCAAATTTAATTACTCATAACCCGCTTTGAGCGGCTGATTGGCGCTCTTTCCCAGCGTCAGGATGACAACGGCTGTCAGGATCAAAGCGCCCCCGATCACCTGTAACTTTGTAATCGGCTCCTGCAAAATCATCATCGACAGCACAATTGTGACGACAGGTTCCAGGGTTGACAACATGGATGCTGTCGATGCACCCAGGAGTTTAATTCCAGCAAAAAATGTCCCGAGCGCAATAATTGTTGAGATCAATCCAAGGGCAAGAATCGCGAGCCAACCCGAAAATTGGTGAGGCAGGTCAATGCCATGAATTGAAATAATACATCCGTATACGATTGCAGCAGAAGAAATCATCACTGTACAGGACGTCAGAGGAGATTCTTCCTGCATCACCTGTTCGCCAATCAGCACATAAACCGCATAGACGCTGGCGGAAACCAAACCCAAAATTACGCCAAGAAGCTGTGTTTTTCCAACTGGCCCGATCGTCAGAACGGTGCCGAGGAGTGCAATGCTCAGCGCGGCTAACTTCGTCGGGTTGGTCGGTTGATGAAGAACTAGAATCGAAAGACCGACCACAATCGTTGGATAGAGATACAGCAACAGAACAACCAGACCGGGCGAAGCCAGCGTGAGCGCAGTGAAAAAGCTGAGGGATTGCAGCACAAAGCCCACTCCGCCTAGGAGAATCAGTGTCCGTAGATTTCGGGGTCGAGGTAGCGGTACTTTGCGGACGGCCAGGTAGGTGCAGAGGCAGACAGCGGCGATCGCAAACCGAAAAAAGAGTGCTGTAAGCGGCGTAACACCTGCTGCGTAAGCAAAGTGGGCAAAGATAGGCATTGCACCAAAGGAGGTAGCCGAAATGATGACCAGTAGAACGCCGAGAAGTTGCATTGCGATTACCCTGAGTGAGCGAAGGACAGCGCTTCTTAAGCGTGTGAGGTACAGATTTTTTGTTGGGAACCGTGCTGAGCAAGGTTCCCAACAAAAAATTTGGTTTTAGTTCAGCGGAGAGCGCTGTAGATGGGAGTGAACATGAAGACCTGGGCTAAATGACACCAGCAAAAGCTGTAAATTGCGCAGCATTAAGAGCATCATTTAATTCATCCTCTAGCCGCTGCCACTCCGATGGGGGAAGGTCTTCGCTGGTTCGCCGCAGCGACACGCGAATCTGCTCATAGTGAGATTCCATCTCCTTCAAGTTCACTGAGCCGGGTTCTGCATCTGCCCGATCAAGCGATTGTGTGAACCGAATGGCGGTTTGACTGACAAATGGGGCCTTTGCGGTGCTACCAGTATTCCCACCCCCGTCAATGATGGCGACGCCACCGTGGAAGGTTGGCATGATCACCCTCAGTTCGCGATCGTCAGGTGTCCAGGAGTGGATACATCCTTTGGAGGGAAGATCAATAAACTCATGGGTGCCTGAATGCACTGGGGAACTAATCCAGTTCTGAAGCGGTTGGGCGAGTGTGAGAGACGACAACACACCCTCAACGGAAGCTGGTTGAGCCTAGTAAACTGTTTTTTTGTAGCGTAGACAACCGAAGTTTAGGTTTTTAAGCAAAAACTTAAGTACTGGACTTTTGACTAAATTGCGCCGATTTTCTCCAAAACGCTGACGCAGTCAGCGTTTTGGAGAAAATCGGCGCTGGAATTAAATATGCCGCGAAACGCCCTCGCAGAGGGCGTTTCGCGGCATTACAGGAAAAGTAGTCAAAACTCCAGTTACTTAGTGCCTATCCGAATAACGAAAACCCAAATTCTGGAGGGCGCGACGCGACAGCGTCGCGCCCTCCAGAATTTGGGTTTTCGGATAGGCTTTAAGAATGGCTATGTGAACT
>CAZVXA010000385.1:0-3919 GCA_964630955.1 uncultured bacterium | reverse complement strand
GTCTGAAGCCAGGGGCATTGCATCCCCTCTCAAACTCTCCCCTTCGGTAAATAAAATGACATGAACTGGGCAATCGGGATGCCGATTCGAACATATTTTCGAGGACAGTGACGATATCACAGCCAATTCCTTCTCCAATGATTCTGAGAGCGGTATCGATTGCTTCATCACGGGTTTCCAGGGTGAGCAGGACGTTTGTTGCTTTCGCTGTGGCTACAATAAACTGATCGCGCTTTTGCAGCATCTGCTTATCGTCATTCACAAGTGATTACCTGAACTTTAATGGCGACTGCACAAAAAACAAAATCAAAACGACAAAACCCGAGAAGAATCCCAACAGCTTGCGAATCGCAGCGAATTCCTCCCGGCCTTTTATCCCTCCGTGGAGCGATCGCCATCGACAAAGAGGGTTAACCCTGTGATGGGCGATCGCTTGCTTCTCTTGAACCAGACACCCAGGCCCCTCGATCTCAGTCGGAACCCTAGAAGCATCAGTTGTTACGTCTATTATCTAAATAAAAGCACTGGCTGTATTCCAAAATTTTGCCCAGTTTTTCTAAATTCTTGCGATCGGCGAGACCAATAAACAATAGCCAGTAGAGGTTTTCCAGATTCTTGCGCTATTTTTGTAAATTCTTGCTATGGCTGTCGTAAAAATACTGTGGGGGTGACCCCTACAAACCGCTTGAAGTGATAATAGTCTCCAATACATTTCGACTCAAGGGCAAAAGCCCCCCACACAAAGTCAAGGGTTTCAGGCATCACTACAGCGCTTTGCGCTGAACTAAAATCAAAGTCTGTGCCAGATGCACTTGCAAAGCATTGTATAAGGGGTTTTCGCCAAAGTCGTAGCGAGACAGGCTCGCAGGGGTTTAGTTATTCATTCAAGCTGCGTTCCCGGTAGAACTCAGGGAACTGGATTTTCAGCCGTTCGATCTGCGGCAAATCATGGATGACAACATAGGGATGGTGGGGATTGCGCCTGATAAAATCCTGGTGGTAGTCCTCAGCCGGGAAAAACTGCTCCAGAGGAGTCAGTTGGGTCACGATCGGGCGATTGAACACTTTCGCCTGGTTGAGCTGATCGATATAGCTTTGAGCGACCTGCCTCTGCTCCTCATTAGCAAAGAATATCGCTGAACGATATTCCCTCCCCACGTCTGGTCCCTGTCGATTGAGCTGGGTAGGGTCATGCGCCACTGCGAAGTAGACTTTGAGTAACTGCCCATAGGTAATTTGTGAAGGATCATAAATAACTTGCACTGACTCTGCATGATCCGTAATCCCTGCGCTCACATGCCCGTATCGGGCGGAGGCTGCATCTCCCCCTGAATAGCCTGTATATACTTCAGACACCCCATTGAGGTGTTCAAAAACGCCTTCCATCCCCCAAAAGCAACCGCCTGCGAAAACGGCGGTTTCCCTTCGGGTTGATGCAGGCATTGAGACATCGACCTCAGGATCAGGAAACACTGTGACTGCCGGAGGTGTTGAAATCGGAACCGCGCCTAAACGAATCGCCCAATAGGTCAGTACGAAGGCGATCAGTGACAAAACAGAGAAGCGACGGACAAAAGGGCTAAAGCGAACAAGCCTGGGTACTGTCATGATGTCTATCCTGCAACAAATTCAAGGGCAATCCCGTTGATACAGTAGCGCTTACCTGTAGGTGCAGGGCCATCACCAAAGACATGGCCCAGATGCCCACCACAACGACGGCAATGGACTTCAGTGCGAGTCATCATCAGGGAAGTGTCCTCACGGGTACCTACTGCATTGGCGATCGCCGTATAAAAACTGGGCCACCCTGTTCCGCTATCGAATTTGGTATCGGAGGAGAACAGGGGCAGGTTACAGCCTGCACAATGGTAAGTCCCCCGCACAAACTGTTTGTCGAATGGGCTGCTGAAGGGTTTTTCAGTACCGTGGCCTCTTAGTACATAAAACTGTGCAGGCGTTAGGATGCTCCGCCATTCTTCGTTGGTTTTTGTAATTTCAAAGGTGCCATCTGAGGGCGTGCGAGCCACTGAACTGGGGGAGGTATAGCGAGAGAGCGCGATCGCCCCAACCACAACCGCACCCGCTTGCAGAAAATAGCGTTTTTTCATCAGTCGATCCTGTTGCACCATCATGCGCCACACTGATACGGTAACCCTCACAATTTAACTCCAGCTCAATAAAGCGAGCCAATTTCGTTTCATCTTCAACTAAGAGAATGTGCGCTGTCATGGCGTCGCTCTCCGGAGTGTGACAGTAAACGTGCTACCTTTGCAAGGTTCTGATGCAACCGAAATGCTTCCCCCCATTCCTTCCACCAGCGATCGCACAATGGATAACCCCAGACCAATTCCACCCGTTTTGCGTGAGCGGGATGACTCGACCCGGTAGAGCGGCTCAAAAATACGAGACTGTTCTGAACGTTCAATTCCACAACCGTAATCAATCACTTCAATCATTGCCTGATCGGATTGTTGAAAAAGTCTCACGATGATGGGCCGATCTTCGGGTGAATAGCGAACAGCATTGCTCAACAGTTGTACCAGCAACCGCTGGAGCGCTTTTCGATCGGCGATTGCCATCACCGCTTCTGCGACCTCCAGTTGCACCGTACGACGTTCAAACTGCTGCACCAGATCAACGACTTCCATCGCGATCGCGTTCACCTGCACAGGTTCCAGATTCAGACCTGACAGGCTGCTTTCTAACTGAGCAGCCTCCAGCAGAGCCTGCAAGAGTTGGATAATATTTTCCGTTTCCAGCACCGCAATTGATAGTGCCTCCTGTTGGCTCTCCGTCAGGTTGGGGCCACGTTTCAGTGTACTTTGCAGGTAGCCGTACACCAGACTCAGGAGAGTTCGGAGTTCGTGGGAAATATTGTGGGTAAATTGCTGCTGCTTCAAGCTGGATTCCGACAGGCGATCGCGCAGTCGGTTATACGTCTGGGCCAGTTCGAGCACTTCTGTGGGCAATTCCTCCGGGTCAAGTGGCGGCAGATTCGTATTCTCAAGGGTTGCCTGTCTGAGGTGGTTGAGGGGACGCAGCGATCGCCGAATAAACCAGATCATAAACAGACAGAGGAGGGCGATCGCTCCCAGACTAACGCTCTGCAAACTTCGAATCAATCGATTGAGCAGTGCGTAGTCCTGGGTGACATCCTGCACGATGTAGAGCTGAGCGATAGTTTTTGCGGCGATCGCAATCTCTAGAGCAGTGAGATGAGGGGCGATCGCTCCAGTTCTCAGGGTTTATTTAGGCAATTCTCAGGAGTTCTTCAGATCCATTGTCCACACTACTAATTAAGCCACAGCAGAACTGAAACTCGAAAGACACTCAAAACTGGCTGGTGGTGATTAAGGATTGCTGAACGGGTTGAGCTTCAAAGGATCGTTGACCGTACAGTTACACAACTCATACCCTGACCAGCACTCAGTTCACAAAGTTCTTAAGGAGGTACATTATGCAGCGTATTGTATTTGGTGGTTTGACAATGCTTCTGGCAACAGTCGTTTTGATGCCTGGAGTCAAAGCACAAACAGACCAGACAGGTCACATTGGCAACGCAAACCCATCACAGATTGTCAGTCTGGCAGAACGGGGATACTTCAAAGATCAGGGCATCCCCAGGGGAAATCGGCTCAGCTCATCCTTTGAGTTCGGTCAATTAACCGCCAGACAGGTTGTCCAAGCTGCGGTAACCGATCGTCGCGTTCCTGCCAGTACACTCGAGGATGCGAACTTCATTGCCGCAGTAGACGCTCAACTTCATCAGCTCTCAGGTATGGGAGATGGCAACAATTAAGTTCGTAAATTCGCCTTCCCCTGATTTTGTATAAATCGGTGGTTGTGGAAAAGTCCAAAGGGTGAATCTCACTTTTGCAAATTTCTAAACCCAGTTTTGGGGGGGGGGGGGGGGGGGGGG
>CAZVXA010000384.1:0-3961 GCA_964630955.1 uncultured bacterium | reverse complement strand
AACACTGAATTTTATATTCTCATTGACTGCCTAGTCTTATGGCGGGAAGGGAGTATGCTGTGAAACGCTTTCGTGGAGGGTGTTTCGTAGCGTTGTAGGAAAAATGGTCAAAAGTCCAGTTTGTTAAATTTACGTGAAGTATGGAATGAAAGTTCAGAAAACTTGCCCTTGCAGGGCAGGTATCCGCGTAAGGTTAACGTTGAGTATTCGTGAAGACTCAGTGAACTTACTTACAAACGAATTTTGAAATGCTATTTGTAGTTAGAGTATTTTTCTGACGGCTTTTTTCCCGATGGTGTACTGGATGAAAGGCTTGAGTCCTTGATTGGACAGGGTTTCAGCTATGCATCTTTTGGGAAGATGACGCCAGAATTGAATCGCCTCTGCATCTGCAATTTATCGCTCTTATGATTTCAGGGATAGCGGGGAAACCTGTGGGGTTGTGAACTGAATGTAATCAGAAGTTTTGCCTGAATGTGGCTCTTCTATTCATCGGGTTTCGATTCTGGTGTTCTCAGTAAACGTCTGGAACTATTCTGGTTCACTGAGGAACTACTGTGCTGAGCGATCGCGCTCTTTTCTTCTCGCACTGTCATTCATCTTTCTAGTACAACATGGCGGAAATAAACCGATGATTGTTGATTTGGGGCGTGAAGCGCCCCAAATCAACAATCATCGATTAACTTAAGCCGCCGAGTACTAGTGTTATAAATACTCAATTTTGCAACGTGGGGGCTTTGCTCCCAAACCCCTTGCAAAACTTTTTTGTTGCTGTACTAGATTTCATCCAGTTGACGGAGTTTTCACATACTTGATGTGTTCAAATTGCTGAGCGCTGCTTTTGGCCCTAAAACAGCCTGAACGCCGGAAAATTTCGTTCGATCTTTGCTGTCTGAACCAGTTTCGAGGTAGGGATTTATGTCAAACCTGTCCAATTCAAAGCTCACTTCTGCCCTGGAGCCAGCGATCACCACGCCTGTTCCCCTGGATCTCCGAACGGTTACCCTTCCGGGAAGTTCGGCAACATCTCGTGCTTCCAGTTCTCCAGTGGGTGGGACGACCGGACTCATTGGAGCTAGCACCAGTGGCAGAGCCATCGCCGCAGCCAGCTCAGGTCTTGCCTCAATTCGCCTGGGGGGAAACGTGGCAGTGGGCGAAGCTGGTAGGATTGCCAGAGTTCTGGTTGTGCGCGGAGGCAATCTGAGCCGCACTTCAAGGGTGTTTTACCAGACGCAGACGACGGGTGGGAATGCGGCAGCGGCCAACCGGGACTTTACTCCCGTGCGGGGCGTGGTGACGTTTGCACCCGGCGTTTCTCGCCAGTTTATCAACGTCCCCATCATTAACGACCGGATTGCGGAAGGGGACGAAGTTTTCAGTGTGACGCTGACCAATATTGACCGCAACGTCAGCCTGAATGCACCCAGAACGGCGCGTGTCACTATCATTGATGATGACGTACCCCGGCTGAGCAGACGGTTTAATTACGCCAACTTTGCCAGTGTTGCAGGGCTGCGGTTAAATGGGGTAGCGGCTCGTGTGGGCAATGCCCTGCGTCTGACACCCGATGTGCTATTTCAAAGGGGTGCTGCTTACTATACGGCACCGATCAATCTGACAGGCAATGCCTCCTTCCAGACCCAATTCCGGTTCCGTATTGGGGGGCGTCAGGGAACCACTGGAACCGATGGCTTTACCTTCACCGTACAGAACACCGAGTTTGGCCTCAACACGTTGGGGGGCTTTGCCGGGGAGATGGGCTACGGCAGCGGCGGAGCGCGGAGTCTGGCGATCGCCTTCGACACCTGGGACAACGGTGATGAGGACATCAATGACAACAATATTGCGGTTCGCCTGAACGGGAACGTCCTGGGAACACTGCCCGCCAGAACGGTGGCTTCTCCCTTTGACCTGAATAACGGGGCCACCTACACTAGCTGGATCGATTACGCATCGGGCCGCCTCAACGTCTACCTGTCCAGAACTGCCGTTAAACCCAGAACGCCAACCCTCACCTATAACGTGGATCTGGGGGCATTGCTGGGCAACCGGATGTACGTCGGCTTTACCGGGGGAACGGGTGGCCGATCCAATACCCATGACATTCTCAACTGGAGTTTTAACAGCGCTGCAGGTGGGCCGGTAATGTCCTTCACCCAGCCCAGCATCACTGTTCGAGAAGGAGGCACGGCAGCCGTTACCATTCGCCGCAACGGGGATGTCAGGGGAACTGCTACAGCGATTCTGGAAACTGTGAATGGGACGGCGATCGCAGGACAGGATTACCAGGCGGTGCGGCGCTTTATTCGGTTCGCTCCCGGTCAGGTGATGCAAACCGTGAACATTCGCACCCTGGCGAACACGGCAATTGAGGAGAATGAATCGTTCCGGGTGCGGCTCAGAAATGTGACTGGCGTGCCCCTGGGTTCCCCCAATGGCGTTACCGTCAACATTCTGGATGGTGATGTGACGGGGCGATTTGCTCGAGCGGCGCTGGCGAGCGGATTGAATGCACCCACCGCGATTGATTGGACACCGCCGCTGGATGGTTCCGGTCGCCGCCTCATGTACGTCGCTGAGAAGGGCGGTGTGGTTCGTATCATGGAGAACGGTCAGCTCCTGGGTGGCTCGTTTATCGATATCTCTCCGCGGGTCAACTCTAATCCAGCCAATGACCGGGGCCTGCTGGGCATTGCGGTTGATCCCAACTTTGGGCAAAACCGGGGTCGCGACTACGTTTACCTGCTGTATACCTACGACCCACCGGAGGCGGCTGCTTTTTCCGGCGATGGTGGGCGTGATGGGCTGGGCAACCGTCCCTCCCGCCTGAGCCGCGTCACGGCTGACCCTGCTACGGGCTTCAGAACAGCCATCCCCGGCAGCGAAGTCGTGCTGCTGGGCACGAATAGCAACTGGCAGTTCACCAGCAACCCCGGAACCAACAGCTCAACCAACTTTGCTAATCCCCCCTCCGGGATTCACAACGGCACCACGATTAATGCTCCGCCGTCTCTGCGGGAGGGTGCTACGAATAATATCCGCGACTACCTGGCCACCGATAGCGATACCCACTCCATTGGTTTCCTTAAATTTGGTACCGACGGATCGCTGTTTGTCAGCAATGGCGATGGCACGTCCTACAACGGTGTGGACCCCCGCACCTTCCGGGTACAGGATCTCGATAACCTGTCGGGGAAGCTCCTGCGTATCGATCCGCTGACGGGTCAGGGTTTGTCAGATAATCCTTTCTTCAATGGCGACCCCAATAGCAACCGCTCGAAGGTCTTTAACTACGGTCTGCGGAATCCCTTTCGCTTTGCCATTAACCCCAGAACCAATACTCCCTATATTGGAGATGTGGGCTTTGGTACCTGGGAGGAGATCAACCGGGGTCGCGGTGCAAACTTTGGCTGGCCCTACTATGAGGGAGGTCGCGGGGTGAGCGAGGAGCAGGGCGGATATCGCAACCTGCCCCAGTCCCAGGCTTTCTATGGCAGCGGTGGTTTGTCACGGGTCGTTGCCCCCCTGGTGGGACGTAGCCACGACCAGGATGGAGCCAACGCCATCATCATGGGGGATTTCTATACGGGCACCCTCTACCCCGATCAGTTCCGGGGCGCGCTGTTCTTCACCGATGTTTTCAACAACAACGTCTTTGCCACCTTCTTTAATGGCGACGGCAGCGTGCGAGACGTCCGACCCGTGATGCCGGGGCAGGACTGGGATGTGCAACTGGTCACCGGGCCAGATGGCTATCTCTACTACGTCAACATGGGTGAGCGGGGAGTTTCCAACGTTGGCTCGATCGGTCGGTTTAACCTGGTTTAGAACCAAAACCCTAAAGTAGGAGAAGCCGTGGCGCTACAGCGCCACCGCGTAACCAACATTAGGGTTTCAGAAAAATCGCATTTGGCGGATATATAACCAAAATTTTTTTTGATAGCCGCGCGCCCCCCGGCGC
>CAZVXA010000383.1:2616-3965 GCA_964630955.1 uncultured bacterium | reverse complement strand
TAGGCCCCTGATGGCATTACCGTCCAGCTCAGATTGGCTCCTTCCAGAGCACCCACATCAAGCTGAGCAAAGCTCAAGTCGGCCCCCCGTAGATTGGCGCTGCTCAGGCTGACATCCAGCAGCACTGCGTTGTGCAGGGTTGCCCCGCTGAGGTTGGTATCATATAGACTGGCCCAACTTAAGTTGGCCTCTGTCAGGATGGCACTGGTCAGCTCTGCCCGGTCTAACCTGGCCCCCCGCAACTCAGCCAGCATGATGCGGGCAGCCGTTAAGTTAGCCTGGGTCAGATTAGCACCGATCAGGTTTGCGCCCTCCAGGTTAACGTGCTTCAGGTTTGCTCCCGTTAGATTGGCGGCTTCCAATTCCGCTCGACTCAGGTCTGCCTCCAGGAATACCGCTCGTGTCAAATCGGCCCGCTCCAGGTGCGCACTTTGGAGCTGTGATCGTGTAAATTTTGTTTCCATAGCGTTGACTGACCGCAGTATGGCTTCTACCAGTCGGGTATCGTTCAGGGACGCCTGAGTGAGCACTGCCCGGTTCAGCGATGCGGCAGTCAGATCGGCACCATTCAGGTTAGCATCGTGCAGATTGGCCCAGTCCAGGATGGTGTGACGGAGGATGCTGCTGCGGAAGAGCGATCGCCATAGGTTTGCCCCACTCAGATCTGCCCCAGATAAGTCGGTTTCGGACAGGTCTGCTCCAGACATTTGTATCCCAGCCAGACAGGCTCCGCTTAAATTCGCCTGTCGCAATCTCACCCCGTTCAATTTGGCGTCTACCAGATTTGCACCGCTCAAATCTACTTCATATAAGATGGACTTTCTCAGACTGGCCCCCCTCAAATCAGCCTCCTGCAACCGCGCGCCACAGAGGTCAACTGTATCAAAATTTCGCTCTCCTGCTGCGTAGCGTTGCAGCAGTTCCTCTGCTTCCATTAGGTCACCTGCGCGAATGCAACGAGAACCAGTTTATCCACCAGCCCCTGCACGTTAATTTCAGACTGCTCTACCATCTGCTAAAGCGTTGTGAATCAACAACTTCACCCCTCTCAATCCCCCCTGCTAAGGATCTTGGATTAAATAAAACTGAATATTTTTTGATGGAAGCGTGGCTGGTATGCGATTAGCGTCTCTTGCGTGCCCCTGCGCTGCAAGGGCACGCAGAGACGCTAAAAATAGGTTTTCGGATTCCAGCCTGGGCGTCGCTCAGACTGGAATCCGAAAACGCTAAACAGATACCCGCGCGGCTCTCACATGACAATCTGTGGTTTGCCTGAGCGTGGAGCGCTATATTTCCAATATTGAAAGCATCTGTCGTAGCAAAACTCTTTTTTTATAATTGTTCATGCT
>CAZVXA010000383.1:0-2516 GCA_964630955.1 uncultured bacterium | reverse complement strand
CTACCGTCGCCGCTCCTGAAGTTTGCGGTAGACCGATCGCAACTCTACGTCGTGATAGGCCAGTGCCACCAGGGTGTGGTAGATCAAATCGGCAGCTTCTCCGGCGATCGCCTCCTTGTCGTCATCCTTGCAGGCCATCACCACTTCGGCGGCCTCCTCCCCAATCTTCTTCAGAATTTTGTTATCACCGCCAGCCAGCAGTTTGCAGGTGTATGAATCGGGATTGGGGTGATCGCGGCGATCGCACACCACTTCAAACACCTGAGACAGGGTATCGGCAGGAGGTGCGGTAATCTTGCCGTCAATCCGATGAAAACAACTGCGCTCCCCGGTGTGGCAGGCAATGTCACCCTGTTGTTCCACGGTGACCAGCAGACAATCGCTATCACAGTCGTAGCGAATCGTTTTGACCTGTTGCAGGTGGCCGGATGTAGCACCCTTGTGCCAGAGTTCTGCACGTGAACGGCTCCAAAACCACGTCTCAGACGTTTCCAGGGTTTTTTGCAGGGATTCCCGATTCATCCAGGCCATCATCAGGACGGTCCCGTCCAGGTAGTCCTGTACGATGGTGGGCACCAGTCCCTGCTCGTTGTAGGCAATCTGCTCCAGCGGAACTGCCGCTGCCAGCGAACCCGATCCCACCTGAAATTCAACCGTCATGTGTGTTTGTCCTCCATCTGGGTGCTGATGATTTGCCCTCGTTGACCCTCAAGCGATTTCAGCCATTCCCATGCTACCGCCTCGCCTGCCTCTGGTCGCAGCTTTGGCGATCGCCCTCACGCATTCAATAGACAGTGATTGAACCGATGACACTCTAAATCACAAGGAATTAGGATGGGGAACGATTAGCGCTTCGCTAATTCCGCAGAAAAGGCACCTCCTCCCCCTATGACAACCACCCTCCCCCGTTCCCTGAAATCCATTCCTGGTTTCCCCCAACTGTGGCAGCGCCTGGAGGCCATGCCAATGCCTGAACCCGAAGACTCGATTCCGCTCCGGGTGCTGGTGCAGGCAATGGTGACAGTGGGGATTATTGCCGTAGACATAGCGGCAGCGGATGTGGCTGATTCATTAGGAGTCAGTCTGTGGGCAGTCCCGGTCAGCATGGTGGGCGCGTCCTGGAGCTACTTCAGTCGGCGCAAGCGGAATGTACCCGTCAAGTTTTGCATTGCGATCGCCATGCTGATCGGGCTGGGTCTGTTTTTTGTGCGGCTGGTGGCAGAACGGAATGATACTCGACTGGCTCTGGCGGAACTGCTGATTCAGCTTCAGGTGTTCCACAGTTTTGATATGCCGCGCCGCAAAGATCTGGGTTATTCCATCGTAATTGGCCTGATTCTGATGGGTGTCGCTGCAACGTTGAGCCAGACCTTCTGGTTCGCACCAATGCTGCTGGCATTTCTGGCGCTGGCGCTGCCCGTGCTGATTTTGGACTACCGGTCTCGACTGGGGCTGGCAGCTCCCCGTCTGCGGCAGGTGGGGGCGGATCTCTCCCCCCGTCGGCTGGGCGTGATTCTGCTGGTGATTCTGGCGCTGGGGCTGACGATTTTTGCATTTCTGCCGCGACTGCCGGGGTATCAACTGCGCAGTTTTCCAGTAAGTGCGCCAATTGAGTTTGATGGGCAGTTTGATGGGGATAACATTCTCAATCCGGGGTATATGCGCCAGGGGCGAGGAACGGCGGAGGGCGGCACGTTTAGCGAAGAAGGCTCGATTGAGGGTGGCACCGGGCAGGTGGATAGCAACCAGTATTACGGGTTTAACTCGCGGATCAATCAGAACCTGCGGGGAACGATGCAGCCGAAGGTGGTGATGCGGGTGCGATCGCAGGCGGAGGGCTTCTGGCGAGTCATGGCCTTTGACCGCTACACAGGGCAGGGCTGGGAGGTGACCCGCAACAGTAAGGATGAGATCAGCCGTGTGGATCGCGGTCGCTGGTCGATGCGGTTTGACCTGCCGCAGTGGGTGACAAAAACCAGGCGGCGAGAGGTGATTCAGTCCTATACGATTACCGCTGACCTGCCCAATCTGATCCCGGCCCTGGCAGACCCTAAGGAACTGTATTTTCCGACGCGGCAGGTGGCATTTGACCAGGAAGGGGCCCTGCGATCGCCCGTTCCCCTCTCGGAGGGACTCACCTATACAGTGGTGTCCCAGGTGCCCTACCGCGATCGCACCCAGTTGGGCCAGGCTTCGACGAATTATCCGAAGGGCACGCGAGAGTACTATCTCCAGATGCCGGAGAACGGGGCCGACCGGATTCGGAAGAAAACGGAGGAGATGCTGGCGAAGTCGCGCAATCCGCTGCCCAATCCCTACGAGAAGGCACTTTTTCTGGCGCAATACTTGAAGCAGAACTACCGCATCCAGCCGGAAATGCCTTTCCTGGAGCAAGCAGAGGATCTGGTGCAGGCGTTTTTATTCACCTATGAGGGCGGCTACCCTGACCATTTTTCAACTGCGCTGACGGTGATGCTGCGATCGATCGGCATCCCGGCGCGTTTAGTTGTCGGTTA
>CAZVXA010000382.1:0-4007 GCA_964630955.1 uncultured bacterium | reverse complement strand
ATTTTCCAACAACCACCCACACGTCCACTACTGGTCATTTCCAGCGATTAATTTCCCGGCGTGGTGTGGTTGCCACCCCCCCCCCGGGGGGGGGCCACCCACACAACGGGTATTTTCTTTTGCAGAAATCTCCTTAGAACACGTAAGTAGATAGGCACGATTCAACTTTGAACCCCCTAAAGCGGTTCCTTCCTGAGCGAAGTCGAAGGGCAGAACCAATTTAGGGGGTTCGACTTTTTCCACGCCCACTGACTAACTGGAGTTTTGACTATTTTTCCTGTAATGCCGCGAAACGCTCTCGTAGAGAGCGTTTCGCGGCATATTTCGTTTGAGTGCCCATTTTTTCTGAAACGCTGACGCAGTCAGCGTTTCAGAAAAAATGGGCGCGATTTAGTCAAAAGTCCAGTTACTTAGTTTTTATTATTTATACAGCATTTGCGGGCTGCTGCTGCATGGCGAGAGGTTTCAATCCGCAGGCATCTTTCTGGATGGCTGATCTCTTGCCTTCCAGGGTCAGATGTAAAGGAAGATTAACTTTAAGAAAACCTTAATATTCCGCCAAAAAAGTGTGTATTCTACCCATGTCATCTCTCTTTAGGGATAGCTTGAGTGAATCGCCACCCTATCATGCTCCTGCTTCTGGTAGTCGTCGCCACCTGCCTGTCTGTGCTGCTTCATTCCTTCAATACCCTCCTACCCCACACTGGCGATTTCGATGCCAATTCCCTTCAGATCCTTGGTGGTTCTGCCTTGAGCCAACCTGTCGCCGCCGCCGCCAATCGTTCGCTTTCTTCTGGAGGAGAAACAGCGCTCACTGCTGCCTCTACAGTGCCTCCTTCTCCCCCCAGTCCCCGCGTTAACATTCGCTATCGCTACTACCCGATCGTAGGAAACACCGCCGCTGCCCTGCGACAACAGATGTCCAGAATGGGGCCGCAGAGCCAGACTAATGGACAGCGATACGATGCCCGCACCGACTGGCATGTCCATTGGGCTTACAACTATGGCCGACGGGGAGGTCGATGTGCAATTACCAGCATGAATACCCGTGTCGATGTTCTCTATATTCTGCCCGGTTGGACAGCCCCCCGGAATACCCCCGCCAGCCTGATAGCAGAGTGGCAGCGCTATATGGGCGCACTGAAAACTCACGAAATTGGCCACAAAAACCACGGGGTCGAGGCCGGAACAGCCGTCTTGAGAACCCTGCATGGTATCGCCCCTCAGCCCACCTGTGAAGCTTTACAGGCCATGATTAACCAGCGGCTCAAAAATGCGGTGGTTCCCTATAACCAGAAAGACCTGGAGTACGATCGCATCACCCGCCATGGTTTTACGCAGGGGGCTGTCTTTCCCTCACGCCCGTTTGCCGCAGTCCCTAAAGGCAACCCTGCATTGTCACAAACGCCTTTGTAGGGAGCGTTTTTAGAAAATCGGTGCTATTCCCAGGGATAGAAATTGAACCATCATTCAACGATGACTGGAGTTCCGGGTGTGACCTGGTGAAATAATTCTTCGACATCAGCGTTATACATGCGGATACAACCGTGGGAGGCAGCAGTTCCCACAGATGTGGGGTTGGGAGTACCGTGAAAACCAATCCAGTTTCTTCCATCAGTCCAAAAAGCAATCCAGTACTTCCCCAGGGGATTCCCTGGACTACCACCGGGAACAACAGCATCGGTGAGTGGATTGATCCAGGTGGGGTTTTTGATCATGCGCATCACCTGAAACTCTCCTTTGGGGGTTTCCCAGCCTGCCCGTCCGATCGCCACTGGATAGCTCTGGAGGGCATTCGCTCCTCGATATAACGTCACCCGTTTCTGGCTGAGACGAATCACCAGCCGCAAATTTCCCCCTGCGACATTATCTGCAATGCCAGGAGATCCTTTTGCAGGCAATGCGATCGCCTGGATCGTAGCTGGGATCGGTGTCGTTCTGGTAGGGGGTGTCTTTCTGGCGGCTGGCAGGGAAGAAATGTTTTTGGGTGATACTAGGGCCTCTGAGGTTGCAGGAACAGTCCACTGGCCTTTCGTCTGCTGGGGGATGAACTGACTACTCAAGTCTTCCACCTGAGATTTCAACGCCAGAGATAGGCATATCCCCCCAACCGAGCTAATCAGAACGTACAGCAGGACTCTGATTCGTTGGATTTGCAGTCCTTTATGGAAAGGTTTCATCATTTTTCCGAGGTACCCCATCTGCCTGGGCCGTGTGGAGGGATAGGAGCGGCACTTCAAAATATTCTGGCGGTGGGACACACCGTGACAGCCTGTGGAGCGAGTGTCAGACCTGAGGGGCATGAGTCTAAGGGGCAACTGCGAAGAAGCAGGAAGTTGCAAAAGTGATTTTGGAAATCCCCATCCTGTAGAGGGATGGGGAAGATGTCAACAGTCAGGGTTACCAGAGCGCTCGGACGCCTTCAACACCACCCGCGCCCGTACCTGCTGCACCACCTGTGCCGTCTGGTGTGAAAGTACCACCCGCGCCCGTATCTGCTGCACCACCTGTGCCGTCTGGCGTGGTGAAAGTGCTATCCGCAGTGCCAGGAGTTGTATCAAATTCTGTACCCGTTGTACCGCCCGCAGCATCCGGCGTTGGATTGACACCACCCGCCCCCGTACCCGCTGCGCCACCCGCAGTACCAGGAGTTGTATCAAATTCTGTACCTGTTGTACCGCCCGCAGTACCGGGCGTTGGATTGACACCACCCGCCCCCGTGCCTGTTGTACCGCCCGCAGTACCGGGCGTTGGATTGACACCACCCGCCCCCGTACCCGCTGCGCCACCCGCAGTACCGGGCGTTGTTGCACTACCATCCTGATCAATGTTTCCGGGAACGCCTTCAGGAGAGAAAGTACCGCTTGCAGGGCTAGTAATGGGGCGATCGGTGTTGCTGTTGTTTGGATTAGTCGGATTAATCGTAGAGCCGCCAGCAGCACCCTCACCACTGCTGGTCTGCGCTATCTGTGAAGCCGCTTGAGCTTCAGTCACCTGTGAGCGGAACAGAACCGTAACAGGCAGGATCAGGAATACGCCAGCACTAACCAGGCCAAGGACACTCGCCAAAGATTTAAGACTGTGAACAAGACGATTGAAATTCATAGTTTCTCCTGAAAGCGATTGATCAAAACTCAAGTGTGATAGAACCGCGCATAAAAAATCAGCCCTGCGATCGCCTACCACCTCCCATGTCAGAAAGCAGGAGAGTCACCAGAGCAGATTTATCAATGAACGGTTCAGCCAACGAAAACTTTGTCGTTATGTCTGGATGAGCAGTGAAATCAGAACGCACCACAAACTTCGTACAGAATCGAATTTCTGTCCGTTGTTGCTTTTCCTGCCTATCGTAGCGATCACCTGTTACTGACTCGTCTGTCAAAAGATAGGTCTGGAGAAGGGGGTGGAGGGGGCACCCCCCCTCCACCCCCTTCTCCAGCATGAAAAACGCTGTATCCTTTAGCAGTTAGGGCATCAGCATCCCTGTGAGCAATCCCGCAACTGTCACCGACAGCCACAGGTCAAGGCCCAGCAGGTTTGCCCCGACGAGCGGCAGAAAACCGATCACAGTCTCCAGGGCGGTTTCTCGCGCAAAATATTCGGGGTTTCTCAGCAGTTTGCCTTTCAGCAGCAACTTTGTTGAAAAACAGCCGACTCCAAGCATGATAATTCTTAAAATTTAGGAATGTACCGTTGGATGGGGCCATAACAGTCACGCAAATCGCAGAAACACCAGACTTGGGATCGCCACAGGAATCACTGTTGAACAAATGAATCGTTCAGGATTTCGTTCATAGACTTCTCCGAGGCAGTGTTCTTTTTTTGGGAATCGAGCCATGCAAGGTCGGCTACTGTAGCGCTTTTAACTCCTTTTCCACCTGTGTTAGCGCCTGCGTCACAGTCGCAGCATGGTCAAACTGGCCATGCTGCTTCAGGATCTCCTCCGCTTCCTGGTAATACTGTTGCGCCTGAAGCAAGTTGCTGCGGTTACCTGCTTCGGGGTGTGC
>CAZVXA010000381.1:0-4032 GCA_964630955.1 uncultured bacterium | reverse complement strand
TTTATCCCTGATTCCCCGGACTCATCTATGGCAGACATCAAACCCCGCGACGTACAGGCTGCCGAGATTGGCACAGATACGATGGTGCTGCGATCGCGCACATTCGATCGGCTGAAGTTTGAGGTCGAGTATGCTCGCCAGAAGGGGACGACCGCCAACTCCTACCTGATCCAGGCCGACAAAATCGCGCTGATTGACCCGCCAGGAGAATCTTTTACTGAAATTTACTTGCAGGAGCTGGCGCACCATACCTACCTGCAAAAGATTGATTACGTAATTTTGGGCCACGTCAACCCCAATCGCACCGTTACCCTGAAGGCGCTGCTGGATCTGGCTCCCCAGATTACCTTTGTCTGCTCCAAACCGGGGGCGATCGCCCTCCGGTTGGCCTTCCCTGAACGCGAGTTGAGCATCACCGCCGTGCGAGGGGAAGAAGTTCTGGATCTGGGCAACGGCCACGCGCTCCAGTTTGCCTTTGTGCCTACGCCACGCCACCCTGATGAGCTATGTACGTTTGACCCTGCTACCCGCATCCTGTACACCGACAAGCTATTTGGAGCGCATCTCTGTGATGACACGGTGTTCGATGAGAACTGGAAGAAACTGGATGAGGATCGACGCTACTATTTTGACTGTATTCATGCGGCCCAGGCCAAGCAGGTAGAAGCTGCACTGGAGAAGCTGTCCGCTTTCAACGCCAAGCTGTACGCCTGTGGTCATGGTCCGATTGTGCGTTACAGCGTCAGTCGGTTTGGGTTTGACTACCGCGCCTGGTGTCAGCAGCAGAAGACTCAGGATTTAACCACTACCCTGCTATACGCCTCGGCCTACGGCAACACGGCGACGATGGCAGCGGCGATCGCCCGTGGTTTAACCAGCGCAGGCGTAGCAGTGGAGTCGATCAACTGCGAGTTTGCTGACCCGGCGGAAATCACCAGCGCCGTTGAGAAAAGCGACGGCTTCGTGATTGGTTCCCCCACCCTGGGAGGTCATGCACCCACCCAGATTCAGACTGCTCTAGGCATTGTGCTATCAACGGCACCCAAGAATCGGCTGGCAGGGGTGTTTGGCTCCTACGGCTGGAGTGGGGAAGCAGTGGATCTGATTGAGAGTAAGCTTCAGGATGCGGGCTATACGCTAGGGTTTGAAACCCTGCGGGTGAAATTTAAGCCCACTGAGGAGGTACTCCAGCAGTGCGAAGCAGCGGGGGCTGAATTTGCTCAGGGGCTGAAGCGGGCCAAAAAAATCCGCGCTCCCCGACAGGCGCTCACCGATTCTCAGACCGATCGGACTGAACAGGCAGTGGGACGTGTGATTGGCGCTCTCTGTGTGTTGACTGGAAAGCAGGGAGACACAGACATGGGAATGCTCACCTCCTGGGTGTCTCAGGCAACGTTTAACCCGCCGGGGCTGACGGTGGCGCTGGAAAAGAACCGCGCTGAGGAAATCTTGCCTCACAATGGCGATGCCTTTGTCCTGAATGTCCTCAAAGAGGGACGCAACCTGCGGCGGTACTTTATGAAACCCCTTGCCCCCGGCGAAGATCGTTTCGCAGAAGTGAAGACCCACCCCGCCACTAATGGTTGCCTGGTGCTGGACGAAGCCCTCGCCTACCTGGAGTGCCGTGTCCAGAATCGGATGGACTGTGGTGATCACTGGCTGGTATACGCCACCGTAGAGAACGGCAAGCTGCTGGAGACGGTGGGTGTTACAGCGGTGCAGCAACGCAAATCGGGTGGCTACTACTAAAACCCATCTAAACAGAAGGAACGTCGCTGCAGCGGCGTTCCTTCTGTTTAGATGGGTTTTAAGAACCAGGTTCCAGCCGAATTAATTTCCCGTTGCCGCCGCCATCCGTCAGCACGTACAAAAAGCCATCTGGCCCCTGTCGCACATCACGTACCCGCTGGCCAATATCAATAATTTGTTCGTTGGTGACTTCTCCTGCTGAGTTAACGGTCAGGCGGCGTACATTTCCCGACACCAGACCACCCGCGAACAGGTTGCCGCGCCATGCAGGAATGCGATCGCCCGTGTAAAAGGTCAACCCCGATGGGGCAATCGTTTCCCGCCAGACTAGCTTCGGGTTCACCATGTCGGGGCGCGATCGCTCCTGGGTGATTTCGCCGCCGCTGTACTCCCGACTGTAGGTGACGATTGGCCAACCGTAGTTTTTCCCGGCTTCAACCTGATTTAACTCGTCCCCCGCCCTGGCTCCATGTTCGGTCGCCCATACTTGATTGGTGTTAGGATTCAACGCTAACCCTTGAATATTGCGGTGGCCGTAGCTCCAGACCTTTGGGTCTGCATCAGGAAGGTTCACAAAGGGGTTGTCAGAGGGGACACTGCCGTCATCATTGAGGCGAATAATTTTCCCCAGGTTACTGCGCAAGTTCTGGGCCTGTTTACGGATCAGGTCGCCCTCCAGTTCCAGGGGGGGGTTGCCGCCATCCCCGATCGCCACCAGCATTGTGCCGTCAGGGAGCCAGACCATGCGTGATCCAAAGTGCTGTCCGCCCGATTTGGCCTGGGACACCTCAAAAATTACCCGCACGTCGGTGAGCTGTTGACCGTCAAACACCGCGCGCGCAACACGGGTGCGGTTGGCCGCACCTGTGCCGTGGGCGTAGGTGAGGTAGACGAAGCGGTTCTGAGCAAACTGCGGATGCAGCGCGATATCGAGCAGGCCACCCTGACCAGAGGCAAAAACCGGGGGAACGCCTGCAATCGGGGTTGGCTCCAACCGTCCATTCCGAAACAGCCTGAGCCGTCCAGCCCGCTCAGTGATTAGCAGGGAGCCATCAGGTAACCAGACCATACCCCAGGGATGATCTAGATCGCTAATGAGTGCATTTCTGCGAATATTGGCGGGGGCAGCAGTGTTGGCTGCTTCTTGAACCACGGCGGGTGAGGCTGAGGGACTGGCGGGTCTGGTTGCCTGCGCTACGGAGGGAACAGGTGCGCCTGGAGAATTGTTAGAGGAGATTGCAGTGGTGCATCCTGCTACCATCCCAAGCAATAGCGTAAAGCCAACGCTACCAAAAGTTTTTCTTCTTTCGCTCATAATACTTTGTCTGGGTAGGGGTTCGCGATTCAGGTGAGCGATGCTGAGTGTTTCGTTATTGGAACTATAGCAATCGAGTGAGAGAGCTGCACGGGGTGCAGTTCTCTCACTCCCCTCGTCTCCAGGCTCTGCCTCTGGCTTGGAATTTGAGACAGGGCCTGCAACTTTACATTCCATTTGAGAAACCTGTAAGTGGGCGTGGAAAAAGTCGAAACCCGAACAGCTTTTCGGGTTTCAAGCTTAATCGCGCCTACCTACTTAACTGGAGTTTTGACTATTTTCCCTGTAATGTCGCGAAACGCCCTCTGAGAGAGCGTTTCGCGCCATATTTAATTCTAGCGACAATTTTCTCCAAAACGCTGACTCAGTCAGCGTTTTGGAGAAAATTGTCGCAATTTAGTCAAAAGTCCAGTACTTAAAAATGTCAATAAATACTAAGCAGACGAGTAGAATTAACCTTAATAAACAAAGGCTGTATTTACCATATAATCAGCAATACGGCTTTCGCTGATTGACTTTCTCATGCTTGTTACGAATCCAAGGAATTGAATCCAGGAAATCCCTGTAGAATGAAAATAGATAGACTATTGATGAGCAGAGCATTCTACTGATACTATGGCTGGTTCATCTCCAACGATTGAGTTTTTTGAAGGCGTTTATGAAGAATTGAGTAACGTGAGTTTGCGGCGCGATCGCTCAACGGGTACACAAACCGTCGTACTCATTTTTGATAAGTTGAACTCACTGGACAACTTCAAAAGCTACACCAAGCGCTTCACCAAAGCGGTTCGCCTGACAGATGAAGAAGGCCGAATTGAAATTGAACCCGACTCGATTCAGATGCTCTTTGGGGGGCCTGATGGAGATGACATTATGCAGGTCGAGTGCAAGTTTGAAGTGACCTCGGCTGACCATATGCAGCGGTTCATTCGCTTCATGCAGCGATATGCCGAAGCGAATGGGATGGA
>CAZVXA010000380.1:0-4034 GCA_964630955.1 uncultured bacterium | reverse complement strand
GCCAGAATTTGGGTTTTCGGATAGCCACTTAATGGTAAGGATTTTTGTATCAGGAGGCACTTCAAATCTGTGTTTGTCGTCAAACAAGGAATCCGGCACACTGGGCGCTTGCCAGAGAGTAAACAATCTGTATCCTATAAAGGATTGTTAAGTTAAATGTTCTAAAAGCCGCGCTAGTATTAATAAATTTCAATAGCGATTCCAACTTTTTCCTGCGACCGATTTTCCCGCCATTCCTTAACGTGTGAGGTTGAACGATTCATGCGAGTTCTGCTGGTCTATCCCCTGTTTCCCAAAACCTTCTGGTCCTACGAGAAAATCCTGGAACTGGTTGATCGAAAAGTCCTGTTACCGCCGCTGGGACTGGTCACTGTCGCCGCAATTCTGCCCCAGGAGTGGGAATTTAAGCTGGTCGATCGCAACATTCGGGCCGTCACTGAAGAAGAATGGGCCTGGGCCGATATGGTCATTCTGTCGGCCATGATTGTTCAGAAGAACGACCTGCTGGAGCAGATCCAGGAGGCCAAGAAGCGAGGCAAACTGGTGGCCTGTGGTGGCCCCTACCCCACCTCGGTGCCCCACGAACCGCAGTCAGTGGGCGTAGATTTTTTGATCCTGGATGAAGGCGAAATCACGCTGCCCATGTTTGTTGAGGCAGTGCAGCGCGGTGAGACGCAGGGCGTTTTCCGGGCAGAGAATGGCGAGAAGCCGGATGTCACCATCACTCCTGTTCCCCGGTTTGACCTGCTCGACTTCAACGCCTACGATTCCATGTCGATCCAGTTTTCGCGGGGGTGTCCCTTCCAGTGCGAGTTCTGCGACATCATCGTGCTGTACGGTCGCAAACCCCGCACCAAGAACCCCGCTCAGCTCCTCAAGGAACTGGATTATCTGTACGAATTGGGCTGGCGGCGCAGCGTGTTCATGGTAGATGACAACTTCATCGGCAACAAGCGCAATGTGAAGCTGCTGCTGAAGGAACTGAGGGACTGGCAGAAGGAACACGGCTATCCCTTCCGGTTCAATACTGAAGCTTCGGTAGACCTGGCGCAGGATCAGGAACTAATGGATCTGATGGTGGACTGCTACTTCGATGCAGTCTTCCTGGGCGTCGAGACACCCGATGAGGACAGCCTTTCCCTCACCAAAAAATTCCAGAATACTCGTGGTTCCCTGGTTGACTCTGTAGAAGCCATCACCAGAGCTGGACTGCGGGTAATGGCTGGGTTCATCATCGGCTTCGATGGTGAGAAGAAGGGCGCGGGCGATCGCATTGTCCGCTTCGTCGAACAGACCACGATCCCCACCACCACCTTTGCCATGCTCCAGGCACTGCCTAATACCGCCCTCTGGCACCGTTTGGAAAAAGAAGGTCGCCTGCGGGATGGCAAGGATGGCAATATCAACCAGACGACGCTGATGAACTTTATTCCCACCCGCCCCCTGGAAGATATCGCCTACGAGTACATCGACGCCTTCTGGCGCATCTACGAACCCACCACCTACATCGATCGCGTCTACCGTCACTTCCTGATACTAGGCGCTCCCCGTGCCAAAGCACCGTTCAAGCTCCCCAACTGGATTGACCTGAAGGCGCTGGCTATCGTCTGCTGGCGACAGGGCTTCAAGCGCGAAACCCGATGGAAGTTCTGGCATCACCTGATTGGCATCCTGCGGCAGAACCCGGCGGTATTTGAACACTATCTGGCCGTTTGTGCCCACAACGAACACTTCCTGGAGTATCGCCAGATCGTGAAAGACCAGATCGAAGCCCAGCTCAAGGAGTTTGTAGAGAACGAAGCTCGGATTCAGGCGACAAAACAGGCAGAGGCACCTGTTGAGGCACTGGTCTAGAAAGTAAGTGGGCGCGATGCTAAGGCGTTGTAAACAAACAACTTCACCCCCCTTAATCCCCCGGCTCGACGGTTCGACTGAGCGCTCGCTGAAGTCTGAGATCTCGCGGATCGAGTGAGCCTCGCCGAACTCCGAACGTCCTTAGCGAGGGAAAACCCCACCTCAGCCCTCCCCTTACCAAGGGGAGAGCTGGGGTGGGGTCAGTTCAATCCATGAGTTTTTACAAGCCCTAAGCACCGCACCACTTCTAATCATGGTCTTTGTTCACGTAAGCAAAGAGAAACGCAGTTTTGCCGCGCTTCTCTTTGATCAGACAACTTTTAGGCTGCGAATCTCGACATCGCTGGTGCCGTTGACGCTGCGGGCCACTTCGACAAACTGTTGTAGGACGCGATCGCTCGACACCCGTCCCGACAGCAGAATCACCGTTCCTCGCTGCTGTACCTTGACGTGGGCGCTGTCCTCTGAACCGAACTTTTCACAAAATGCAAGTTTGACTCGTTTTGCCAATCCCTCATAGTCGTATTCACCATTCAAGCCGACGCGTTCCGGGGGAATGGTTTTGAAGAGAAAATGGTAGGTCGAATCAGGCAAATTCTCTTCGAGAAATGACTGAAGTTTTGGTTTCGGTGATACCCCTGAAATCATAAATGCAGTCCCCTCTTTGTATAGAAAACCGCACCAGCTTTGATTTCCAGCGCGATACATCTTTTAAGTTAGTGCCAATCTAGCACAACCTTTCAGGAAAATTGCCCCCTATCTCCTGCAATTTCGCAGAAAACATCAGCAATATCACTGAAAAAAACTCGAAGGCCCCCCTGGAAATCTTATTTTATCGATTGAAATCTACCCTGGGTGTGCTTCTCTGCACAGGAGCAGGATATAGCGCTCTGCGCTCAGGCAAACCACAGATTTTCATGTGAGAGCCGCGCGGAGTGCGGCTCTCACATGAAAATCTGTACTGCACCAGACTGAGAAACGTGATAACTATTGGTTTATTACCGTATACACGGCCCTAAGGCAGGGGAGGGGGCACTGCCCCCTCCCCGCCGTTTATTGGTGGACGGTGCCATCGGGCATAATTGTGCCCGCCAGATTCGCTCCCGTCAGCTTCACCATCAGTTTGTCCTTGACGCCGATGCGGGCACCCCGCAAATCTGCGCCGCTGAGGTCTGCGCCGCTAAGGTCTGCGCCGATCAGATTGGCCTCCCGCAGGTTGGCGCTGCGCAGGTTGGCCTGGAGCAAATTGGCGCGAAAGAGATTGGCGTGCTGGAGGTTGGCCCCACCTAGATTCACCTTATGCAGAAAGGTATCGCTCAGGTTGGCGTGGCTCAGGTTGGCGTGGCTCAGGTTGCGCCCTGAGAGGTCTTTTTCCTTCAGGTTTTGACCACTGAGATCGGCCCCACTCAGGTCAGGTGACTGTTTTTCGCTCTGTTTGCTCTGGGGCTGGTGATGGCTGTGGGTGTTCTGCCCATTCCCATTCGAACCCGCTGTTCCTCCGGCATCCGAGTGGGAGTGATGGGAGGTGGATTGCCCGTTGGCTGAGGATTGCGGAGGGGTATGGTACTGACTCTGATAGCGAGTTTGATAGTAGGTCTGGTTAGATTGAGCGTTGGGCTGCTGACGCGACTGCCCCCCGTTCTGGTGGTTCTGAGAAGTGCCCTGGTGGTTCTGAGAAGTGTTCTGGTAGTAATAGTGAGGCCGTGGTGGTGGCTGGTAGTAGGAGCGGGGTGGACGCTGTTGCTGTTGAGATCGCGGCGGTGGCGGCGAACTGGTTTGCCCCTGATAGCTGCTCTGGTGGCTACCGGACTGACTATGGCTGGAATTGTGGCTGGAATTGTGGCTGGAATTGTGGCTGGAATAGTTAGAAGGACTGGAATTGCTGGAGCTACTCGAACTGCTTGCACGGTGAGAGCGCAGGCGATCGCGAGCGTGGTTGAATTCTTTCAGTTTCTCCTGTGCTTTTTCTTGCAGCCGCAGGTTGTCTTTAGGAATGCGATCGGGATGCCAGATAAAGACCAAGTCCTTATATGCCTGGTTCACCTCCTCAAGAGACGCGCCAGGCTCTAACCCCAGGACTCGATAGCATTGCTCAAGTTCATTCATCTAAAACACCATAACATTTCCCAGCCTTAGAGGGAGCGCCAGCGCACAGTTGTAAGCATCTTTTCACGTCAGGG
>CAZVXA010000379.1:0-4052 GCA_964630955.1 uncultured bacterium | reverse complement strand
CCATGTCTGAAGCCAGGGGCATTGCATCCCCTCTCAAACTCTCCCCTTCGGTAAAGGGAATTTCGCTCAGGCCCAGGCGCTCCAGGCTGCTGCGGGACTGTTGGTAGAGGTCGTCGGCGTTGGTCATGGGGTAGCGATAGAGTCAGATTGTTTTTCCAGAATCGTCTGCGCCGCCTGCAACAGTTCATCCAGATTCGCGGCCTGTTCGGGCTGATCTAGTTCCCTGTAGAGTTGCTGCGCAGCTTTCAGGTGTTCAATGCCCGGTTCCAGATAGCCCTGGCCCACCAGCAAACTCCCCAATCGCTCTCGCGTGCGGGCAATGCCGCTCTGGTCGTCCAGGTGCTGATACAGCCGCAGGGCGTCGCGGTAATACACCCCCGCCGTCTCAATGTTCGACAGCAGTTCCTGGGCACGGCCCGCCTGATAGAGAGCGCTGGCGTGGGCGGGTAGGTTGTCGGTCTGCTGCAAGTTCTCTAAACCGCTGTGCAAAAACTCCAATCCCTGACGCCATTTGCCCTCGTTCACCAGCAAGCCCCCCAGCGCCGCCTGCACTTCTCCGACTCGTTCACGGTAGAAGGGCAGGTCGTAGTGTTCGGGGTCGAGGGTACGAAAGGCAGTTTCATATGCCTGGACGGCCTGCTCCAGGTCTGCCCGCTGCTGCCGTTGCTCATAGCGGCGAAACAGGGCCTTGCCTAATCGGTACTGACTACTGATGAAATTACTGCTGCCGGGAGCCACCACCTCCAACGCTTCATGAAGTAACTGGATTGCGGTATCTAAGTCAGCCGGAGTGTCGTTCAGTTCGGCGCGATTAAAAAGCGCCTGTGCAAGGTTTCCCTGAGTCATTGCCCAATCTTGGGGAAATGCTTCGCGGGTGTAGACTTGCAACGCCAGTTTGAAAGAGTTAATCGCCCTTTCCAAATTATCTGCCCACTCTCCCAAAATATTTTCGCCGCAAGCTGTTGCCAGATTGTTTTGAGTCATTGCCCACTGTTGGGGGAAAGTTTCGCGGGCATAGACTTGCAGCGCCAGTTGATAGGCTTCGATCGCCTTTTCCAGGTTGTCTGCCCGCTCTCCCCGAATGCGATCGCTGTAAGCACCTGCCAAATTGTTTTGTGTCATTGCCCAATCTTCAGGGAATGCCTCACGAGTTCTGACTCGCAGCGCTAGCTGATATGCCTTGATCGCCTTTTCCAGGTTGTCTGCCCGCTCTCCCAGAATGCGATTGCTGTAAGCATTTCCCAAATTATTTTGAATCGTCGCCCATTCTTGAGGGAAGGTCTGCTGAGTATAGACTTGCAGTGCTAGTTTGAGGGCATCGATCGCCTTTTCCAGGTTGTCTGCCCGCTCCCCCAGAATGCGATCGCTGTAAATAGTTGCTAAATTGTTTTGAGTCATTGCCCAATCTGGGGCGAATGTCTTGCGGGTACGAACTTGCAAGGCCAACTGGCAGGCTTCGATCGCCTTTTCCAGGTTGTCTGCCCGCTCACCTCTAATCCGATCGCGGTAGGCATTCGCTAGATTGTTTTGAGTCATTGTCCAATCTGGGGGAAAAGCTTCTGCTCTGGCTTCTAGTACCAATTGGTAGGCTTCGACTGCCAACTCCACATTGAGCCAGCGAGTGCCTGATGGAAACTGGCAAAGCAAATTGGCAAAGTCTCCAAGAACAGACGCAATCTCGCTTTTTTGTTTTGGATATTGAGCAAACAGTTGTTTCCCAACTTGAGGCAACACAGTAAGAAGCTCAGCAGTAAATTGATTCTGCTGCGTTATCCAGACCGGGTATACCTGCTGCGGATCGCCCTGGCTATCTGCCACAAGCTGCAATGCCTTCAGCAAAAATTGCTCGGCGGTTTCCGGGGTTAGTTGCGCCGTATTTTCTGATGATTCTTTGGGCAATATCACTTGCTCCTGCTGCCCAGTGTTGATTTCCATGCGTCTGAACCTCGCGCCCAAAGCCGCAATTTCTTCTTGTTTTAAGAATACCGCTGCTGAATGGGAGATGTGCGAACAGACCTCGGAGGTTTCTGAAAACCTCCGAGGTCTAGCAAATCGCCCACCCCCTAAAATGAAAGAGACCAACGCGAGGGAAATCTCACCATGCGAATGCTGCATACGATGCTGCGAGTCGGCAACCTGGAGGAATCGCTGAAGTTCTACTGCGATGTGCTGGGGATGAAGCTGTTGCGGCAGAAGGACTATCCGGGAGGAGAGTTTACGCTGGCCTTTGTCGGCTACGGCGATGAGTCCGACCATACGGTGCTGGAGCTGACCTACAACTGGGGGACGAATCAGTATGACCTGGGCAATGGCTATGGCCACATTGCGCTGGGGGTCGATGATATCTATGCCACCTGCAATCTGATTAAAGAAAAGGGCGGCAAGGTGACGCGGGAACCGGGGCCGATGAAGCATGGTTCGACCGTCATTGCCTTTGTGGAAGACCCGGATGGCTACAAGGTGGAACTGATCCAGCTTGGTACTCATGGGGCAAAGGCCGAGAAGCATGAACAGGAGCCTGTTACAGCAGGTTAAGAACCTATCCGAAAACCCAAATTCTGACAGCCGCTACAGCGTCGCGGCTGTCAGAATTTGGGTTTTCGGTTTTCGGATAAAAGAAGGCGATCGCCCCCTTAAGGTGTCCCCGTCCGGGCGGCACCACCAGGCTGAGTTCCCGTTGTCGGAGCCGTAGTTGTTCCTGACGGGTTGGTGGTTGTGGGAGACACCGGGGCTGTGGATTGTCCCCCCGTCTGAGGTGATGGCTGCACGACCGTAGGAGCCGTTTGCTGCTGGGGTTGGCTCTGCTGGGGAACAGTAATGTTCACCGGAGTGGTGGGCTGCGGTACAGGCACCACCTGGACAGGTGCAGTGGTGGGAACAGGACTGGGAACCACAATGGTGCGCTCAACGGTTCGGGGAGTATTATTGCGCTGACTGAGAAAGTAAGCGGTGCCGATTCCCAGCGCCAGCAGAGACGTAAGAAGGATACCTGCCAATAGACCGTTAATCGTGTTTTCTTCGTCCCGTGCCCGCAGACTTTCCACCATGCGCTGGTGCTCGATCGCCCGTCCCTGAATGAAGCCGGCGTTGTAGTCAGCCGAGTCGTGGTGAATCACATGGCGATCGCCCAGGGAACGATCGACCGGAGTGGCGATCGCGCCCGTCCGCTGCGTCATGGGAGTTTGTGAAGGCTGTGCTTGCGAGTAAATGGTATCGGAGCGGGAAGGCCGCTCCCGACTATAGGGTTCGTCGAAGGGGTCGCGGTAGCGGGTCATCGTGGTATCCCTACTGATTGAAGCGGTTTAATTTCAAAGTAGCGATCGCCGCTAATTTCTGTTTCTATCGTTAGAACCACTACTGGCCCATCACAGGGAGGATTTACGGTTGATTATGACAATGGGGGTGGGACACTACCCAGCGCATAGGTTTTCCCTGCACCCCATCAGATTGACTGTGCCGCAGCTTTTGGTTAAGAAAATTAAATAATTTTGTCAACTGATTGCTGAATCTGTAGCAACATTACAGATTGGGGGCGATCGCTCAGGGAACAGAAAAACCAGTGGTAATTTGTTGGGTAAAGAATGACACATTGATTACCCTGAAAATTATCTTAAACAATGTTTGATAAGCACACCAATAAGGACTGGGCCACCGCTGGGATTACTGCTGCACTGGGGGCTGGGATCGTCACTACGCTCGCTGTCAGTCACGGACAGAACGTATTCGTCGCGCTTGGAATTACCGGGTTTGCAACGGTTGCTGCTCTGGTTGTGGATCACTATCTGTAGTAGTGCCCCACATCAATCTGCATAAAAGTCATTGCTACAAACAACCGTTCTTAAAATAACAGCCGAACTGCACCGCAGAGGTGCAGAGGACGCAGAGGTTATCTTTGCGGTCTATCCATTGGGTGATAGGTTTCAGGTCAGGAGGAAGTGCCTGGAGACGGTTCAGAGGAGTGTCTATGAATGCTCTCACCACCTGCTGGCGCGAGGTAGGAGTGTCCTGATAGGGCGGTCAGCAAAAGCCCGCTCCCCGTTTATCGGACAGGT
>CAZVXA010000378.1:0-4216 GCA_964630955.1 uncultured bacterium | reverse complement strand
ACTGGATTTTTGACTATCTTTTCTGCCATGATATTTATTTTTAGCGCCGATTTTTCCTGAAACGCTGACGTCGTCAGCGTTTCAGGAAAAATCGGCGCAATTGAGTCAAAAGTCCAGTACTTAATCTATGTTAGAAAACACCGTTAATGAATCGCTTCTTGGGTTCACGGACGCGCTTAATCTGCGTGGGTTCAATTACTAGAGTTGGTTTCTCATTGAGCGATCGCTCCCCAAATACACCACGAATGCGTAGCCAGCTCTCGGTGGGATATCGCGATGCTTCGGGGGAATAAACGACCAGGCCAGAAGGCATCGCGTCGGCCATGCAGCAGCGGATAATTTGTCGGGCGATGGTGAAGCTCTGGGGACTGTCATTGTCGGTTCGGTGAACGAACCCCGTGACCTCCACTGTCTGACCCGTGAAAGCCTCAATGGGATCGCGTTCAGCGCTGATCACCCGTCGCCACTGGAGCACGTTGCGCTTGAGTGGGTCAGGCTCCGGGTTGGCTGGTTCTGCGTATTCCCAGATATTCACTACGGCCTGGTCTTCGGGCTGCTCGTTGCTGACCACTAGACGGGAGAGATCCTGTAGAAATGCAAGGGGTTTGATCATAAGAGCGATCGTCTTCAAAACAAAATCAAAGCAGCGTTATCCAATTCATCTCGATCGTGTGGTCAGAACGTGTGGCTATTTCATTCGCGTGTCCAGCATTTCGACTAGCTCCTGCTCCTCAAACGCTTTGGTCACCTCAGAACGCAGGTATTCCACAAACAGGCTGCGGTGTTGTTCAAACTCCTTGCTCACCACATCGCGAGGGCGAGGCATATCAATCGAAACGCAGTCCAGCAGGCGACCGGGGCGGGCGGAGAGAATCACCACGCGATCGGCCAGGAACACGGCTTCATCGATGTGGTGGGTGACAAACACTACCGTTTTCCCAGACCCTTCCCAGATTTCCAGCAGGAACTTCTGCATGTTGTAGCGAGTCTGCACATCGAGTGCCGCAAATGGCTCATCCATCAGCAGAATATCGCTACCCAGGCAAAGGGCACGGGCAATGCAGGCGCGTTGCTGCATCCCACCAGAAAGTTGACTGGGGTACTTGTCAGCGAATCCTCGCAGACCAACCTCCTGCAAAAACATCTCAGCGCGACGGCGGCTATCCTTTTTGTTCATCCCTTTGAGGGTGAGGCCGAAGGCGACATTATCGATTAGAGAAAGCCAGGGAAAGAGAGAGGGCTGCTGGAAGATCAGCGATCGATTGGGGTCGGGAGCGCTAATAATTTCACCATTGTGGCGCATGGCACCAGAGGTGGGGGTTTCTAACCCTGCCATCATTTGCAACAGGGTACTTTTGCCGCAGCCGCTGGGACCAATAATCACCAAAAATTCACCGTCCTTCACAGTGAAGCTGATGTCGTCGATGGCCAGTACCTCGTTGCCGATGTCGGTGCCCCAGATTTTAGTGATGTGTTCGCAGGAAATTTCGCCCATGGGTTTGTTGTGAATCAAAGGGTTAGCTGAACAGCGGTCGCAGAACCACTAGATATTGGCGTCAGTTTTCCACCAGAGAACGCGGCGCTGGATCTGCCGTAGCAGTACGTCCAGCAAATAGCCCACAACACCGATAATGGCCATGCCCAAAAACATCAGTTTGGTGTTGAACATCTGGCGGGCCACCATAATCAGTGCCCCCAGTCCGGTATTGACCCCCACCATTTCCGCTGCCAGCACCGCCATCCATGCCCCGAAGAAGTTCATGCGCAGAATCATAAACAAGTTCGGAATGATGGCCGGAAGAACAATATGACGCATCACCTGGAATCGACTTGCGCCCAGGACACGACCTGTGTTGATATAAAGCTGTTCAACGTTGTTGATGCAGTTTACAGTGCCCAGCGTCAGCGTAAAGAACAGACCGATGAACACAACGAAGATGGCAGCCACATTCCCTACACCGAAGGCCATAATGGCAAAGGGAATCCAGGCAATTGGGGCAATCGGAGCTAGAAGCGTAATCGTGGGCAGTACCAGTTTCCCAAGCAACTTGAAGTAGGCGGCCAGACATCCAACGATCAGGGCCGCAATAAAGCTGAGGCTCAATCCCGCAAAAACTCGTTGTAAAGTTGCGACGATCGCACTCAACGCCACAAATCGTCCCCCCGTGCGCTCAACCCCCACACGGGGGGCCAGGAACTGTTCCTGATTAAACACTTCGGCCAGAAACTCGTGAGGGGGAGGCATGATAGTGGTGTTCACCCAGCCGAACAAAGTGACCAGTTCCCAAATTCCGAGGAACAGTGCCAGAGAAAGCAGCCACCATCCCATGCCATTCAGAGACTGCTTCCACCAGGCTGATTGCCCTGATTTAGATTTGGTGGCTGGCCTGGGCGACATTTCTTTGGGCTTTGAACGATTCGTTGTTGTGAGGGGGTCGATCTTGGATTTCACCATGAGTCCTGGGTCTCGAAGAACTGGAAAGACGGTTGATCTAGAAAGGGGTCATTGAGCAGCATCGGCTACTCAATGACCATACTGGAACTAGACCACAAACGATAGATCGCAGAGTCAACAAAGCAATCGAATAATTCAAAACAGCTTCGATCGCCCGTTGTCCAGCTCAGGCGGACTTAATCTTCACCCGATCCCACAGTTCAGGCTTCTCCTTAATTACCGACTCCAGCAGTGAGAAGTTCACAAACCCTTCGTCCGGCGCATCCTTGATGTACCCCATTTCCTTCATGCTGCCAGCACGGCCAAACATGAACTCCCGATGCTGGCGGATATCCACCCCCGGTGGCTGGGCCTGAGCTGCAGCCAGGAGACTTTCCATGTCGGTTTTGTAATACTTGCCAATCGTTTTGTCTGCGGCCTGCTGAAAGTTGCTCTCGATCGCATATTGGGCGTCGAAGAAGGTCATGATGGCCTGCTTGACCACCTCCGGTTCACTCTCGATTAATTCCTTCCGGGCAGCCAGCACACAGTCAGGATAGCCATCACCGTAAAGATCGCGGCCATCCCCCAGAATATTGCCGTTGGTAGCCTTCTGCGCTTTGGTCGCGTAGGGTTCGATACTGCTGATGGCATCCACCTGACCAGCGATGAAGGCGTTGGTTGCCTCGGTGGCGTCTGCAATGTAGACCATCTCCACATCCCCGTAGCTCATTCCTTCCCGCTTCAGGTAGTCGTACACCACAACCTCCAGGGTATCGGCCTGGGCTGCTGCCACCTTTTTGCCCCTCAGATCCTTGATGCTCTTGATCTCTGGCTTAGCAACCACAATCAGACCCTGTACACCACTACCCGCAACCACCTGGAAGGTAGGAGCCTGGGTGTAAGCGGCGATCGCGTTGGTAAAGGGCACCACCGCCATCTGCACTTGCCCAGACGCCAGTTGAGTGGCCTGATCCCCAGCCATGGTTCCCATCACCGCGCTGCCGTCAATGCCGTGATTTTTGAACAATCCCGCTTCCAGGGAGTAGAACAACGGCATATTGCACAGGCCGAAACCGTGGGAGAACTTGATGGGGCGCATCCCACCCGTGGTAGTTGAGGAAGCAGTTGTTTCAGTCTGGGCACAGCCTTTGAGGGCGGAGACAAGCATGGGAGTCGCAGCCGCACCCAGTCCCATTTGTAAAAATCTGCGTCGCCCCAGTCGAGAAAAGACAGACTGAAATTCCGAAAAACGATCGAGCATAAGTATCTCCTTAAAACACAGTGGAAACAATGGAAGGAATCATTGGGATTTGGGATAAATGCCCGCAATCCGACTGATTCAAGAACCGTAAAAACTTCCTCGACAAGTCATTTAGTCCAGTCGAAGTGGAGAAGCCTGGAAAGCTGTTGTATCCTTCAAAGCGACTTCAACTGCGAAAACAAATGACTTTAAGAATTAAATTGGGGCCTGGTTTTTCTGTTTTATAGTCATCCATGTTTATTAGGATATTGTCTGTATTTGAGATAACAAATCAATCAATTCTGGGTCGTACTGACCTTGAATGTAATCATGTACCAGATATGCAGAACTGGACGCCAAAAAAGTGCCATCCTCAATATTGCACACCTGAAGATTGAACAAAGACGCAAGTGTCTATCCTAGGAGATTTCCACGAAAGAATTACCCGTCGTGGGGGTGTGTACCCCCCAACGCGGGGGCGACCAACAAAACCCCCCGGTAAAATAAATTGTAGAAAAAAACAGAGAACCAGGGGGGGG
>CAZVXA010000377.1:0-4221 GCA_964630955.1 uncultured bacterium | reverse complement strand
CCCCCCCCCCCCCCCGCGCCCCCCCCCCCCCCGCCTCTTCTTATTGGGTTTTTAAGCAGACATGGTAGAAGACCATCGAAGCCGAACAGAAACAGCGCCCCCAGCCGACCGAAAAAACCGATACATTAAGAGACGTAAAACTTTCTCATCTAGCAGGCATTCATGCGCGTAATTCTCATGACGGGGAAGGGAGGCGTCGGTAAGACCTCAGTTGCAGCGGCAACGGGGTTACGCTGCGCTGAGTTAGGCTATCGTACCCTCGTCCTCAGCACCGACCCGGCTCACTCTCTGGCAGACAGCTTCGACCTGGAACTGGGGCACGATCCCCGGCAGGTACGGCCCAACCTCTGGGGAGCTGAACTGGATGCCCTAATGGAGTTGGAGGGCAACTGGGGTGCGGTTAAGCGCTACATTACCCAGGTGCTTCAGGCACGAGGACTGGAGGGTGTCGAAGCTGAAGAGTTAGCGATTCTGCCGGGGATGGACGAGATTTTTAGCCTGGTGCGGATGAAGCGGCACTACGATGAGGGCGATTTTGACGTATTGATCATTGATTCTGCACCAACGGGAACTGCGCTGCGCCTACTGAGTTTGCCGGAGGTGGCGGGCTGGTACATGAGACGCTTTTATAAACCCCTTCAAGCTGTCTCGACGGCATTGCGCCCCCTGGTTGAACCGTTGTTTCGCCCGATCGCCGGATTCTCGCTACCCGACAAGCAGGTGATGGACGCGCCTTACGAATTTTATGAACAGATTGAGGCGCTGGAAAAAGTGTTGACCGACAACACCCAGACATCGGTGCGTCTGGTCACCAACCCGGAAAAGATGGTGATTAAAGAATCCCTGCGCGCCCACGCCTACCTCAGCCTCTATAACGTAGCGACGGACATGGTGGTGGCCAACCGGATTATCCCGGATCAAGTGACTGACCCCTTCTTTCAGCGATGGAAGGAGAACCAGCAGCAGTATCGCCAGGAGATTCACGACAATTTCCAGCCGCTGCCTGTTAAGGAAGTCCCCCTCTATTCTGAGGAGATGTGTGGAATGGCGGCACTCGATCGCCTGAAGGAAACTCTCTATGGCGATGAAGACCCGGCGCAGGTCTACTACAAAGAAACAACGATGCGGGTTGTGCAGGAGCAAAACCAGTACAGTCTGGAACTCTATCTGCCTGGTATTCCCAAAGATAAAATCGAACTGAGCAAGTCTGCCGACGAACTGAACATTCGCATTGGGAATCACCGTCGCAATCTGGTATTGCCTCAAGCGCTGGCTGCGCTACAACCCGCAGGAGCGAAAATGGAGGAGGACTACCTGAAAATCCGATTCGCTACGCTTTGAGAATTGCGCTATCCAGGGCACAATCAGGACGCGACCAGCACCTGACGGTTGTCGGCGGTCGTGGCCAATGGCGATCTCAACCGGGATTGCAGGTAGAGGTATAAGCCCTCATTAGCCTCGAAGTAAAGGCTCAAACCATCCGATTGCTGCTCAGCAGAGATAATTTCTGCACCATACTGGGGGGCTAACAGGAAGTTTAGCCAGTCGGCCATCTGAGAGAAAGGAATTTGCAGCCGACCCAGGCGACAACCGTCTACCGTTTCGATCATGAATTCGGGCATGAATTCGGGTAAGCATTGCATAGACGCGATCCCACCTTTGCTCACTCACTGCATAGTACACTTGAACTAAATTGATTATGGGGGATTGGTTCGGGTTTGGCAAGATAGTTTTACAGAGAGGGAAGAAGGATGGCAAGTGACCTGATATTTCTGCTGAAGGTGATGGCGATCTCAGTAGCAGGGGCGATCGCCATCAAGCTGGGTGCATCCTCACCGACTCCTTTGCCGGGACTGCTGCTTGTGCTGTCACTGGTGCTGTTACCCACACTGACCATGGCAGGCATTCTGCTGTGGCGTACCCTTCATCTAAAGAGCGATCCGTCAAATTATTAAACTGTGTGACAAGATGTTCCGGAAGTGAAGGATTTGACCGAAAGTGATCAACGATGGTCGTTTTTGCCCTTTGCATTGCAGTCACAGATGGATGTGAATCTGGGGCACGGAACCCGTGTCTCACATGGGTCTCTCCCCCCTGCACCTTTGGCTTAAATTCGGTCATCTATATCTAACTGAAGTTGATTGCACACCTCCAGGAGTTTTTGAACATGGCTCTATCAGATACCCAGGTCTATGTTGCACTGGTCATTGCGCTGCTTCCCGCCGTTATGGCATTCCGGCTCTCGACCGAGCTTTATAAGTAAACAACTGGACTTTTGACTAAATTGCGCCGATTTTTACTGAAACGCTGACTGTGCCAGCGTTTCAGTAAAAATCGGCGCAAAACAAAGATGCCATGAAACGCTCTCTACGAGGGCGTTTCGCGGCGTTGTAGGGGAAATAGTCAAAACTCCAGTAAGCAAGTGATATAGAGTGTGCGCGTGAGGGGTTCCAACATTTGGCTAAGCTGCCGCCGAAGCCCATGCACCCCGTCCTGACAGTCGTGACGATGGTTATATTTTCCTCAATATGGCACTTTGCAAGCGCATCAGGTACAGATTTTGAGTTGGGAATCGCGCTCCGCGCGATTCCCAACTCAAAATCTGGTTTTAGGTCAGCGCAAAGTGCTGTACGCCTTTTTTCAAATAAAATTCTGGAATCATCCCTGAAACCCTTTCCACTCCGCAGGAGAGCGATTATAGTGGGGTAGATTCCCGGATTCTTTGGGTATCGCCCTCTTCCAAAGGCGATCGCATGAACGCACTGCAACCACTTTACCCCCCTCCACCCAAGCAGGTCAGACGACCTCGTCGCCGACCTCAGCGGCAACAAGCACCTCATCAGGCGACAGCACTCGAGGCCGGCCTCCGATTGGGCTTCCACTCGCTGCTGGCGATTGCTGCTGTTGCAGCCCTAGTTAAACTGATTCCCTACAACCTGGAAACCCAGGAGAAACTGAAGCTTTTGATGGCCGAAGTGGAGACACTTGATCGCCGAGTTCAACAACTGGAGAATGATTTTGGCCACGACTTTGACCCGCAGCAAGCGCAGAGCGTGATGCAAGAGCAGAGCAACCGTATTGCGCCCGGACAAATTCGAGTCGTGTGGACAGAAAATCCTGATCGGACACAGGTTTCAGAACGTTAGTTTTGCTGACTTTTAGGGAGATATGAGGCTACAGGCTGTCTGCTACCCCTGCCTTCCTTATCGTCATGTCGATTCAAAAATTCCCTTTACCTGCCATTCAAAAAGTACGTCAATACATTATCAATACGCTGACCTTACCCAACTCAGAGCAAAAGGCAAAATTCGCGGAAGCGACAGGGGAGCTGCCAGAGCCTGCATCGCTGGATGACTTGAGCGATTTGTTTTCCATGGGAGGAGTCACCAGATCAGGCATCTCTGCTATCGCTGATCCTCAGGAAAAATGGTTTATCAGTACAGTCAATCCTGGAGCCGCATTGCTCAAGCTGCCGGGCCTGTGGTTGAAGCCTGACTACCGACTGGTGAGCTATCTCTACCGCAGGGAAAACAGCGGTGTGGGCCTTGTGTGGGCCGTCCCGGAGACACTCAGCAGCACGGCTCAATTGGAAAAAGCAATGGAGAACTGCTGTGGTATTACGCAGCTCCCAAAACCCGAGGGCGCTTTGCTCCAGTTAATGGAAGCCGTTGATGGCGATCGCTCCCCTGCCTCGTACCTGATTGCCTCCATTCTGCGGCGCGAACTTCAGGAGTTTGGGAATCTGGGCGATCGCCGTCACTGGGGTCACCATCATCTGATCGACGAGTTGCCTGCGGATAAGTGGCAGTGGCGTACTGAGAAGCCACAGGATTGGTCACCGAAAGTCAAATTGTTTCCCGATGGCAAGGCTGCCGTAGAGTTCTTCACCTGCTGTACCTCTGGCTCAAGGGTGCTCTACCGTCACCTGGATCAATACCCCGAAGGGCAGTACCGGGCCAACAGTATAGATAAATCGCTGGCGATCGCAGCCTGAGCGAGTGAATCTCATATCAATTTGGGGAGGCGCTGCGCCTCCCCAAACTGATCACTATCGTCACAGCTAAGTAGGGGCTTGCCATATCAATAAAATCCCAGTAAAACCCCAGTTTTCGTTTGGCGCGGCGAAGCCGCGCCAAACAAAAAAAGGGGGTTTTATGGGGTTTTTTTTTTATTGGCACCCCCAACATAACTGGTGGGAAATTTGTACATTTGGGGATGGGC
>CAZVXA010000376.1:0-4261 GCA_964630955.1 uncultured bacterium | reverse complement strand
TGGATGGGTGGATGGGTGGATGGGTGGATGGGTGGATGGGTGGATGGGTGGATGGATGGGATGGCGGTTCACTCTCCCACCCATCCACCCTCTCACTCTCTCACTCTCCCGCCATCCTGCTAATGGGTCTCGCATAATCCTGCACTGAGGCAGGCAATTCAATGTCTGACGGGAGTTTGGGGTCGGCAATAGGGGCGATCGCCGTCACTCTCAAAGGCAATTCTCCCGCCCAAATCGGCAGTGCGTAATCCTCCTCATCGTCCTTCGGTGGGCCGATGCGAATTTTGGCAGAGGCTTCGTTGAGGGGGAGTGACAGAACAAGGGTTCCAGCTATCTCCTGGGGTTTAACCGGACGCACTTCTGCCCAGCGACCGGGAACAACGTGTTCGGTAAAGGCTTTCAACGCCTCTAATTTGTCTTCTGGATTTTCAACAAACTCCGCTTTGCCAAAAATCACCACTGAGCGGTAGTTCATCGAATGATGAAACGCCGATCGCGCCAGCACCAAACCGTCTATCAACGTCACCGTCACACAAACGTCAATTCCTTCTTTGAGGTTTCGGAGCATTCGGCTGGCGGGAGAACCGTGGATGTAGATGCGATCGCCCACTCTACCGTAAGCTGTTGGAATCACAAAGGGCTGGCCGTTTACCACGAATCCTACATGACAAACTAACGCTTCGTCTAGAATTTGGTGAACGGTTGTGCGATCGTAGTTTCCACGATCAGGGAGACGCTTAACTTGAGTCTTTTGAGTAATCGTGAGTAAATTCGTCTGATCAAAATTGAGTGAATCCATAGAATTCTCCAGAATAAACAAAAGCTAATTTTCTGCACAAACCAGTACGATCTAAAAATGCAATTGCATGACATTTCCTTCGACAAATCCCAGACGAGAATAAATCGATCGACCGGATGGTGAAGCGTTGAGCACTGCACGGGTGCAACCAATGCTCCGCAAATGCTCCACCACCTCCTGGGTCAACCGGGTTGCAATGCCCCGACCGCGATAGGCAACTTCAACGTAGACGCCCCAGATGTAGCCGTCACATCGCTCCGTTGCCTGGATAATGTTGGGATATAGTCCCGCGAACCGCTGGCCTCCAGCAGATCCCACGACTCGCCCCTCTACCTCCGCGACAAATGCCTGGTACTGAAGATTCTCCCGCGCCTGGTTGATGTACTGGAGTACGGTTTCGCGCCAGTTGGGGGCCATTGCAGCCTCTGGCACCTGGTTATCCAGCCACATCTGGTAGAAATGTTGGGCGAGCAGCGCATCCTCTGCGGGAGTCGCTGTTCTGACCTGATACCCCTGTTGCGTCAGCATGATTCCCTTGTATTGATATCGTTACATCGCTTTGCGCTGAGATAGAGCCAGATTTTTGGTTGGGAGTCTTACTCCGCGAGGCCCTCAACCAAAAATCCGTACCTCATGCGCTGGAAAAGCTCTGTATTCTGAGAATATGGAGTTTAAGTGGACTCCTACAATAGCCAATTTCATGTTTGACAATCAGTCCACTTTGAATGTGAGAATGAAATTGATGGGGTGCATCTCACTTTTGCAAATTTCTAAACCCAGTTTTGCGAATAGCGCGGGCTTCGCCCGCGCTACTCGCAAAACTGGGATACACCCAATTGATGTTGAGGCAATCGTTTATGCGCGAAGTGGTAGGAGGCGGAGGCGACAGTCAAAACTATTTCCCCATTCCTGCAAATCATCACCCCAGAGCTGGATGGGAAGTTGCCTTTGCGGAGATGGCGAAACACCAGGACGATTTGTTATTGGACGAAGCTTCCACAACGGAGTGGGGACTGACGGAATGGGAATGGTTGCTGTAGACCGTCATGGATCTAACGATTAACCTCGACACGCGCTCTCCTTTTCCCCTCCACCAGCAGCTCTATGAAGAACTGCGGCAGGCCATTCTGACCGGACGTCTGCTACCCCGACAGAAAATTCCCTCCACTCGCTCGCTCGCCCAATCCCTCGGTATCTCTCGCACCACCGTTACCCAGAGCTACGACCAGCTTCTCAGCGAAGGCTACCTGGAGAGCATCGTGGGTTCAGGCACCTACGTCTGCGCTCAAATCCCCGACGATCTGCTGCAATCCGACCCGGTGACGCAAGAACCGCCTCCGAACCCGGCCCCGATCAGACTCTCCAATTATGGCGATCGCCTCCACCACACCCCTTTCACCCTGCAACCGTCCCCCGAACACCCCATTAGCTTTCGCTACGGACAACCCGCGCTCCATCATTTTCCCGTCGCACTCTGGCGCAAATTGCTCTGCCGTTACTGTATGACCAGTTCAGAATGGCTGGACTATGCAACCGATTTTCAGGGCTACCCACCCCTGAGGCAGGCGATCGCCCAGTACCTGGCACGCGCACGCGCAGTCCGCTGTGCTCCCGACCAGATCATCATGACCAACGGCACCCAGCAAGCACTGGATCTGGTGATGCGGCTGTTGATGAATCCGGGCGATCGCATTGCCATCGAAGATCCCGGCTACCTCAGCGCCCGTCGCGTATTCCTCAGTCACGGCGCTCAACTTGTTTCCATTCCGGTGGATGAGTCGGGCCTGCTGGTAAACAAGCTGATGGATTTTCCCTCAGAATCTCTCCGCCTGGTGTACGTCACGCCATCGCACCAATTTCCAACGGGATCAACGCTGTCTCTCGCTCGCCGCCTGGAACTGCTGGCCTGGGCACAGCACCATCGTGCCCTGATTCTGGAGGACGATTACGACAGCGAATACCGCTATGGTGACCGTCCCATTCCTGCTCTCCAGGGACTCGATCGCCACCACTCAGTGATCTACATTGGCACTTTCTCTAAGGTTCTGTTCCCTTCCCTACGAATCGGCTATCTGGTCGTTCCACCGTCGCTGGTGTCGCTATTTGCTCAGGCGAAGTGGCTGGGCGATCGCCAGCTCCCTATTCTGGAACAGCAGGTGTTGACCGACTTTATTGAGGCAGGCCATTTGGAGAGCCACATTCGAAAGATGCGATCGCACTACGACCAGTTACGACAAACGCTGGTGCAGTGCTTGCGAGAATATTTTGGAGAACGGGCGCTGATCTTTGGGGAGAAGGCAGGCATTCACCTGATGGTGCGGCTGCACACGCAGTGGAGCGATGGCGAAATCATGGAACGGGCCGCCCAGGCCGGAGTAGGGATGATGTCGGCGCAACCGTTTTATGTTCATTCTGGCGACCCGCCTTTGGCGGCTGCGCGAAGCGGTCGGGGGGAATTTATCTTTGGGTATGGCGATTTAGATAAGGAGAAGATTACTGAGGGAATTGCGCGATTAGCGCAGGCGCTGGAAATCCGTCAGTAGAACTCAAACCGAGAGCTGTTGGTGTGGGACGCTTCGCGTCCCACACCAACAGCTCTCGGTTTATTTCTGCGATGCAGGACTAGTAGCACAGAATTAGAATCCGCTGTACATTAGAACTAATGCGCTGGTGCGCTTCGCAGTTCTCCAAAGGGGCGATCGCTCATGACAGCTCTCTACACTGCACCCCCAACTACCGAAATCTTCTACCCCTCTGGAGACGGCGAACCCGTGGCCGAAACCTTCGATCATCTGTACGCCTTACTGGTCACACTGGAGGTGCTGCGGCAGTACGTTGCTGGACAGCAGGCCACTGTTCTGGGCAACCAGTTCCTCTACTATTCCCAGGGATATCCCAAACTGCGGGTGGCTCCCGATGTCATGGTCATCTTCAACGTTGAACCGGGCGGACGGGACAACTACAAAATCTGGGAAGAAGGTGAAGTCCCCAGCGTCATCTTTGAGTTCACCTCTGAGGGAACCCGCAACCAGGATGAAAGCTTTAAGATGACGCTCTATGAGCAATTGGGCGTGCAGGAATACTGGCAGTTTGATCCCAGAGGGGAATGGATTCCTGAACAGTTGCGGGGCTACCGACTCCACCGCGACCTCTATGAGCCAATTACCAACGGTCAGAGTGAGGCGCTCAAATTACGACTCACTGTTGAGAATAAAATCATTGGATTTTATCGACTCGATACTGGAGAGAAGCTGCTGATCCCCGAAGAAATGGCTGAGGCACTGCGCCAGGAAGTTCTGGCACGACGGGAGGCGGAAGCTCGCGCCGAGGAAGAGCGGCAGCGTGCCGAGGAAGAACGGCGGCGGGCAGAAGAACTGGAGGCTCAGCTTGCCCGCTATCGGGAGCGGTTTGGGGAATTACCCGAATAGGGAATTGCTTCCTCCGGCAAATTTGATGTAACAT
>CAZVXA010000375.1:0-4268 GCA_964630955.1 uncultured bacterium | reverse complement strand
ACCGCCCTATCAGGACACTCCCACCTCGCGCCAGCAGGTGGTGAGAGCATTCATTGACTTATGTACCTGTCCAAAAACCCCAATTCTGGCAGGCGCGACGCTGTAGCGTCGCGCCTGCCAGAATTGGGGTTTTCGGATAGGCTCTTAAAGCGCTTTTAACACTCACAGGATAGATTAAGAGACACCGTTGGATGGCGATCGCACCTTATCCTCCAGTTCCCCCATCAAACAGCTATGGGTCAGCCGAGTCTGCTTATTCTGGCCAAAAATGGAGATTCAGGGGCGATCGCTGCCTACCTGAGCTATCTCCTGGCCACTGTTCAGATTCAGGTGGGAGCAGACTGGCAGGGCGGGATTCTTAACCTGCGATTTGAGGCTGCATCGGCACCTGACGCAGATACACTGACAACGTTTGCACGGCAGCAGCTTCGACAACTCCAGATTGAAAAAGTTGACCGGGTGCGGTTGTTTGGCTACCAGATAGGGCACCCGGCTCCCCTGTGGAACCGTTTTATCGATATTGCTGAAACTGCTTTAGAAACCACGCTGCCCACTCCTGGTGGTTTCCTTGAAGGCCAGCCCCTGACCCGCAACGGCAGTACCCTAGCATCCGATACTACCCCCCTGACGGATGGTCCTAGCGTCGATCGCTTTCTGGTGTGTGGTCTGGGTAGCCTGGGGCAGTACTGCATCTACAACCTGAAGCGCTTCACCCTGCGGGAGTTTGAGGTGCATATCACCGCCATTGAGAAGCACCTTCCGGATGAATGGGAGGTGCCCAATGTGCTGGACTATCTGGCGGAGGATCTGATTATTGGTGATTGCTGCAATGACCGGACGCTGCTCCAGGCAGGGGTGAAAGCGTGTCGCGCCATTTTGCTGGTGACGAGCAATGAAAGCGTGAATATCGAGGCGGCGATCGCCGCCCGCCGCCTGAACCCCCAGATCCGTCTGATTGTGCGTTCCTCCCGCCACAGTCTGAACGAATTGCTGAAGCACCAGTTGGGCAACTTTGTGGCGCTCGACCCCAGCGAATTGCCTGCTCCAGCCTTCGCTCTGGCGGGATTGCAAACGGGAATTTTGGGATTCTTTGATGTGGGGAACTGGCGATTTCAAATTGTGGAGCAACAGGTCCAGGCCAAAGACCCCCGCTTTGATGGCCTGCCCGCGCACCTGTTGCACAAACGGCGCTACCGTTTACTCAGTCACCTGCCGTCAGGGCAATCACCCTCAGACACGGGTTTTCGAACGCCCGCGAGGGCCTTTTACCAGTGGCAGCCCGATAGCCGAATTCAAATGGGGGATGCGATCGCCTTTATCGAAGTAGTTGATCAGGCTCCAAAGAAGCCAGCCCCCCATAGCAATCACCCCCGACAGTGGCTCCAGCAACAGTTGGGCAATTTGCGATGGCAGCGGTTGAAACAATCGTTTGATCGCTTCTGGCGCTGGTTAAACATCAGCCAGACCCGGCAGATTATTAGCGTGGGGTTGGTAACAGCGCTGCTGCTGTGGGCCTTTGCCACCGTGATGTTTCTCCATATGGTGCCGCATATCAATCTTCAGCGGGCCATGTCGGCGGCGGTGATTCTGCTGTTAGGTGGCTATGGTGATGTGTTTGGCGGCGACCTTCTGGACCCGGAGACCAGTGATCAGGTGCCCGGTTGGGTGCGATTGGTAAGCCTGGGAATTAATCTGGTTAGCATTTTGTTTGTGCTGGGGGTGCTGGGGCTGATCGCTGAAAATCTGCTCTCGTCACGCTTTGAGTTTCTGGCGAAGCGGCCTCCCATCCCCCAGAAAGATCACGTTGTTTTAGTCGGGTTGGGCCGGGTCGGCCAGCGGGTAGCTATGCTGCTCCAGGGGTTTCGACAACCGCTGGTAGCGCTCACCGAGACCCTGGACAACCGCGACCTGCTGCGGCAATTTCCGATCATTCTGGGCAACCCGCTGGAGAACCTCGATCAGGTGAATCTCGCTACCGCTCGCAGCGTTATTGTGGTCACTGATGACCAGATGGTGAACCTGGAAATTGGTTTGATGGCGAGGGATGCAGCGATCAATGCGGGGCGAGAAATGGGGTTGGTGGTGCGCACTTACGACCAGCGGTTCAGCGACAACCTGGATACCCTGTTGCCAAAAACCCGTATCATGGCGGCCTATGCTCTGTCGGGAGAAGCGTTTGCCGGAGCCGCATTTGGCGAAAATATTCTGGGTCTGTTTCGGCTCAACAACCAGAACATTCTGGTAACCGAGTACGTGATTGCGTCCGACGATACCCTGGTGGGAAAACTGCTGGCTCAGGTAGCCTACGGTTACGGTGTGGTGCCCGTTCTGCATCAGCAGTTTCACCCAGTGATCACCGAAGACCCGCTGGAGGCGCTGCTGCCAGACGACGATCGCCGTTTACAGGTGGGCGATCGCCTGGTGATTCTCGCTTCTATCAATGGGCTGCGTCGCATTGAGTGGGGCGACCTTGCCCCTCCGCGGCGCTGGCTCCTGGAGGTCAAACCCACGCTGAACACAGCCCTTCTCCACTACTGTGGTAATGATCTCGCCCGCATTTCCGGCTGCGATCTGGAGGTCGCCCGCACCTTCATGGGCACCTTACCAAACCGGATGGAACTGAACCTGTACGACTATCAGGCTTACCACTTGCAGCAGGAACTAGGGCGATCGCTGCAAATTCGACTCACCCCTCTGTAATTGGAGTTTTGACTATTTTTTCTGCAGTGCCGCGAAACGATCTCTGCAAGAGGTATCTGTTTAGCGTTTTGGGATTCCCAAAATGTAATTTTTAGCGTTTCTTGCGTGCCTCTGCGCCGCAGAGGCACGCAAGAAACGCTAAACGCAAACGCCCGCGTTGCGGACAGGGCAGCTTTGATTGATTTATTGGGTTTGAGAATTCCGGCGCAAACGGCGCAGTTCCAGAATGAAGCAGTCAACGGCGAACTTGCTGACACCCTGCTGAAGCAAGGTATTCATCAGTTGGCTCAGCTTCTGGTCAGTCAATACGGACTCTACGTTGTGGGTTTTGGAGTAGTGCAGGTCATTCCAGTATTCGTGGGCGATCGCCTCTGGGTGTCGCTCCAGCATCTGATTGTAATAGTTGAGGGTGGCGCGATCGTAGGCTGCCTTCCATCCAGCCCAACTGCGACTGATCAGCGACACGGGGGTGGTAAAGAGATGGGAAACGTCAAGCATGGAGCGAACGGTGGGTATTAATCTCTGGGGTTTTATTCAGGCGAATCATCACTCTTTGATGAAGCAATAATTGAAGTAATTTTTATCGCTTCAAAACCTGAAACTTTGCTCTCTTTAGAGCAGAATCATCTGCCTTTAGAGTGATTCAAAGTTAAGAGTAGTATACGGATTCAATGAGGCAGCGTCTCCGGATCTTTACGAAATGATGCAATTACCTAAGAGCCTACCCGAAACCCAAATTTTGGCAGGCGCGACGCTGTAGCGTCACGCCTGCCAAAATTTGGGTTTTGGATAGGCTCTAATTAGGGCAGAAAAAGATCTGCCTATATCTTGCCTGGGAGAAATAGACAGACTAGAATCGGCCTATCTCCAGAATTCAAGGGGATTAGACAGCGATAGTTCAGCCTATACACCCCAGATGTGGGTATTAGAGGGCACTGTTCCGTCTACAAACCAGTTAAGCTCCGCAAAACCCACGACCCGCCATGAGCGTACTGTCTACCGAAGTTACTGAGGCGGTGAAGCGCAGCGTCTTGTGCTGGCTAGGCACCGTAAGCCCAGATGGTTGGCCAAACGTCTCTCCCAAAGAAATCTGGGCTGTCTTCGACGAGAACCACCTGGTGATCGCGAACATCGCATCGCCTACTTCAGTAAGAAACATCAAAGCCTCAAGGTGTGTCTGCGTGAGCTTCATTGATGTCTTTGCCCAGAAGGGATATAAAGTCGTTGGTGAGGCAGTCAACGTAGTGCGCTCTGATCCGTCTTTCCATAGCTGGGCCGCATCGTTACTTTCTAAGGCAGAGCCTCGGTTCAGGCTCCACAGCGTTATCGTGGTTCGTGCTGTATCAGTCGAACCGATAGTCGCACCAAGCTATCGACTGTACCCTAATGAGACCACCGAAGAAGGCCAAATCGCCTCCGCGCACCGAACATACGGTGTTGTCGCGGGAACAGGCGTAGCCTGACTCTGTTCATTCTAAAACTCTGTTCCTGTTAAAAAAGCGAATAATACCAAATGAACCTGCACATTAGAGGGGTGTGGGGACGGAGTCCCCACAAGGGGGCAACGC
>CAZVXA010000374.1:0-4285 GCA_964630955.1 uncultured bacterium | reverse complement strand
GGTGAGGAGGGTGCAGTCCAGATGGGGGAATGCCTGGAGGTAGGTGAGGGTGGGGAGAAGGGAAGCGGGGGGGTCGAGGTAGAGCAGGAGGAACCCAGACGCTGGCAGGAGCGATGAGTCGAACGCAGATGAACGCAGATGAACGCAGATGGGAGGGGGATCAGGTTGCATGGGTGAGGGGGGGGGAGTGGAGGAAGTGGAGGGCGGCGGTGAGGATTTGGGGGAGGGGGGGATTGGGAGGGGGAGGGGGAGGGGGGGAGGGGAAGATGATGCGGTGGCGATCGCCATTCAGGGGTGCCCAGCGGTGGGGGTCGGAGTTGGAGAAAAGGATGACGCTGGGGGTTTGGAGGGCAGTGGCGAGGTGGGAAACGCCAGTGTCGTTGCTGATGAGAAGGCGCGATCGCTTTAATAGAGCGGCCATGCTGCCGAGGCTGGTCTGTCCCGTGAGGTCGATGGCGGAGTGGTTCATGGCAGCGCGGACGGACTGGGTGAGGGGGGCTTCCGGAGGGGTCCCGGTGAGGATAATGGGGAAACCTTGCTGGGCGAGGGCATCGGCGATCGCAGCAAACAGTTCGGGGGGGTAACGGCGATCGGGTACGCTGGCTCCGGGGTGGATGCAGATGTAGGTTTGGGGCAGGGAATGGTGATGGGCGATCGCAGCAAATTCATCCCAGTCAGTTTGGGTCAGGGGAAATTCGAGATCAGTGCCCTGTAGGGGGAGGCCAAGGTGTTCCAGGAGTCGCAGATTGCGGTGAATTTCGTGTTCCTGGTCAGGATAGGGGTAGAAGAGGGTAGATAGGTGGATGGGTGGATGGGTGGGTAGGGGCTTAGCATTCGGCGGGGTAGTGTTGGCAGAGTGGTTAACCTTATGGCCGAATGCTAAGCCCGCACCGGGCGGGGCAAAACACACCGTTTGTTTGGCGTTTAGAAGAAGCACAAATGAATTGATGGCCGAACCATTGCCGTGGAGTTGGAGGGCCAGATCGAAGGCGTGCTGCTGGAGCTGAGCCATGCCTGCAACAACCTTCTGGGGAATGAGGGGAACTTCGGGGATGCCAGGGAAACCGGGGAATTCCAACCATTCATCGCAGTAGAGATGGAATCGCTGGACAAAGGTTCTGGCCCAGGGAAGGCCAATCAGGGAAATTTTGGATTCGGGGAAGCCAGTGCGAAGCGATCGCAGGGCAGGCACCAGACACAACAGGTCGCCGAGACCGGGGAGGGCACGCACGACGGCGATTCTCTTCGGTGCAGTGGTTCCGAATAAATGCGTCTGACGGAGATCAACCTGCATAGAGTGATACCCCAAAGAATAAGGGTTATCCTACGCACTCATTTTTATTAATTCATTGGGCAAAAGCCTGAAGAAAATGCGAACGCCCATTTCTTTCGTTGTGCAATTGCCCAATGCAGGTTGAACTCCGACAGACTCTTCCACAAGAGTGATGGACGAAGAACGGAGTAACGGCAAGATTAACGGCTAAAGAGATCGATAGCGCAATTGGCAACGTTTCAATCTGTGAGGTGTCTGAGATGGCGGAAGTGAAAGGAATAAACAGTAATCCGACAGAACGCGATATTCTCTCGCTCCTTGAAGCAGAGCACGATCAGATTGAGCAACTCTTTTCAGAGGCAGAAAGCGGCGGCAGCGGGCAGGAAATGCAGCAGTGCTTTGAGGAAATGTATCGACTCCTGAGTCTGCATGTTCGTGGAGAGGAAATGGTTTTCTATCCGGCAATGCGTGAGAGTGAAGGTACTGAACAGTACATCGAGGAAGCAGAGCAGGAGCACAACTCCGCCAAGATTCTGCTGGAGGAGATGAAAACCATTGGGGTGATGCATCCCGAATTCCAAACGAAGCTGGCTTACCTGAAGGAAACTCTGCTGGACCACATCGAAGATGAAGAAAGCGAGATTTTTGAGGCGGTTCGTCAGGTGATGGACGAAGCAGAGTTGATGGATCTGGGCCAGGAATACCAGGAAGCTCAGACCCAGGCCACCAGCATCGTTGAAGAAATGCTTGCCGCCCGGTAGGTGGCAAAGCATTGGCAAATTTAATACGCAGTTTTCATGAATATGAGGCACAGAGGGGTGTCGAGGCGGTGCCCCCATGCAGGGGCTGCACCCCGTACCGCACCAGCACGAAAAGTGCTGCACATCCAGGTTTGCAAGTGATGGGTTAACGGGGAAGCAGGTTTTGCTTCCCTCTTTCTTTTCTAGACTTTTGACTAAATTGCGCCGATTTTCTCTGAAACGCTGACTGCGTCAGCGTTTCAGAGAAAATCGGCACTAAAACTAAATATGTCGCGAAACGCCCTCGCAGAGGGCGTTTCGCGACATTGTAGAAAAAATAATCAAAAGTCCAGTTCTTTTGATACGTCGGCTGCTCACCGATAGATTACGCAACGAATCTCTTTGCCAGAAAGCTGCCCAGTTCCAGACAGACAAAACCCAGCACTGCACTGCCTGCCCAGTAAAACAGCGTACTGTTCAAGTTGCTGTGCCGCAGCAGGGCGGCTGTGTCAAGCGCATAGGTGGAGAAGGTGGTGTAGGAGCCGAGGAAGCCAACTGCAATTAGCAACCGCAAATCAGGAGAGGCGATCGCCCGCTCCAGGGTATACGTGATGAAAAATCCCATCACGAACGCCCCCGTCAAGTTAATCAAGAAGGTGCCAAAGGGAAAAGCAGTGCCCAACCAGCGGGCCGCGAATATCGTGATGTAGTAACGGCTCAGGGCACCCGGCACTGCTCCGAGGGCGATCGCAATCGGCGTGCGAATACTGAGATCAACCGACAGCAAGACCGCCAGCGTTTTATTCAAACCTCCCAGAAATAGATTGGCGATCGCAGCCAGCATAGTTATTTATCCGCATGAAAGATCACCCTATGCTACCGCTAAGTGCTGATCCGAAAACCCAAATTTTGGAAAGCGCGATGCTGTAGCGTCGCGCTTTCCAAAATTTGGGTTTTCGGATCAGCACTCAATACTGGAGGTTTGACTATTTTTTCTGCAATGCCGCGAGACGCTCTCTCCGAGAGCGTCTCGCGGCATATTTAGTTTCAGCGCCGATTTTTCCTGAAAAGCTGACTGCGTAAGCTTTTCAGGAAAAATCGGCGCAACTTAGTCAACAGTCCAGTCAATAGAAGATCCTTAAATTCCCGAACTACCGCTCAGGAAACCAAATACAACGCAGCCAATTGCAATGCAAATGTATAGCGGCAGGTTCTTCAGGCTGGCCAGCAACACTGCGATCGCCGCCACAGCCGCCGCCAAGGTTTGGGGAAGGGTAGTGACCAAACTGCTGAAGCTGGCGATCGCCATGACCAGAATCACCGCCAGCGGCAGATAGGTAAGCCAGCGCGTGGGCACGAAACGGGCCGGTACCCAGACGCCCGCGCTACGCATGAGATAGGTACCCACTCCCGCCAGAAAAATCATGCTCCAGAGATTCACGAGTCTTTCCTCACCTGTGTTTCAGAATTCAGTAACAGCGTCGCCAGAACAGCGATACCAACAATTGCCAGCAGAATGCCCGTCGCCTTCAGCGTCAGGGTGATTTGCGTCAGGGCAATGCCTGCGGCCAGGACGATCCAGATCTTGCGGTCAGCCACCTGCCGGATCGCATTGACCAGCAGGTAAATAAACAGTCCCGGTAGCGCAAACGTCAGCCACCGCTCTGGAATTTGTAGTCCCACCAGTGCCCCAACAATCGTGCCGCCAATCCAGGAGAACCAGCAGGCCAGATGCATCCCCAGGTAATAGGAAAAGGGGCGCGGTGGCTCTGACATCTCCATTGCAAAGGTTTCATCCACAATGCCGTGGCCTAAAATCCACTGCTGCCACCGGGGAAAGCGACTATAAATCCGCGAGACAATCGAGAGACTCATCGGCATATGACGCAGATTCACCACCAGCACCGTCAGCACAATACTCACCCAGGGCAACCCCTGCCGCACCGCTTCGACTGCCGCAAATTGAGATGCTCCAGCGAAAATCCACACTGACATTGCCGTTGTTGCCAGGGGAGACACGCCGCTCTGAAGCGCGATCGCCCCAAAGCTCACCGCTGTCGGCATAAATCCGGCCACAATTCCCAGTGCCCGTGTCGCCCCTGCAAAAAACTCTTTCATGGTTTGCCCTACACCACTGTTTTGAAAGCATTGCCCCAGAAGGGCTTTATTTTAGAGAATGGTTGAAAAGTTCAGTCGTCAGTCACAAAAGGCAGATGATCGGGTGCATCCCACTTTTGCAAATTTCTAAAACCAGTTTTGCAAGTAGCGCGGG
>CAZVXA010000373.1:0-4312 GCA_964630955.1 uncultured bacterium | reverse complement strand
CCACCCCAACCACCCACCTTGATAGCGGTTGGTTTTACCCATTTTTTGGGTGGGGGGTGGGCTTCGCCCGCGCCACTCGCAAAACTGGATTTGGAAATTTGCAAAAGTGGGATGTACCCTATCCGATTGAATCCAGTTCTATTATTTTTCCTTGTGTGAGCTGTACCATGTCTAGCGATCGCCAGTCCGCTGCTAAAACTTCTAAAGCACCTTTGAAACAAAAACTTTCTTCCCTCCTGAAACAGACGAGCATGGTGGCCGCTCTGGGGCTGATGCTTGGAGCCTGCGCCAGCCCTTCGACAACAACGACTGCGTCTTCACCCACCTCCGAATCGCCCGCTGCTTCTCCCGCCGCCAGCCCTGCATCTGACCTCACTATTGGTATGGTGTTGGTCGGCCCCAAGAATGACGCTGGCTGGAACCAGGCCCATTACGAAGGGATTGAAGAGGCCGTTAAGCAGACGGGCACAAAACTAGAGTACATCGATAAGGTCAACCCCGCCGATCGCCCTAACGTTACGGGTGCTCAGGTGGCTGACGACCTGATTGCCAAGGGCGCGAAGATGATTATCTTCAACTCCGACGACTTTAAGGACGATGCGCTGGAAACCGCCAAGAAGCACCCCGATATTGCGGTCATCCATGCCTCCGGTGACTATGCCTGGAAGGAGGGCAAGAACTTCAAGGATCAGGCCAATCTGGGAAACATCATGGGTCGCATGGAGTTCGGCAAGATGATGGCTGGATGTGCTGCTGCATTGGGCAGCGAGACGGGCAGAATTGGTTATCTGGGGGCACTGATTAACGACGAAACTCGTCGGTATGCTGCCGCTGCCTATCTGGGGGCAAAACACTGCTGGGAAACCTACCGCCAGAAGAATGTCCAGGATCTTGAATTTAAGGTCACCTGGATTGGTTTCTGGTTCAACATCCCTGGTAAAACGCTTGATCCCACGAAGGTGGCTGACGACTATTACAACGGAGGCTATGACGTTGTAATGTCGGGGATCGATACGCCGGAAGCCGCTGTTCAGGGCAAGAAAGCCGCCGGAGCCGGAAAACCCGTGAAGTTTGTCCACTATGACTACAAAGCGGGCTGCGACCTGGCTCCTGAGATCTGCCTGGGCGTTCCCTACTACCACTGGCATATTCCCTACGCTACAGCGATCGAAGAAGCGAAGTCAGGGAAAATGCCCAATCAGTTTGTCTGGCTGGGTCCCGACTGGAAAGACATCAACAGCACCGAAACTTCAATGATCGGCTTCCTGCCTGGAAAAGCCCTGGGCGATCGCGCCAGGTTCCTGGATGAGTTCATTAAGGGTCTGAGCGACGGCAGTATCGACCTCTACAAAGGGCCGATCAACCTCCAGGACGGCACACCCTATGTGAACGCAGGTGAGAAGGCAACTGACCAGCAGATCTGGTATCTACCCCAGTTGCTCCAGGGTATGGAAGGCCCCAGCAAGTAAGCAGTAAAAAGCCCCGCCAGTGGCGGGGCTTTTTACTACCTATAGCTTCTCCTCGTCCCCTGGCTCCGTCGGTCTCTCCTCGTCCCCTGGCTCCGCCGGGGGATGCTAATTTGGAGGCTCTGCCTCCTGCGACGGAGGAGGCAGAGCCTCCGGGGGGGCATTCCATGCCAGAGGCATGGAACGAGGTTACGGGGCTTCTCTCCCGCCACTGGCGGGGCTTCTCTCCCGCCACTGGCGGGGCTTCTAATTACCTACAGCTTCGTGCCGCACTCAGGGCAGAACTTGTTGTCGGGGGCGTTCTGCGTATGGCAGTTTGAGCATTCGACCGCTTCAGCAGCCTCCTCTGCCCTGGGACGCTCCGGTAGACCCACCATCTGAGCATTACTCTTGCCGGGAGCCACCATTGGATAGCAGTTTTCGTGCCTGGTGACGTGTACATCTAGCAGGTAAGGTCCCTGGTGAGCGATCATTTCGGCGATCGCCTCCTTCAGTTCACTCTTATCGCGGACGATGCGACCTTTGAGGCCATAGGCTTTAGCCAGAATCTCAAAGTCGGGGGCACCATTTTCCATGTTGGAAGAGGAGTAGCGCTCACCGTAGAAGGCTTCCTGCCACTGGCGTACCATCCCCTGCCAGCCGTTGTTGATGATCATCGTCTTAACGTTGATGCCGTACTGGGCCAGAGTTCCCAATTCCTGGAGGTTCATCTGGAAGCTGGCGTCACCACTGATACAAATCACTTCCTCGTCAGGTAAAGCCACCTTAACCCCCATTGCGGCAGGCATCCCGAAGCCCATCGTCCCCAGACCTGCACTGGACACCCACTGACGGGGACCGTTCTTCAAGAACTGTGCCGCCCACATCTGGTGCTGGCCCACATCCGTGGTGTAGTAGGCGTTGGGAGCCTGCCGACCCACCTCAACGATTGCTTCTTGTGGCGAAATGCTGTCTTCGGGGTGGGGCACCTCTAGCGGATAGTCGGCCTTCCAGCGGTCGATGCGCTTCAGCCAATCTGCAGTGCGAGTGCGATCGGGCGCAGTGCGGTTCTCGGCGTCGCGGCGCAGCAACTCGGCGAGGACGTGGCGCACATCACCCACGATGGGCACCTCTGGCGCACGGTTCTTACCTACTTCCGCCGGGTCTACATCAATATGAATCACTTTCGCATGGCAGGCAAATTCATCCAGCTTGCCCGTCACCCGGTCGTCAAAGCGAGCACCCACAGCAATCAGCAGGTCGCACTCGGTCACCGCATAGTTGGCATAGGCAGTACCGTGCATCCCCAGCATCCCCACCGATAGGGCGTGGTGCTCATCGAAGGCACCTTTGCCCATCAGGGTGGTGGTTACGGGCAGATTGAACCGCTCTGCCAACGTCTTAATCTCGTTGTGAGCACCTGCGGTGATCGCCCCACCACCCACGTACAGCAGGGGTCGCGTGGCTTCGCGGAGCAGCTTCAGCGCCTGGGTGATCTGACGGGGGTTGCCCTTCACCGTGGGACGATAGCCCGAAAGCTTGACGCTCCCCGGTTCGACAGGAACATAGTCAAATTCTTCGGTACCTACATCCTTGGGCACGTCGATCAGGACAGGGCCGGGACGACCAGAGCGGGCAATGTAGAATGCCTCCGCCACAATCTGCGCCATATCCCTGGGGTCGCGCACCACGTAGGAGTGCTTCACGATCGGCAGAGTGATGCCGTAGATATCGGTTTCCTGGAATGCATCACTGCCGATCGCATGACGAGGAACCTGACCCGTGATGATCACCATCGGAATCGAGTCCATCTGAGCGGTGGCAATCCCTGTGACCAGGTTAGTTGCACCCGGCCCCGACGTACCAAAGCAGACCCCTACTTCTCCTGTGGCCCGTGCGTAGCCGTCGGCTGCGTGAGCTGCACCCTGTTCATGCCGCACCAGAATGTGCTGAAGTTCGCCTCGCGCTTCTGCCCGATACAGCTCGTCGTAGATCGGCAGAATTGCACCGCCGGGATAGCCAAAGATATGATTGACACCGTGACGCCGCAGACTATCAATCAGTGCAAATCCACCAGTCGCACGGACGGTAGACGGGACTTTGGCAGAGGGAAGCTTCTGGTCACTGGTCGTCGCGATTGGTGCAGCGATTTGGGATGGTGCAGGGATGACTTCACGCATGGTAGGGTAGGCTTACTTTTGTATCGATTGATGCAGTAAGTATCTTTACAGTCTAATTCTCTAGTTGCAATCCTGTCGATAGGGTTGAACCAGGATAAACATAGAGAATTTCAGCACTCTTGATTGATGCAAACAGGGGCATTCGGGGGATCACGATGGTATCCAGCGTTGGCGATCGCCCCCTTTACTCCTAAGTCAAAGAACCTTGACTTAGGATTACGGATTGAATTTAGTTTTTGCAAACACGGCTAAGCCGTGCTTGCAAAAACTAAATTCCGGGTTTTATTCAATTTCTGTTCCGCAGGAGATTTCCAGCAATGAAATTACCTGCGTTGTGTGGGCAGTTCCCCCCACTAGGCGGGGAGGTTTGGTGCCTCTCTATGAGAGCGTTTCGCGGCATTGTAGAAAAAATAGTCAAAACTCCAGGATGGAGGCAGATGTTTGTAAAATTCATGCTGGCATCGATCCCCCTCAATCCCCCGAAAGCGCGACATGTAGTCCCGCAGGCTCACCATAGCGCAGGAGCAGCATTCGCAGAAACTGGTCAGCGGTGACTGCTTCGGGAGTTGGGGAAGAATGAGAGAAACTTAGAAAGCGATGGGTGGTAGGCGGCAACCACCAGCCACAGGTACTTTGGGGCGATTGCCAGAGATCCAGATGCGCCACCGGGGGGTCTGCGTAGAAGCT
>CAZVXA010000372.1:0-4357 GCA_964630955.1 uncultured bacterium | reverse complement strand
AGCGCAAACACTTAACGTTACGCACTCGCATTAAGCGGTTAGCCCGCAAAACCATTTGTTTTTCCAAGTCGGAGTGGTTACACGACATTGTTATTGGCCTGTTTATAAACCGTTATGAATTTGGTCTCGCTGTCTAACTCCTGTCCACACGTCTAGAACACTACCCCGTGCATACGGCTATAACTTTACTGAATTTTGGAACCGGGAGGCGGCAATTGGAAGGTCTGGGTCTGCTCCACATCTGCCACTCCATCAATCTGACACAGGTCTTTCGTCTGGCCCGACTCACACACGCCGGAGATGACGCCCACCGAATCCAGCACGTCTTTGACTTCCATTCCTGCTGCCTGTAAGCCTGCGGCAACTTCCATCATTCGATCCATATGGCTTCCTGCCACCAGCACATTGACGCCGACCCTGGTCATAACTCTTCCCTCAATGCAGCGCTATTCTTTCATCATAGTGAACGTGCCAGCACTGTTAAACCTGCATTTGGCATGAATTTGCGCTCTGCACCGGGCCGAACATCCAAATTCTGGAAGGCGCGACATGAATTTGTGCTCTGCACCGGGCCAAAAACCCAAATTCTGGAAGGCGCGACGCTGTCGCGTCGCGCCTTCCAGAATTTGGGTTTTCGGATAAGCCCTTATTGGGGAGCCTGCACCAGTCCACTTCCAACATCCGCCGAAGACAGTGCCAACCGCCGAGCACCCTGAGTCAGTTGCGTCCAGAGTGCCTGTCCCCTGGCTCCGGTGGCTTCGGCATAGAGTGCAGCAATGCCTGCGACATGGGGCGTGGCCATGCTGGTGCCGCTCAAGTTTTCGTAGCGGGTTGGCACGGGAACCGTTGAATAGATATCCACACCGGGGCCAGCAATATCAATCTGCCCCCCATTGGGATTGATACCACCGTTCGAGAAGAAGGCAATGCCCAGACGAGAATCCACCGCAGCAACCGCCATGATAGAGGGACAGTTGGCAGGATGGCTGACCGGGGCAACCTGCCCCCGCTGTCGCTGGCTATCGTTGCCTGCTGCGGCAATGATCAGGGTTCCCTGCTGGAGCGCACGCTGAGCCACCCTTTCATAAATAGTCGAGAAGGTCTGCCCCCGGCGAACGGGTGCCCCCAGCGACATGGAGATGATCGGACAACCGCTGGCGATCGCCCAGTTAATCCCCGCCAGAATGCCGCCATCGGCTCCGCTTCCCTCATTGCTCAACACCTTACCCGCAAAAATTTCGGCATTATAGGCAACGCCGTAGCGGGGAGGGCTGGGGGGTGTCTGGGGGCCGCAGGCGGTGCCAATACAATGGGTGCCGTGACCGTTGCCATCCTGCACTTCCTGTCCGTCGATGAAAGATTTGCTGTTAACCGTGCGTCCGACAAAGTCGGGATGGGTCAGGTCGAACCCCGTATCCAACACCGCGACTCGAATGCCTAAACCACTGCGGTTAGAGCAGATGACCCTTGTCCGTCGCAAGCCCCAGGTGTTCATCATGGCGACTGCGGGGTCGTCTGACTCTTCTCCCATTCCTTCTTCCAGTCCACCACCCGCAGAAAGCAGGTGATCAATCACCTGGTTTACTCCTGCCCGGTAGCCCCTGAGATAGTCCGGTGTGACTGAAAGACCGCTCGAACTTCCATTGGCCAAAGGCTGACTGATAATCGGGCCAGTGCCCAGCTCACTCAACGCATATACCACGCGTTCAGGCTCTACCGTCAATACGGCACTGCTGGTGCTGACCGCCACACTCAACGCCTGTGCCTGCTCTGGATCAGCGTTAACGATGGCTACTCCAATGTCATCCAGCACAACGGCATTGGCGTTGGCCAGATCCGAGGCATTGGGAGAGTGATCGCCAAATTCCGCCGATCGCGCCACATCGTGAACGCCAACAACATTGGACAGTGTCTGAATACCGCTATCGACTGCATCCTGATCCAGCAGCACGAGATACCGCCCGGTGGTTTCCGGTTGTGGCATCGAAAAGAAAGACTGACTCATAGGGGGCGAACCTTACGACAAAATAACCAAACTGAGTCTACTCTTGGATGTCTCTTATTTCCGCAGATTCTTAATACATTTAATAATGGCTTGATTGAGATTCTTGCTCACCTCAAATGGCCTGTGAAAGTGTTGTTCTCATGAGGGGTTTGACCCCTCATTGCCTATCAGTTCAAAAACCCATGGGAAGAAGTGGCTCAGTGCAAAGCACTGAGCCACTTCTTCCCATGGGTTTTACAGCTAATTTCAGTTGATCTGCTGACAGATTTTTGTTTGGAAACAGCGCTCTGCGCTGTGAGTTCCTCTGACAGGTACAAATTTTGATTGAGGAACCGCGCTGAGCGCAGTTCCTCAATCAAAATTTGGTTTTAGGTCAGCGTAAAGTGCTGTATCGAACACGAATCTCTTGAAATTTCAGGCGGGAATATGGGACGCTCAGCGTCCCATATTCCCGCCTGAAATTTGAAACCGTCGAAATCTCACCATTACGGCAGATCGCGCAGAATATCAGACAACATCTCCACGATCTGGTCAATGTGATGTTTCTCAATGGTTAGTGGCGGCGACAGCGCAATGATGTCTCCGGTGGTGCGAATCAGCAGCCCTTTCTCATAGGCTCTCAGAAAAGCCTCGAAAGCGCGAGCGGTCGCCTGTCCGGGAATCGGTTCCAGCTCAATGCCAGCCACCAAACCCAGGTTGCGAACATCAATGACATGGGGCAGTTCCTTGAGGGAGTGAACTGCTTCCTGCCAGTAGCCTGCCAGGTCATTAGCCCGCTGGAACAGTCCCTCCTCCTCGTAGATGTCGAGGGTAGCGAGGGCAGCAGCACAGGCGACGGGATGACCGGAGTAAGTATAGCCGTGGAACAGCTCGATAGCGTTGTCGGGGCCATTCATGAACGCATCGTAGATGCCCTTGCGAACAAAGACCGCGCCCATTGGCACTGTGCCATTGGTAATTCCTTTGGCAACAGTGATCATGTCGGGAACCACGCCAAAGTATTCTGCCGCGAAGGAAGCACCCAGACGACCAAAGCCCGTAATTACTTCATCGAAGATCAGCAGGATGCCGTGCTTGTCGCAAATCTCCCGTAGGCGTTGCAAATAGCCTTTGGGGGGAATCAAGACTCCGGTAGAACCCGCCACAGGTTCCACGATTACTGCTGCAATATTGGAGGCATCATGCAGGGCAACGATGCGCTCCAGTTCGTCTGCCAGATGAGCACCCCACTCCGGCTGTCCTTGACTGAATGCCTGGTGTTGCAGGTTAAAGGTGTGGGGCAGATGATCGACCCCCGTTAGCATCCCGCCAAAGAACTTCCGCACGGTGGAAATCCCCCCCACTGAGATGCCGCCAAAGTTGACCCCGTGGTAGCCCCGCTCCCGACCAATCAGACGCTGCCGGGTGCCCTGTCCCCGGGCGCGGTGATAGGCGATCGCAATCTTCAGCGCCGACTCCACCGCCTCCGAGCCAGAGTTACCAAAAAATACATGGTCAAATTCACCACCAGGGATGAGTTTTACCAGGCGATCGGCCAGTTCAAAAGGGCCGGGGTGTCCCATCTGGAAGGTTGGTCCGAAGTCGAGGGTCCGTACCTGCTGGCTCACAGCGTCAGCAATTTTTTCACGGCAATGTCCGGCGTTGACGCACCAGAGACCCGCAGTACCATCCAGCACCTGGCGTCCATCCTCCGTGGTGAAGTGCATGTCCTTCGCGGACACAAAGATGCGGGGGTGCGCTTTGAACTGTCGGTTCGCGGTAAAAGGCATCCAGAAAGCTTCGAGTTCTTTGCGAAGCTCTGGTGTAGTTGAAGGCCGAGTGATTTCCTGCACCATAAATATTTCCTATTGCGCTCCAGTAAAGAGAAACCAGACGCACGCTTGTCTGCCGCGTCCAGACATTTATGTATGAGTCAGCCTGACATCATATTTTGGTTACTGCTGTGCCCCATTCTACCGCTGCCAGGAGAGTATCATCTTCACCCGGTTGCGTGGCTTCACAGTGTGTAATAACACTCTTCAGTGAGCTGGACTTTTAACTAAGGGGCTTGCCATAAAATAAAGTCCCAGTAAAATCCCAGTTTTCGTTTGGCGCGGCTAAGCCGCGCCAAACGAAAACTGGGATTTTATTAAACAGCAGATCCCTAAATTGCGCCGATTTTTCCTGAAACGCTGGCGGCCTCAGCGTTTCAGGAAAAATCGACGCTAAACCTAAATATGCCGCGAAACGCTCTCTAAGAGAGCGTTTCGCGGCATGGTAGAGCGCAGAAGAGGGGCGCTGTAGTGCCCCTCTTCTGCGATTACCGAAGGGGAGAGTTTGAGAGGGGATGCAATGCCCCTGGCTTCAGACATG
>CAZVXA010000371.1:0-4385 GCA_964630955.1 uncultured bacterium | reverse complement strand
CTATTGCAGTGTAGCAGCACCAAACGTTGCATTAAATTTGCGACACCAGATCGCAACCGAAGCATAGCCAGATGGGTTCACTTCAAACGTTTCATCAACTTGACTCCAAATCAGATTTCAAAGCAATCGATTTTTGGTTAGGACAAGGGGGATTGTTCCCCCTACACCCCTCATTCATGTACGTTATTTGCCTGAAAAAGGCTGTATAAGTAAGTGGGCATGGAAAAAGTTGAAACCCCAAAAGCTGTTCAGCCCTTCAACTTCGCTCAGGACGGAACAGCTTTGGGGTTTCAAGCTTAATTACGCCTCCCTACTTAGACAGATTCATTACTCTCTACAAAACCCTCTCTTATCTCCAGCAAATAAAATCAAGATTTTAGCCACTGATTGATTCTCTTTGTTTAACCATCAATCTTCAATGAAAACAGTTCAGATTCCTGATGTCATAGCAAAGTTTCCCGCACCACCTCCAGTGCGTAGCAGCCAGGAGATTCAGGCAGAAATTCAAGCGACGCTTGGTTTTGTGCCGCCCTTCTTTAAGCCTGCGTTCCAGAACCCGCAAGTGTTGGAGAATCTCTGGCAGCAGACCTTGATTGCTTATCTGCACAATCCTCTGCCTGTACTTTTTAAAGAGAAGCTGTCCGCCTATCTATCCCGTTTCTGTGCCATTCCCTATTGCATGATCTGTCACAGTTGCTCCCTCCACTCGATGGGAATGCAGGGCATCGAAGTGTTGCAACTTCTGGTCACGCCACCTCCACTGGAAGCAGAGATGGAGCAACACCTGGCGATTCTGGCTGCCCACCCCGAAGCAGTGCAGAACTGGATGGTGAACCCGGCGCTGGAGGAGAGCATCCTGTACTGTGCAATCTATATTGCCTTGCAGAGCGATCGCACACAGGAGCACCGGGCGATTCTGCGACGTCTGTTGGGAGACAACCATTACTATCACCTGATTAGCTACATCGCCTACGTCAAAACCTGCCATACCTGGATAGAAAGCAATCCTGATATTACCTATCAGGACGATTACCGGGTGCAGGAACACTTTTCCAACCTGACTGCCGACACTCCTGAACTTTCTGATTTTTTCGTGAGCTACTGGGAAAGAGTCCGGCAGGATTGCCAAACCTTTGCTGAGCAACAGGCGGTTCAGTCTGCACGACATCTGCATGCGCGAATCCTGCGCAAAGTAGGCGAAGAAAATCGCTATCTGGCACGGGCTGTTGCTGCCGCATCTGAAGGGGTTCTGGTAACCGATCCGCATCAACCTGACAATCCAATTGTCTACGCCAATCCAGCCTTTCTCAGAATGACGGGATATCGATTGGAGGAAGTGATTGGGCGAAACTGCCGCTTCTTGCAGGGAGCCGGTACTGACCCTGAAACCGTGTCCAGAATCCGGGAAGCAATTCACAGGCGACGGGAAGTCACCGCAACGTTGTTGAATTACCGGAAGGATGGGCAGCCCTTCTGGAACGATCTCAAAATTGCTCCCGTCTTTACTAACCGAGGAGAACTGCTCTACTTTGTGGGTCTGCAAACGGACGTGACTGAACGGAAGCGATCGGAAGAAGCGCTCCAGAAACAGGCTCAACTGTTAGAACTGGCTCACGATGCCATTGTGGTGCGCGATATTGAGGATCGGATTACCTTCTGGAATCATGCAGCCGAAAAGACCTATGGCTGGAACACAGGGCGCGTACTGGGAGAAAATTCCCACGACCTGCTGCATACCCAGTTTCCAAAACCGCTCCAGGAAATTCGTGAGGCACTGTTAACCTATGACCACTGGGAGGGAGAGCTAATCCATACCCGTCGGGATGGACAGCAAAGAACAGTCACAAGTCATTGGGCGCTCCAACGAGATAACAGTGGCAAACCGATCGCCGTCCTTGAAATCAACACGGATATCACCGAGAAAAAAGCCCTGGAAGCGCAGTTTCTCCGGGCACAGCGGATGGAGAGTATCGGTACACTGGCAGGTGGCATTGCCCACGACCTCAACAACATCCTGACGCCAATTTTATCGGCGGCACAGCTTCTGTTGCTGCGGAATCCGCCAGATGAGCAAAAGCAACGTCAGTTCCTGGAGTTGATTGAGTCCAGTGCCCGTCGAGGGGGAGCCTTGATCAAGCAGGTTCTTGCGTTTGCCAGAGGCATCGAAGGAAAGCGAATGGCGCTACAAGTCCGACATCTGATCGGAGAAATTCGTCAGATTGCCCGGGAAACGTTTCCAAAATCGATCGAGTTCAAAACGGATATTGCACCTGACCTGTGGCTGGTGTCCGGGGACGCAACCCAACTGCATCAGGTCTTGATGAATCTGTGTGTCAACGCACGGGATGCGATGCCGGAGGGCGGAACCCTCAGCGTGTCAGCATCAAATCTGCAGATTGACGAACAGTATGTCCGGATGAATCTGGATGCCCGGGTGGGGCCTCACATTACCATTGCCGTCTCCGATACGGGAACAGGCATCCCACCGGAGATTCTGGATCGTGTTTTTGAACCCTTCTTCACCACGAAGGAGTTGGGGCGAGGTACGGGACTGGGGCTTTCGACGGTGCTGGCAATCGTGAAAAGTCACGGGGGATTTATTGATGTCAATAGCACCATCGGACAGGGAACCCAATTCAAGGTATACCTGCCCGCCATCGAAGCCAATGAACTGGTCACGCCCCATGAGGATGGAATTGAGGAAGGACAGGGAGAGCTGATTCTGGTTGTTGATGATGAGGCCGCAATTCGAGAGAGTAATCAGGCTTCCTTAGAAGCCTACAACTATCAGGTGTTGACTGCCAGTGATGGGATTGAGGCGATCGCCCTCTATGCTCAGCACAAGGAAATTCAACTGGTGCTGATCGATCTGATGATGCCGATGATGGATGGGACAACAACGATTCGTACCCTGAAGAAGATTAATCCTGATGTGAAGGTCGTTGTTATGAGTGGGTGTCTTTCCTGTAGCCATTTGCCGCCAGATATTGCAACCCAGGTTCAGGCGTTTTTACCCAAGCCTTATACCACCAGGGAACTGGTAAAGTGCATCAATCAGGCGTTTGAGAGCGAATAAAGCTAAAAACCCATAAGAGGTGGCGCGGTGCCAAGTACCGCGCCACCTCTTATGGGTTTAGAACCAGGCATTATCCAATATTCTGGACTTTTGATTAAATTGCGCCGATTGTTCCTGAACAGCTTACTGCGTAAGCTGTTCAGGAACAATCGGCGCTAAATCTATAGCAGTTCTCACCCAGGTGAGGTGCGGGGGTGAGGTGTAGGGTGCAGGGGGCCCCCTGCACCCTACACCTCACCCGCATGAGAAGATCGAATCGCGTTCAACAGTCAGCCTTCCCAGCACTTTCCTATATTTTCAGCCTATCATCCGAGAAGTCAAAGAACCGTCGTTCCATTGAGTTCAGCACTGGGGCGATCGCCTTCTTTGATGCACAGGTTGATTAGGAGAACGCAAGATGAGCGACAATCCAGTTCAGGTCGTAATTGCTGCATTTAACTCACCCGATGAAGCAGGTGAGTACATGGACGCCATCAAACAGGGGAAAAAAGAAGGGCTGATTGGGATCATTGATGCAGCCGTTGTGGTCAAAAATGCTGAAGGCAAGGTTAAGATTACCGACACCAAAGAACGTCGGGGCAGGGGCTTCATCACGGGCAGCCTTGTCGGTGGCCTGCTGGGGTTGATCGTCGCTCCCCCAGTTGCGGTGGTTGCGGCGGGTGGCGGCATCATTGGCACACTGGTGGGTCAGTTGCGCAGTGCCCCCATCCGCAATGAGATGAAAGAAATTGGTGCCGCGTTGACCCCCAATAGTTCAGCGATCATTGCCGTGATCGAACACACCTGGGTGTCCAAACTGGAAGCTGCACTGGCAGAGGCCGGGGCACAGGTGATTCGGGATTCGATCCAGGCCGATATTGCTGCCCAGTTAAATGCAGGTCGGAATGTCATGTATACGGCTGGAGCAGGTGCTGACGCTGGTGGTGTTGCTCGGCTTGTGACTGAAGAGGGCGCAGCTCGGATGGACGCTATCCTTGTGGATCAGGACGGCATTTACATCGATACTGCTGTGATCGCAATCGAACCCACTGATCCGACAGAAGAGGGCGCAACAGCAACGAATAAAGCGATTGAAGAATAAATGGGCAGTACTGGACTCGAACCAGTGACATCCTGCTTGTAAGGCAGGCGCTCTACCAACTGAGCTAACCGCCCGTGCGCGTAACGGCATCAGACACAGATTCATACTATAGCAGGTCAATCGGCACTTTTGCAAAAGTTGCCAAATTTCCCGATGAGATTAGCGCTATAGTTTGGTGACGACTCTCGCCGCTAACCGCAAAGCGGTCTAGCGGGAAGCTCTCCGACT
>CAZVXA010000370.1:0-4394 GCA_964630955.1 uncultured bacterium | reverse complement strand
ATGTTGCAAAAATTAGTACTCGCAACAATAGCCTGAGAACTGCTACACACCGAAAACCTAAATGCTGGAATGCGCGACGACGCTATAGCGTCGCGCCTTCCAGCATTTAGGTTTTCGGATAGTTGCTCAAAGCTGCTTCACGCTGGATACCAGTTGGGTCACCACGTCTCTGGCGCTGCCAAACAGCATCATGGTCTTGTCCTTATAGAACAGCTCATTGTCCACCCCAGAGAAGCCAGCGTTCATGCCGCGCTTAATCACAATCGTGTGGTGTGCCTTATCCACTTCCAGAATCGGCATTCCATAAATGGGGCTATTGGTATCATGACGGGCTGCAGGATTCACCACGTCGTTCGCCCCAATCACCAGCGCCACATCGGTATGCTCAAACTCAGAGTTGATATCGTCCATATCGTAAAGCTGGGTATAGGGCACATTGGCCTCCGCCAACAGCACATTCATATGTCCCGGCATTCGGCCCGCTACGGGGTGAATGGCGTACTTCACGTCTACTCCCAGGCGATCCAGCTGGTCAGCCAGCTCTCGGACAGCATGCTGCGCCTGAGCGACCGCCATACCGTAGCCGGGAATGATCACGACCGATCGCGCATACCCCAGCATCATGGACGCCTCCTCGGAATCCAGGGACTTCACCACTTTGTCGGTCTGAGCTGCCTCACCGCCAGCAACACTCACTTTGGACTTGGTGAAGGCGCTGAACAGCACATTGATCAGCGATCGATTCATCGCCTTACACATGATCTGCGTCAGGATGATGCCCGATGCGCCCACCAGTGCCCCGGCGATGATCAGCATGTTGTTCATCAGGACGAAGCCCGCAGCGCTGGCCGCCAGACCGGAGAACGAGTTGAGCAGGGAGATAGCGACGGGCATGTCAGCACCGCCGATGGGGTTGGCGAAGAGAACCCCCAGAATCAGAGAAATAGCCACCAGTCCCAGGAACACCGACAGGTTTTTGGACTCAAAGCCCAGGTAAACGCCGCCTGCCAGGAATGCCACCAGCAGAGAGATACTGACCACCTGCTGGAATGGAATGATGATGGGTGCACCTGTGATTAGCTCCTGGAGCTTGGCGAAGGCAATCACGCTTCCGGTCAGGGTAACGCCACCAATGAAAATGCTGAGAATGATGGTGACCGTGCTATCCAGGGGAATCGCATCTGGCAGGTTACGCAGCCGCCAAAATTCGGCAACTGCCACCAGGGTCGAAGCACCACCACCCAGACCGTTCAGCAAACCCACCATTTGCGGCATGGCGGTCATCTCGACCTTGTAGGCCATCACGGTTCCTAACAACGAACCCACAATCACCCCAATCGCAATCTGCCAGTAACTGACGATGCCCTGATCCAGCAGGGTGGCCACGATCGCCACCAGCATCCCGATCGCCCCCAGTAGATTGCCACGCCGTGCGGTCGCCGGGGAACTCATCTGCTTCAAACCAAAAATAAACAGGGATGCCGCCACCAGATAGCTCAGCTGAATCCCCGACAGTAAAACCTCATTCATGGCTTAGCTCCTGGCCTCTTTCTTCTTAAACATTTGCAGCATCCGATCGGTGACGAGGAACCCACCGATCACATTAACCATGGCCAGCACAATAGCGATCACCCCCAGCACACTGGCCAGCGTCACATTCCCCGTACCCGACACAATCAGCGCTCCCAGAACCGAGACTCCGGAGATCGCGTTAGATCCCGACATCAGTGGCGTATGCAGCGTCGGCGGCACCTTATTGATCACTTCAAAGCCCACGAAGGAGGCTAATACAAAAACGACAAGAGCAGTAATGATTTCTTGCATATTCTTATCCTCCAATTTCCTGCAATTCCCGTTCCAACGCCTGACTCACCCGCTCGTTTACCACTTCGCCACTGTAGGTCACACAGGCATCGTGGATGATATCGTCGGCAAAGTTGAGCAGGAGTTTGTTCTCTTTGATCAGGTGTTGCAGCAGCGTCAGCATATTCTTGGAGAACATCTGGCTGGCGTGGACGGGCATCGTAGAGGGGAGATTAGTAGGGCCAATGATGCTGACGCCATTTTTGAAGACGGTGCCGCCCGGTTCGGTGAAGGCGCAGTTGCCACCTTGCTCCGCAGCCAGATCCACGATCACAGCACCAGGTTTCATCTGGGCGATCATGTCTTCGGTGACCAGGAGCGGCGCTTTCTTGCCAGGAACCTGGGCGGTGGTGATTACCACATCGGACTGCTTGATGTGTTCAGTAACCACCTGGCGAGTTCTCTCCTGGGCGGATTCCGATAATTCTTTGGCGTACCCGCCTGCGGCAACAGTGTCTTCCTCCAGGATGACCTCAACAAATTTGGCCCCCAGGCTCTGGACTTCTTCCTTGACGGCAGGGCGGATGTCGAAAGCTTCAACGACGGCACCCAGTCGGCGGGCAGTGGCGATCGCCTGCAATCCCGCAACTCCTGCCCCCATCACAAATACCTTAGCAGGGGGAATCGTTCCTGCTGCCGTCGTCAGCATCGGGAAGAACTTGGGCAGGGCGGCGGCAGCGATCAGCGCAGCCTTATACCCGGCGACTGCCGCCTGAGAGGAGAGGGCGTCCATACTCTGAGCGCGGCTGGTGCGGGGAATCAGCTCCAGACTGAAGGCAGTCACCTGTCGTTGAGCCAGTCGGGCAACAGTTTTGGGGTCACCCAGTGGGTTGAGGAAGCTGATCAGGGTGGCTCCCTCGCGGATCAGGTCTACCTCAGACTGACCTTCAAACTCACGGGGCGGCGTGACCTTCAGCAGAACGTTTGTCTCTCCCCAGAGCTGTGCCCGGTCATGGATGATCTTTGCTCCGGCGGCTTCGTAGGCCGCATCTGAGAAGAAAGAACCTTCTCCTGCGCCTGCCTCAACCCAGACTTCCAGTCCCTGTTTCACCAGTCGGGCGATCGCATCAGGCACCAGCGCTACCCGCCGTTCCCCTGCGTCTCGCTCCTTCGCTACAGCAATCTTCATGCGCCTCTCCTACAGAAATCGTTGCAATCGTTTGGCCAATCATTTCCAGCGCTTCGCGCTGAGCTAAAACCAAATTTTTGTCGAGAGCGGCGCTGAGCGCCGCTCTCGACAAAAATTTGTACCTCACGCACTTGAAAAGCGCTGCAACTGGGGAATAAATTCAATTTGTGACAATGGCTTGTTCTTGTTGTTTGTTGAGATGTTGGATGGAAAACTGCATTTTTATCAGTTGACGGGACGAATATTTCAACCCAGATTTTCGTCAGCAAGGCACAAAGGCAATGCGGTTGGTTTCGATGCCCTTGTGCCTTCATGGGCGGCATAATTGCCTGTATTAGAAGCAATAAAACCAGGCAGGATTTCTGTTCAAAATCAGCAGAGCAAAATATTCAAACACCTGACTGAATGCAGCCATCTGAATTATTTCTGCATCCTAGTGCGATCCCCATTCGGCCCTCAGTAATCTTCAGCTTGTCTTATAGATTACGCTCTGAGGACTTCCCAGAAGAAAGTCAATCAATCAAAACCTGGCCTGATCAACCGCAGAGTACAGAATTGCTGATTCCCCAATGTTTCAGCCCTGCCTTGAAGCGCTGATTTCGATTGCCCAAAGTATCAACAAATAACTTAATTTTTGTTCGCAATTCGCCATTGATTCTGTTGTGCCATCTCTGTACACAGGCGCGCCAATCTAGAACCTGGCACATTTTTCGCTGTCGTCCGTCATGAAGGGCTGGTATCATTATCAACGTCTCTCAACCTACAGAGCTATGGCTGCAAAACTGTCAACGTCTCGTTTGTTCTCCGCACTGGCGATCGCCGGATGTCTGGCCACTGGCATCTCTGCTGCGGCCCTGGCCCAGGGAACGCCTGGACTCACCATCTTTAGCGGCATCGAACGGGGCAATGAACTGAGATATCGGCTGGACTTCGACGGCAGACCCAGCGCCTTCGATCGCTATCGCCTGCGCATTCCCAAAGACAAGCTCACAACGGCAGTTGCTCAGCTTTCGATCACCTATCCTCAAACCTATCGTGGAACTTTTGACAAAGATAGCATCAAGGTTCGGGTCAACGGTGATGACGTGCCCCTGGATGAGGTCAACTGGGATCGGGAGAACCGCACCATCGACATTTTCCCCCGCACACCCATTCCTGCCGACAGCCGTGTTGAGGTCGTTCTGGATAACGTCCGTAATCCCAGCAACGGTGGCACCCATTATTTCAATGCCCTAGTGCGTTCCCCTGGCGACATTCCGCTGATGCGCTACGTTGGCACCTGGATTATCAGCATCGGCACAATCTAACTGGAACACCTGAAAATCCAGAAGTTGTTCTGCCCGCTGCGCGGGCAGAACAACTTCTGGATTTTCAGCTATTTATGGCTCAGGGTGAGAAGGAC
>CAZVXA010000369.1:0-4443 GCA_964630955.1 uncultured bacterium | reverse complement strand
GCGCGGGCGGAACCGCTTTTTGGGTTTCAAGTTTTTCCACGCCCACTTACTTAGGAGATTTCTAGCAATGAAATTACCTAGGATTGCTGTATCAGCGCTTAAAACCGACAGGCATTTTACATTTTTCGCCAAAAATCTCCCTAAGACTGGTGCCAATTCAGCGGAATGGCCTATCTAACTAGCGATTCAATGCTTTTAGAATTTGGATACAGGGTGTAATTTAGCAGTGCTGTGGAGAGCTATATTTGCATATCGCACAACCACCCGATTATTGTTGCCAGCATAAAACAAATTTGAAGCTTCAATAAAACCAACACCAACATGGGTTGAAGCTTCTAGAAGCAACCTCGCAGTCCCTGAAGACCTAAATACTACCACGGGAGCATAATGGCGTCACTTCAGTATTTTGAAAGATGGCGTTTATGCGTTGTTTGAACTTTGTGCATTTTTGAAGAGACCGAAGCAAGGGGAGACTCATGAAGATTCATCAGCTAAAGTTACAGGAGCTAGCTCCCGATCACCCGGAGACAAAAACAACTGTTTTATTTCAGGGAAAGATGTTTTCAAGAGGCACCGATTTCTCTACAAGGGTGTACTCACAAATGATCGATGAGCTGCAGGGAACAGGCGATGAAGACGCACCCTGTCTGGTAGTTGATATGGGGGGGTACTATAGCATCTGGCATATTGTAGAATCCCCACGAACCGCACTTTCGACATTGAATAAAATGACGCCCCCACACCATCACTCCGCTAGTGCGGCAGTCATTAGCCAGAAATCCACAGAACCGGATCAAGAACAGTTGCTATCGCTGGTCGGCTCAGTGACGCAACGTATACTGGCAGAAGTGCGAACGCCACAAGCACCGATAACATTAAACGCGCTGATTGAGCGATTAAAGCAGGAGATTCCTGACCCTAATGTGGCAGAGCAACTGGCTGCACAGTTGCTGGCCCATATCAGCACCCAGACTAGCCAGGTAGAGTCTCAGGCGGCCCCTACTGAATCCGTGCAGCCCGCTGCACCTGCGCAGCCACAAGCCCTGCCACGGCGCAAATACCGGGGTGCCTGGTATTAAGTCCTTATCCGAAAACCCAAATTCTGGAGGGCGCGCCCTCCAGAATTTGGGTTTTTGGATAGGAGCTTAATGACTGGAAATGGAGCTATTTTTCCTGTGATGCCGCGAAACGCTCTCCAGGAGAGCGTTTCGCGGCATATTTGTTTAGCACCGATTTGTCCTGAAACGCTGACTGTGGCAGCGTTTCAGGACAAATCGGTGCAATTTAGTCAAAAGTCCAGAAATTAGGGGTGATAACATTGGAACCGTCGAGAGCAAGGATTCCAGTCAAAGGAGATGAAAACTCGCCTGTTGATTAAACGCGGGTTGCTGTTGCCGGGAGCTGACCAGCCCCCTCTGCACAACACGGATATTTTGATCGAGGGGAATCGCATTGTTGCCATTGCCCCCAATTTGAGCGATCCGAACGCTCAGGAAGTTAACGCTGAGGGACTTCTGCTCGCCCCCGGTTTAATCAACGGTCACTTTCACTCCCACGAACATTTCCACAAGGGACGCTACGACAACCTGCCACTGGAACTGTGGATGCACTTTGTCCGTCCCCCGATCGCCCCACCACCGCTGACCCCAGAGCAGATCTACCTGCGCACTTTGATCGGTGCTCTAGAGGCCATTCGCACCGGAACCACCTTCGTTGTGGATGATGTGAACCATGCCCCCCATTTCACTTCCGACTGCTTCGACGCCGTTTTTCGCGCCTATGAGGATATCGGATTACGGGCGCTGGTCAGCGTCAGCTTGTTTGACCAACCCTTCTACCGTACCGTTCCTTTCTTCGATGAAGAAATGCCCGAACACCTGCGTCAACAGCTCGATCGTCAGACAGCACCCCAGCTCGAACATCTGCTCACGATGGCAGAAGACCTGGCACAGTCCAGAGCGGGGCAACGGGTCGGATTTATCGTTGCGCCTTCAGCTCCCCAACGGTGCAGCGATCGCCTCCTCATCGAACTGAAAGCTTTGGCCGATCGCTACAACCTGCCAATGATGATGCACCTGCTAGAAACGCGATTGCAGGCGGTGACCGGGGGAATTCTTTACGGAAAATCAATGGTGGCGCATCTGGAGGAACTGGGAGTGCTGGGCGATCGCCTTGCGCTTCAGCACTGCGTCTGGCTTACGGCAGAGGATGTGCGGCGATTGGCGAATCACGGCTGTAGTGCGGTGTATAATCCCCTGTCGAACTTGAAACTTGGTTCTGGGCGAATGGCGGTGAGACGATTTTTGAACGCTGGTGTGAATGTTGCACTGGCCAGTGATGGATGCGGTTCCAGGGATAGTTTGAATATGCTGCTAGTGATGCAGGGGGCAGCATTATTAAACAAATCGCCGATGGAGTTACCCGAACAGTGGATCTCGGCAGGGGAAGCATTGTCTCTGGCAACCACAGGTGGCGCAAAGGCATTTGGCTATGGGGAAACGCTGGGCCGTCTTGCACCGGGCTGTATCGCAGACCTGGTTGGCTACCGATTATCCACTCCGTCGTTTACACCCCTGAATCATCCCCTTAATCAATTGGTCTATGCGGAGACCGGATCGGCAGTTAGTCTGGTCATTGTTGATGGCAAACTTGTTCTACAGGAGGGCAAATTGCAGACTTTAGATGAATCTCAAATCGTCCAGAAGATTCACTCGCTTCATCAGCAGCTACTTCCACAGTTAGACCAGTCAGACAATAGCGTCAGGCAATTTCTACCCTACTACCGGAAAATTTACGAACGGTGTTTACAGGAATCGATTGATGCGACGATGATCACGCCTGACGTTAGAATAACTCAAGTATAGTCGTTGCACTAGTTTATACCAACATAATTGGTATTTCAGATGCCAAGAAAAGAACAGGGCTGGATTACGTTTCAATCCTCAGACGAGGAGCGACAGATTTTGGAACAGGTTTGTCAGCAGACCCAGCGAACGAAGACCGAAATCTTGCGGGAAATGATTCGTCAAATGGGGCGCTCCAACACTACTGCGCCACTGGACGTTAATACAATCGACTTCTCTGAGGATCTGGAAGCAGAGGAAATTGCCAGTGCAGAAGAGAATACGGCAACGTTGCAGACCGTCCAGATCAGTGCCCGCAACGTATTGAGGGCAAAGGTGAAACGGATTGTGAAGGGGACGGTGAACGCTGAGGTGACCCTGGCGATCGCTCCCGGCGTTGAGCTGGTTTCGATCGTTACCCGCACCTCGGCAGACAAATTGGGGTTGAAAAAAGGAAAAGAAGTATTTGCGGTGATTAAGTCCAACAGCGTGATGATTGCTGCGGGCTAGAAGAATTGAATCAAAAGCTCAGATACAGCGCTTTGCAAGTACGTGTGGTACAAAGTTTTTGTTGAGAGCCGCGCTGAGCGCGGCTCTCAACAAAAACTTTGGTTCTATCTCAGCGTAAAGCGCTGTAAAAAGTTAAATGATCTTAATTAAGAAAAACTGACTGATTTTTCTCAGGTTATGATCTGGTTATATGAACAATGAAATGAATTCAGCTGTACTCCACCCCCGAAAGGTGTTAAAGACCTGGAGTTCAATCTGAATTTGCTGACTCATCAATCAAGATGAATATCTTCGATTGATAACGGCGAGCGCAGCAAAGAGGATTTTAGTCATGGCAAATTCTCCCCTGGTATCGATTCGCATTCCTCCTGAGACGTTGGAACGAGTAGATCAACTGGCGCAGGAATTGTATCCTGCTCGTCGTGCTGGTAAAAAGCCGAATCGTTCCCAGGTGATTCTGGATGCGATCGAATATTTTCTCCAACAGCATGAATCGGGGTTCGTCACCTCCCTCAGCCCCGCCCTGATTATTGATGAGCATTGCGATAGCCCCTTAAATAGCCCATTAATCAGTGAGTTGGTGCCAGAAGAACCGCCATCCGGCCATCCGATCGATGAGGCAATCCAGCTTTATCCCCAATTCCTCAAACAGGTTCCCCAGTATATGAAGCCCTCCATGCGGGATTACGTCGATTGGTGGTCTGACTATTTTTCCTATCTCAATCGGGTTTCCCACCTCTGGTTTGGTGTGAAGTGAGAGCTTGTCAAAAAAGAGACCTGATCCCCCTAAATCCCCCTTAAAAAGGGGGACTTTGAGGCGAAATCCCCCCTTTTGTCCCCTTGAGGGGGTAGGGGGCATTAGGGGGGATCTCCCGGTGTTAAACACAACACACCCTACCTGTTCAAACATCCTCTCAATACAGCGCTTTACGCTGACCTAAAAGCAACTTTTGAGTCGGGAATCGGAGCACAGTTCCCAACTCAAAAGCTGTACCTGACGCACTTACAAATCGCTGTAATGCACTGTACAGCGTTTTGGGTGCATCCCACTTTTGCAAATTTCCAAACCCAGTTTTGCGAGTGGCGCGGG
>CAZVXA010000368.1:0-4465 GCA_964630955.1 uncultured bacterium | reverse complement strand
AAACAAACCCTTCACAAACTAACAACAACACACCACCCACCCCCCCCCCGTTCGGGGGGGGGGGGGGGGCCCCCCCCCCCCCCCCAAGGGGGCACCGCCCCCTTGACCCCCTTCTATTCAATTCAACTTCGCACAAAATTGGTATAAGGTAATGGAACAATTCAAATTTGCCCTTGGGCCATACGAAATATTTGCTTCTATTGTCGGAGGATCTCCGCTAGTTCTCGCTATATTTCTGATTGGCAATCCATCCAATAACTTGCAAAATGTATTTTTGATTATTAAAGACAATCTGTCGATACCAATGGTATTTTTAATGGCTTTTTTTAGCTACATATTGGGGGGTTCAATACAGGGAATAACATGGAAATATTTCCTGTTTTTTTGTAAATTCTTTAATCGAGATTATAATTATTTTGGAAATATGATTTCGGAGAAGAATGCTCTATTCACACAAGAAGCATTCACACAAGAAGATGAGATTCAAGCACCTTCAGCTCTTGAATTTGAAGATAAGCTAGTGCTTCTGCTTCGAGAGAAAGTAGGAATTCCCAAAAATATGGACTGGCTTAATTCCAGGTTAACTGCTTATCTGAAAGAACACAGCAGCCAAGCTGTGATAACCGCAGAATCATACCTGGCAAATCACATTATGTATAGGAATATGTCTTTTGGATTCCTGCTTTTATCTATTGTTCTTCTCATTAATCTACTTCGGACACAATTATTTATTTTCGAGCAGCCAGTGCTGATCTTGGTATCTTTGTTGATCTCTTATAAGTAAGTGGGCGTGGAAAAAGTCGAAACCCCAAAAGCTGTTCCGCCCGCGCAGCGGGCGGAACAGCTTTTGGGGTTTCAAGCTTAATCGCGCCTACCTACTTATGACTTTTTTTCGATCATTGTCATTTAAGAAGTGGCATAACAGAGAACTTCTGCTTGGCTTCTACTTTTCTGCCAGCAATAAAGTGCAATGATGAAAGAAAACCCGCAATAGAAAGTAGGCAAGCTTAATCACGCCCACTTACTAACCAGACTTTTGGCTATTTTCCCTATAATGCCGCGCAACGCCCTCTGCGAGGGCGTTGCGCGGCATATTTAATTTAGCGCCGATTTTTTTTGAAACGCTGACTGCGTCAGCGTTTCAAAAAAATCGGCGCAATTTAGTCAAAAGCCCACTTACTAAATTAGCGCGGCGCTACAACGCAGCGCCGCAACTGCTTACATCACAATCACCTTATGCGGCAACGGCTCGGCCAGAATCGTCAGCGCGATCGTTCACCGATAGCATCACGCGAGAAACACCCGTCAACAAGACGCTGGCACCCACCAGAGTTCCCAGCACCCAGGAAGCGTTAAACGGCCACTGGAACCAGATCATCGCTCCCAGACCAAGGGTGATCAGGCCATCGCCCAACACCCATGTCCAGTTTTTTCGGGGACGCAGGCGGAAAGCCAGGATAGTTTCAAATACGCCTTCAGTGAGCAGGAAGCTACCCAGCAGCAGCGTCAATGTGATAACACCGGAACGGGGGTAAAGAAACAGCATAACCCCGGTTGCAACGTAGAGAATGCTCAGCAGAACCTTCCAGGCAAAACCGCTGTTGCTTTGATCGCCACGGTTGCGAGTCTGAAATGCGTAAACCAGCTTTGCTGCACCTGCAGAAATTAAGATTAATGCAATCCAGGTTTCAGCAACGATGGTGGAGAAGATGGGAAGGGCGATCGCTCCGATACCCAGAATGATTAACAAAACTCCCGTCCAAACAGAAACGTGAGGATTATTTTGAGGATTCGTTGCAGCAACAGAAGGGGGGGCAACAGGAGCGTTCATCGAAGTTCCAGGAGGGTTACTGGTAGGAGTATCTGATGTCATACCGTCTTTTCCTTAGTTCAATTCAACCGTTCTCAAACAGGCTAAAGAACTTTTGATGTGGAAAACAGACCCTTAAGATAGACCTTATCGATTCCCTGGCTCTCCACACCTTTGTGTGAAAATTCCTTATAGCGATGCCTGAAACCCTTGATTTTGTGTGGGCGCGCTGCGTGCGCCCACACAAAATTGTGGAGAGCGGATTCCCTTCCCCTCCTCAACTGATGAATTTCGACAAGTTCTATTCCTTGCACATTACAGCACTTTGCAAGTGCATCTGGTACAAAGTTTGGTTTTAGTTCAGCGCAAAGCGCTGTATGCTGCGATAAAACTCCGTAATTCTCCTCTCATCCTGTGTATTCTTTTTCAGCCCCCACCATTCATTCTCCTCAAAGGCTCACCCATGTTCCAGAAAGCACTCCAATCGTCACTGCTTGCCCTGTCCCTCACCTTCATGGCTCTGCCACTGTTCAGTACTCCCGCCAGTGCACTTCAGGTGGGTTCACTGCGCGAGATTGAGGGAGACATCACCTGTGGTCCGGGTACCGGGGGAACAATGGTTTATGCCGAAACCGCCAATTTCCGAATCTTCATCTGTTCAGATCCAAACAATCCCAACCGCGCCCGTTTCTACCGCAGCTTCAGCCGCAACGGCACTCCCGGACTGCAACTCGATGCCCGCAACTACAACCCAATGCAGATGCGCTACTTCGAGTTCCGTAATGGAGGCTACACCTATGTTGTTCAAATCCCTTCAGGGCAGATTCCCAATCCTGTCCTGGGAATTGAGTTCCCCAACGGTCGCAGGGTCGAGGAGCGGATTACCCGCTATCTGGCAAAGCAGGATGTCCCTGTGGGACAGGGAGTGTGTTCGTTTATTAATGCAAATAATGTGAATATTCGCAGTGGTCCTGGTACCCAATTCCGCGTGCTGACACAGCTTAATCGGGGAGCGGGGGTAACTGCAGTCCGAAGATCGGGCAACTGGGTAGAAATTTCTGCGATCGAGAGCCGACGGTTTAACGGATGGGTGTCCAATGCATTTATCAATGGGTGTTCAGAGGATCAGTTTGATCGGTGGCGGAGCTAAAATTTATCTCCAAACCCAAACTTGAGAAGGCGCGACGTTACAACGTCGCGCCTTCTCAAGTTTGGGTTCTGGGTTAGCTGAAGCCCATTTCCAGGAGGCCCTGGCGGAGTCGGGCGGCTTCTGTGGGGTTGGTCTCAGAGTGAAGAGCGATCGCCCGTCGAAATGCCTCCAGACTCTCCTGAACTCGTCCAGCCTTCAGCAGCACCACACCCAGGTTTTGTAAAGCATCGGCGTAGTTGGGGTTGAGGGCGATCGCCTGCTGATAGTGGGCGATCGCCTCTCTGGGTTGGCCAAGCGCTCTGAACACTTTCCCCAGGTTGTTATGCCCGGTAGAAAAATTGGAGTCAATTTTCAGACATTGTTCGAAGGCGAGTTTTGCTCCGTTCAGGTCGCCTTTTGTCTGGAGTAGGGTTCCTAAATTGTTGGCAGCTCCCAGTTTCAGGCGTTCCAGAATGGGTTGAGCCAGTGCATCACGATAGTGTTGTTCTGCCTTGTCAGACTGACCGATGCGGCTGTAGGCGATACCCAGGTGGTAGTGCAATTCGTAGCAAACAGGCGGGGTCGTTTGAGGGAAACTGGCCCCCTGCTCCAGGAGTTCTATGCCCCTCTGAAAGTCCCCAGTTTCAACATACAGCGCACCTAACTTGCTGCACACGTAGGGGTCATTGGGATGCTCCGCAAAGAAAGATTCCATCGTGGTGCGGGCGCGTTCTCGCTTGTCACCGCTGGCGATCGCCCCTGGTGTGTAGCCGTCGTGCAGAATTGCAACCTGCGGCAGGTCAATAATTTGCCAGTGGGATTCCTGCTCCAACAACTTTGCCACGCTGTCATCTACAATCGCGTGATAAGGACGGCTGAAGGAGACTTGAGGGTGCCGTCGAAACAGGCGTGACACCAGGGAGTATGGGGACTGGACTGCACCAACTTCCTGTCGTAGCAGATTAACCACCAGCGCAGTTTTTCGCAGAACGGCCTGTTTGAGCATCGGAATGATTTCAGGAGCCAGGGTTTCGTCAGCATCCAGTACCAGTACCCAGTCCCCCGTCGCATATTTCAATGCTTCATTGCGGGCATCGGCAAAGCGATTGTTCCAGGGGAAGGTGGGTACTGTTGCGCCAAAGGACTGGGCGATCGCCATCGTCTCATCGGTCGATCCTGTGTCCAGCACAATCATTTCATCAACCGCAGACTGGGCGCTCTGCAAACAGCGAGCCAGACGGTTGGCCTCATTTTTTACCACCATGCAAAGGCTAATTTTCATGGTTTGTTCCCCTCGTCTCAGTCATGCTACTTTGCAGCATCTTACCGTGAAGCAGCGACCTGGCAGTGAAACCAGTGGGGAAGATGCCGGGTAAGGCTGACTGGGAAAAAATCCCGGTAGTGCGCCACCAACTACGTTGTTTTGCGTGATGCCAACCATACCAACGTGGATGTTCAAAGTGACGGGATTATTAAATAAAACCAAATTGTTTTTGAGAGAGGGGGGGGGGGGGGGGGGGGGGGGG
>CAZVXA010000367.1:0-4513 GCA_964630955.1 uncultured bacterium | reverse complement strand
GCGCTTCGCGCGCCACACCACCAATCATCGGTTTATTTCCGCCATGCAGTACTAGTTTTTTTTAGATACATTTGCTTTGCCAGTTTAGTTCTGTGATTTCATCTGCGGGAAACATACATTCAATTCTCAATTCTTGCAATGTGATGTCGTAGGGAGTGCCCAGGGTGGCGATCGTTGAGAAAAACTGTAACTCCAGATCAGCTTTCTTGAGGTGAATCGCCAGGAGCAGGGAGTTGTGGGTCGTGTGGCTGGAAGACTGCCAGGTGTCTGCAATGCCGGGGTAGCTCATGAGTTCATTCAGCAGGGCACTGGACTGTTCGCTTTCTCCTTCGGCGATCGCCTCCCGATGCAGCCGTTGCAGCAGATGTCCCGAAAAGTCATCCCAGTTCATCACAAACGGACGAAATCCCTGGGGGTGAAACATCGCCCGCATCAGGTTAATTTTGCCATCCTGGTAGAAGTGGGTCTGGAGTTCCTCTGGAGTGATGAATGCGCTCAACAGGCGAGTGGCGGCATTGTTGGTCAGCAGCAGGTTCCAGTAGCGATCGACCACAATTCCGGGGTAGGGTTCCTGTTGCCGCAGCATGAACTCCAGCGCTCTGCGAACCGGAACCATTTCGGGAGATGAGAGGTCGGTCTCGGTGTGAATCGGGGCAAATCCCGCTGCACTCAGCATCAGGTTTTGCTGCCGCAAGGGAATCTGCAATACCGCCGCCAGTTGCAGCACCATATCTCGACTGGGGTTGGCCCGTCCTGATTCCAAAAAACTGATGTGGCGCTGGGAAACCTGACTGGTGACCGCCAGGTCAAGCTGACTGAAGCCTCGCTGACTGCGCCACTGTTTGAGCAGCAGGCCGAAGGAGGGAGGGGGAGGGGCGATCGCCAAATGCTGGGTCATGATGCGTTTAGAGAAACTTCCTGTTCTTCAACGCGCCATGCTGCGTAGGCTAGTGATTCCCTTAAGTCGTCAGGTTCCAGGTAAGGATAGGCTTGCAAAATCTCATCGTTAGAACGCCCAGATGCCATCAACCCCAGGATCATGCCAACGGTGACTCGCATTCCACGGATGCAGGGTTTACCGCCCATTACTTCAGGGTTTACTGTGACTCTTGTTAGCTGCTTCATATTGGTCTCCAGAATCGTGGAAATTTATCCGCAGAGCTTTCACTATTTGAGACAAAATATCGGGATTAATCCTCATATTTTGAGATGTCAAATGTTCCCTTCTTTTCTTTCTAAATCCGAGGGGTTTCGACCATTAGAAAATATCGACTTTATATCAAAGTGGCGATCGCCCTCCTTCTACAAGTTCTCGTACCCGTCATGCAAGCAAACACCCCCCGCAAAAGAAGGTAGATGGATTTGGCAGAAGATGAAGAACTGAAAACCTCCATCACAAGGTTTACTTGAATTTAGGATAGCAGACGATTACCTCATAGGTAATTGCTTCTATTATCTCCCATTGGCATGATCGGGACATACCATTTGAGGACAAACCCGATGCTGAAAACCTCTGATACTCCAATCGTCACCACCTCCAGTTTCCTGAAACCCCTCTACCTGCTCCTCACCATCGCAGGCTCGATCGCCCCCTGGTACTGGATCCTGCAAGACCCATCTGTTCTGCTGTCCCTCCCACTGTTCTTGCAGCGTGCCTTTGCCAACAATGTCGCAGCCACTGTCTCATCGGATCTGGTGATTTCAGGGCTGACCTTCTTCGGCTTCGCGTGGGTTGAACTCAAGCGCCTGGGAGTGTCTCGGTGGTGGATGATTGTTTACATCGTCCTGACCTTTGGCGTCGGGCTTTCCTGTGCGCTTCCCTTCTTTTTGTATCGTCGTGAGGATCTGCTGGAGCGCCAACTCTGACATCCTCCCCACGGCTAGAAGCCGGGGGGTTCCTCCTTCAACCAGCCGACTTGTCCAAACCAATTGCTTGATTCAGATAGCGGTCGTTCTGTCCAGAGGCGTTCATTCCGGTATGCCCTACCGTACTCATTCCAGCCAACTTCAACCCCTTCTCCAGGATGTTCCACGCTGCATTCTCGTCTCTGCACCGGACAGAGCCGCAGTGGGGACAGACATGAGTACGGGTACTGAGTGTTTTTTGAACGGGCTGTTTGCAGTCATAGCAATCAATCGTGGTGTTCTGAGGTGGAACAGGTTGCTGCACCTTGCCGAAGACCTGAGCGTAGTATTTCACCCAATCGACAAACAAACTCCAGGCCGCATCGCTAATCGACTTCGCCAGATGATGATTGCGTACCATGTTCCGCACCTGCAAGTTCTCGTAGGCAATGAAGTCGTGAGACATCACCAACGCACGGGCTTGTTTCACAGCCCAGTCTTGACGCTGCCTCGATACTTTCAGGTGTTGCCGCCCCAGTCGATTCACCGCTTTTCTGCGGTTCTTAGAACCCTTCTGCTTCTTAGAAACTCGGCGCTGCAGGCGTTTCAGCTTGCGCTCCGACTTCCTCAAGAATTTGGGATTCTCTACCTCCGTGCCGTCCGTTGCCTTGTAGAAATACTTCAATCCCAGGTCAAGACCAACGGCTTTGCCTGTGGGATGAATCGTTTCTTGTCGCTCAACGTCAATGCAGAACTGAGCGTAGTAGCCATCCGCTTTCCGCACCACCCGAATCCGCTTGATTTGCGAAATCGGGTAGAAGTGTAAGTCATGGGCACCCATCAGCACAAAGGTTCCAGCCGCAAAGCCGTCGGTGAAGGTGAGATGCTTCCGGTCACAAGAGAGTTTCCATCCTGTTGTTTTGTATTCAACAGAACGACAGTTCTTCTTGAATTTAGGAAACCCCTTCTTCCCTGGCTTCTTAGCTTTGCAGTTGTCATAGAACCGTTTAATCGCAGACCAGGCGCGTTCTGCACTGGCCTGTCTTGCCATCGAGTTCAGCTTGCCTGCCCATTCAAATTCCTTTGCCAATACAGCACAGAGTTTGGAAAGGTCGGATTGACCTACCCCTTTGCTATCCATCCAGTAGCGCAGACACTTGTTGCGAATGAACTGAGCAGTTCTAATCGCCTCGTCAATCAGCGCAAACTGAGCAGGATTACCTCTGAGCTTAGTTTCCAGAACGATCATGAGCGGCAAGACTCACATCTTATGAGGTCATTTTGCCACAAAAAGAGTACAAATGTATGCAGAGATTTCGGTTGAGTCCGATAGGTAGTTGTCCGTTTCCGCTCACCGCTCCAACGGACTTGAGAGGGGATGCTACATCCCCATGTCTGAAGCCAGGGACATTGCATCCCCTCTCAAACTCTCCCCTTTGGTAAAAACTGGAGTTTTGACTATTTTTCCTATAATGCCGCGAAACGCCCTCTCAGAGGGCGTTTCGCGGCATATTTAATTTTAGCGCCGTTTTTCCCGAAACCCTGACGGGGTCAGGGTTTCGGGAAAAACGGCGCGATTTAGTCAAAAGTCCAGTAAAAAGGAAACTGTAAAAAAATGGAAGACCTTCACCATACACTACAAAGGAAGCTGTCACTGTGGCCAAATTGCCTTTGAGGTCGAAGTGCGGTGTCTGGAGGACATTGAATTGAGTGAGGTGGCAAGAATACCCGTCGATGGTCGATCCTTCTAAAGTTGCATTCAACCAAGAGGCAATTCATGCCTGAAGTAGATGGTTTCGTACAACATCTATGGATTAAACCTGAGTCCGGCGGGGCAATGGTTCCGTGTGGAGCGATCGCCCTCAAAGCCAATTACGGCATCGACGGTGATATCAACGCTCACCCCATCAGCCCCCGACAGGTTCTGGTCGTCCGAGCAGAAGACCTTCAAGCATTTGCCATTCCTCCCGGCGCACTGAAGGAAAACATTGTGATTCGGGGGCTGGATGCAGCCGCTTTTTCACCGGGTGCCCTTTTGAAAACCAGCGGTGGTGCAGCAATTCGACTGACGTTTCACTGTGAACCCTGCAAACAAATTGCCCACCTGGTTCCTTCTCTGAAAGCGATCGCCCACAAACGCGGCATCCTTGGCGTCGTTGTCACCAGCGGAATGCTTCACATTAACGACACCATTGAACTGCACCCCAACACTTTCCCTCCCCTCTCAGAAATCCCCTACGAGCGCTTTCTGCAATTCGTCGAGCAAATTCCATCAGGAAAAGTCGTGACCTATCGGGAGGCGATCGCCGCCATCGGGGTCACAGAGAGCTACCTGCGCGTCCTCCCCACCTACCTCAAACGAGCGATCGCCGCAGGTTACGCGGCCCACCGTGTCCTGGACTCCAAAGGTTACCTGGTCCCCCATGTCGAAGACCAGAGCGACAAACTGGAAGCCGAGGGGGTTGCCGTCACATCCTGCCAAACCACCGGGAAAAAGTTTGTCCCAACCGAAGCATTTTTGTGGCCATCCCCACGTCCCCGGTAGGGGCGAAGCAGTTGCGCGAAAAATTCATCGCTCTCCCCAACCATCCCCTACGCAACTGCTTCGCCCTAAGGGATCTGCTGTTTAATAAAATCCCAGTTTTCGCGTGGCGCGGCTTCGCCGCGC
>CAZVXA010000366.1:0-4534 GCA_964630955.1 uncultured bacterium | reverse complement strand
TTATCACTCAACCCAACCTACACGAATGCATCCTCAAATATTGCCGAAGTAATAGCATTGGGGGGCAGGCATCTTGCCCGCCCTACGACACCCTATGCTATGGTGTCTCTCATCCCGGATGCCCTGCCCCATGACGCGCTACCTGTTTCGTCGGCTGCTGATTGCCATTCCCACCCTGATCGCCATTAGCATTGTGATTTTTACTATCCTGGCTCTGGCTCCCGGTGACCCGCTGGGGGAGTTTGCCAATAACCCAGGAATTACCGAGGAGGTGCGGGAGAATATCCGGCGATCGCTTGGCCTCGACCAACCACTGGCAGTGCGCTATGTGAAGTGGGTCACTGCGTTTCTTCGGGGCGATATGGGGTACTCCTTTACCAGCCGCAGTCCCGTCGGTGATTTAATTACCCAGCGACTGCCAACAACGCTCTGGGTTGTGGGTGTGGCCTACCTGATCTCTGTTCTGATAGCCCTACCAATGGGGATACTTTCTGCAATCAAGCGGAATACCTGGGTCGATTACACCATTACCACAGTCTCGCTGATGGGATTTTCGCTACCCACCTTTGTCACGGGTCTGTTGCTGATCATTATTTTCAGCGTCCAGCTCCGATGGTTTCCGTTCATCTATAGCAGTACGCTGAAGGTGACGGACTGGGCCAGTTTTGTGGAGCAGATCAAACAGTCAATCTTACCGATTACGGTGCTCGTCCTGTTTCAAACGGCGGTACTGATGCGGTTCATGCGATCGGCCATGCTGGACGAGATTAGCCAGAACTACGTCCGTACCGCCCGTGCGAAAGGTCTGCGGGAATGGTTTGTCGTTCTCAAACACATTCTGCGGAATGCCCTGATCCCTGTCGTGACATTGGTGGCGTTAGATATTCCAACCGTATTCACGGGTGCATTGGTAGCGGAGCAGGTTTTCCGTGTACCGGGAATTGGAGCGCTGTTGATTGATTCCATTACTCGCAACGATACGCCTGTAGTGATGGCGATCACGTTTATCTATGCCATTCTCGTGGTGTTGTTTAATCTGATTGCGGATGTTCTGTATAGTCTGCTCGATCCACGCATTCAGTTGAAGTAAGTCAAATCAGGGTTTGGGGGCTGCTGGCGGAGGCGTCGCCGACGGGGAAGGAGAGGACGAGGGAGACGGCGCAGGGACAGGATCGCAGTTGCGGTTATTAATCGTTCCATCGGGCATTGTGGTGTTACAGAAGATCGCCCCCGTTAAATTTGCGTCCTCCATTCGGGCATCATTCAACTTTGCGTTGACCAAAACCGCACCACTGAGATTGGCGTGGCGTAAATCAGTGGATTGCAGATTCGCTCCCCGCAGCATGGCGTTGCTCAGATCGGCATTGGACAAATTGCTCCGAAGTAAATTTGCCCTGCGCAAAAAGGCATCTTGCAGGACTGCACTACTCAGGTCAGCACCGCTCATATCTGCGTCTCCAAAATTGGCGCGGCGCAGTTCCGCCGATCGCATCTTTGCCCGCGTCAGCGTACTACGCATCAGGTTGGTGTCATCCATCCTGGCAGCTTCCAGATTGGCATCTCCCAGATACGTCCGCCGCAGATCGGCCCGGGTCAGAATTGCCCCCAGCAGTTTGGCTTCCGCCAAATTCGCCCACATCATCGAGGCACCAGCCAGATTGGCCCCGTTCAGGTTCGATCGACTCAACACCGCATCCCCCATCTGAGCATTGCTGAGATCGGCTTTTCTCAGGTCAGCATCTCCCAGATAGGCGCGGCGAAGGTCAGCAGATCTGAGGTTGGCCTGCTGCATCAGTGCGCCGCTAACAAATGCATCCCTCAAGATCACCCGCTCCATCATGGCATCCTGCAGATTTGCCTGCACCAGTACAGCGTTGCCCAGATTTGCCTCACCGAGCTTGCTATCGCGCAGGTCGGCTCCCCGCAGGTCAGCACTGTCCAGATTGACCGCTTCCAGATCGGCATTGCGTAGCTCTACCCCCTCCAGATCACAATTCGGGCAGGCTCGACTTTGCAGCAGTTGATCCAACCGATCTGCCCTGGCTGCGCTGGCATGACGCACCAGACTCACAAGCCCCAGCAGTGAGGCCAGAAATACGGCAATTGTCAGAAACGCCATCACGTCTTTTCTGTCCATTGGCATGACTCAATCGCCCCTTGAGATCGTACTCATCGTGCGTGAAAACCTGTAGCAATCCTAGCGATTTCTCTGGTCTTTGATGCTTTTTACTGATCTTAAAAGGTGAGGTGCGGGGTGCGGGGGTGATTCCCTGCACCCCGCACCTTATGCTGATGAAAAACACCATGATTATGAAAAGAATATGAAAAATTCTCTGCGCCCTGCCCCTTGTGCTGATGAAGACCGCTATGATTATGAAAAGAATATGAAAAGCTCTTTGAGGTGTCTATGCAATCTTCTCCCCGTCGGTGGCGATCGCTCGCCCCTACACCGCTGAAACTGGCCCTGATCTGTCTCATCACCCTGGCAATGGGTGGATGTGCAGCCTCCCGTTCTGATGCAGAGAGAGGGAAGCCTCAGGTCGTCTCAACCAGCACCATTTTGACTGACTGGACGGCAGCGATCGCCGGAGACGAAATTACCCTCACTGGCATCCTCAAACCGGGCAACGACCCCCACGTTTACGAACCCGTTCCTGCCGACAGCATCGCCCTGGAGGAAGCCGATTTAATTCTTTACAACGGGTTTAACCTGGAACCGGGTCTGATTCGCATGATGAACGCCGCCGGGTTGCAGGCCAGGAAGCTAGCCGTCGGCGAGGTGGTCAAACCACTGCAATTGCAGGAGGATGGCGCAACTGTTCCCGATCCCCACGTCTGGGGGGATGTGAAAAATGCGATCGCCATGACCCGCGCCGTCCGGGATGCCCTGATTGAGGTGTCGCCCGAAGACCGACAGGTGTTTACGCAGAATAGCGATCGCCTGATTGCTGAGTTAGAACAGCTCGACGCCTGGATCAAGCAGCAAATTGCGACGATCCCCGCCGAGCAACGACAACTGGTGACGACCCATGATGCATTCCAGTATTACGCCAATGCCTACGGCCTACAGGTGGCTGGAACTTTGATTGGTATCAGCACTGAAGAACAGCCCAGCGCCCAAACCGTACAAAAGCTGGTGCAGTCGATTAAAGCGACCAGGGTGCCTGCCATCTTCGCTGAGACAACGATTAATCCCCAGCTCATCACCACCGTGGCCCAGGAGGCGGGGATCAAGCTGTCGCCCAAACAGCTCTACTCCGACTCGATTGGAGCACCGGGTAGTGAAGGGGATACCTACATCAAGATGATGGTGTCGAATACAAGGGCGATCGTTGAGGCATTGGGGGGAACGTATACGCCGTTTAATCCCCGTTAATGCTTCTTCCTTGTTTCCAGTCTCCGCCTGGAAACAAGGGAGAAGCAAGGAGCGGGCTACTTAACCCGTTTGAAGCCAAAAAAAGCGCAGATGTTTGTCACATCTGCGCCCGAAATAGGAGGAAAGCGGTTTAGTTAGCCTGCTGACGATCAGCCTTACAGGTGTTGAGAATGTTGCGATCCAGGTCGCTCAGGCTGGGTAGTCGATGAAAACCTTCGAAGCTGACGGGAGCGGCTCCGTTACGGGTGCCTGCTACAGGTGCGGTCTGGTCAACAGCCACGCTGTAGGGATGCACCGTTTGTTCGTAAGAATCGACGACGTTGAGGGCGAGCTGATTGGCGTTTAACTCGCCGTAGAAGCAGTCAAATGAGGAGGACGGCATATAGAAGGCACCGATGACACGGTTGTTGGTGACTTCAAACACCATGTAGGCAGATCCCATGCGGTTAGGCTGGGTGGCCTGTCCGTACAGGTAGGTGCCGTTGGGCAGGCGCTGAGCTGCGGGATTCTGGGCGGTGGCGATCGCTCCCTGATGACGAATGGAAGGCTGCTGCGAACCGTAGGCACTGGGTTGGGCAAAACCAACCGATGCCAGACCCAGGGTAATAAAAAGCGCAGTAACAGGTTTTTCGAGACGATTAAGCAGAGAACGCCAGCGATCAGGGGTTAGGTTAAGCACCGCAGTTTCTCCTCTTTTACAAATAATGTTTAATCATTCGGTTAATTTATGTCCCCACTCTACCGGGATGCAGAAGTGGATCCAATCAACCAATGGAAAGACTTCAGGGTTAAACGCAGGGGATGAACAATTGTTAATCAACAAACTGTTAATGAACAATGATGCTTTCCATTGCTACTGTTTCTTCGTCCCCTTGAACTACAGTCCCCAACTCCAGAATTCCAGAAACTTTTGAGCAATTTTGCAGAAATACTTTCGGCAACCTTGCGGGGAATGGTTCAGTCGCTCTGAGGTGCTATCGAACTGGTTCCTAATATATAGGGGAAATTACGGGGGTTCTTCATCCTCGCGGATCACCCGATTTGGTGATCTCGATCAACGGTGGAATTGATCATTGCAGTGGGTAAAGAAACGTTCCCCAATTGATACATAAAGAGCGGAGAAGCATTGCCCCTCCGCTCTTATTAAGCCCAATTCAG
>CAZVXA010000365.1:0-4569 GCA_964630955.1 uncultured bacterium | reverse complement strand
CCCTGCGGGAACTGGGTGCCCACCCCGAGGATAGCGAACCCGTAAACATCTACAGCGGTCCCTACGGTCCCTACATCAAGCACGGCAAGGTGAACGCCTCTTTGCCGGAGGGTGAAAAGGTGGAAACTATCACGCTGGAGACGGCTCTGAAGGCGCTGGCGGAAAAAGCCGCAACCAAAAAAGGCAGTCGCTCCTCCAAGTCCACCAGTGACGCCAAGACCAAGGCGGCTGCAAGCAAGACCACCAAGGCGGCGAAATCGACCACTTCCACCAAGAAAACCGCTGCGAAGAAGACTACCCGCACCGCTGCGAAGACAAAGACAACCAAGTCTACAAAGTCCTCCAAATAAGGGACAGGTGAACCGTAGGATAGGCAAATTCGTGGCATCCAGTCGGTCGAGTTAAACAGCGTGAAACATATGGTGGAGTTGAGGCTGCGGGAGACGACGGCTGCGGATCTGGGCGAGGTTCTGAAGGCAGAAGCTGATGAGGAGAATCGTCGGTTTATCATTCCCTGGTCGCGCGAGAAGCACCTGGAGGCGATCAACCACCCCGACCTGGCTCACCGCATCGTACAGGCTCAAAACCCCGTTGGATTTATCATCCTGTCGGGACTGACCGACCCCAATCGAGTCATTGAATTCCGGCGGATTGTCATTACCGCTAAAGGGGAAGGATATGGAAAGGGGGCAATTGCCCTCGTCCAGCAGCTTGCCTTTGAGGCGTACAATGCACATCGGCTCTGGTTGGATGTCAAAGTCCAGAACCATCGTGCCCAAGCAATCTACGAGGCAGCAGGATTTGTCAAAGAGGGCATCCTGCGCGAGTGCCTCAAAACGGAGGATGGGTACGGCTCCCTGCAGATCATGTCCATACTGCGGCAGGAGTACCGTCGCCCCTGAACCATTTCACGATTCCCATGCATTCTGCACAACTTCTAACCTTCTACCGCAGTCTGATTACCCAATTGTTTTCCGTTGTTGATGTCGAGACCACAGGGAGTCTCGCCTATAAAGAGCGAATCACAGAAATTTCTGTGCTCCACGCCTCGCTAGAAGACGGTATTCAGCATCAGGCGACAACTCTGGTCAACCCCGAAAAAACAATCCCGCTGAAAATTGTTGAGATTACAGGCATCACTCAGGCAATGGTGAACACGGCTCCGCTGGCGGCGGAGGTCTTTCCGGGGTATCTGCAATTTTTGAGCAACGGCATTCTTACAGGACACAATCTTGTCTTCGACTATGCCTTCCTGAAAGCGGAGTATCAACGACTGAAGGTTCCCTTTGCCCGCCCCGTCGCTGAACAACTCTGTACCGTGCAACTGGCCCGCCTGATGCTCCCCGATTTGCCCTCCCGCAGTCTGCCTGATCTGGTGCGGCACTTTCAGTTTCCGGTAAAAGGATCGCACCGGGCAGAAGCAGATGCGATCGCCTGCTGGCTACTGGCAAAGCAACTGCTAACCGAAATCCATGAAGCATCAGATAAGGTCATTCTGGAGCGTTTTGGGAAGGAGTGGATTCCCCTGAAGCTAGCTGCTCGCCTCCTGGGATGTTCTCAGAAAAAGGCACAGAAAGACCTGGAGGAAGCTGGAATCTTATTTCGCCCTTCTGCTCGGAGCGGCACCCCCATGTACCGCCGTGGAGAGGTAGAGCAATTGGAACCTAAACCGATTACCTGAGGCTGTCCTGCTGAAAAAATAGCAAAGCAGGAACACATCTTGCGCTCCTGCCTGAAAACTAGCAACAAATTCGACAGAGCTAGAGGCTGTCACTTCTGGAAACTAAACCGCAGGCAATGCAGAGTCTGCCTGAGGTCTAGCAAACTTGCTCAGAGAGCAGCTTAGTACAGTTCCTCTTCCTGATGGGTCAGGATGGTGCAGTCGGAGGTGGGGTACGCAACGCAAGTCAGCACATAACCAGCTTCGATCTGGTCATCATCCAGGAAAGACTGGTCAGACTGATCGACCGTACCTTCTTTGATTTTGCCAGCGCAGGTGGAGCAAGCACCTGCACGGCAGGAGTAGGGCAGGTCAATTCCCTGCTCTTCAGCAGCGTCGAGGATGTACTCATCATCGGGAACTTCGATGGTCGTGTTCAGCCCTTCAGCTTCGTTGATCAACGTGACCTTAAAAGTGGCCATGCAACAGTCCTCTCAGTGTTTTTGAAACGGCAGCGATGATTGCCCGTTGCCGGAGCAACCGTGCAAGGCTCCGGGCAAACTCTATTTCGATACTACGGGAAAACCCATTGCATGTAACGTGAGTTTAAGCTCCAGGGTGAATGGGATTCGTAATAAATACTCAACGTTTGATCCGGAATTACTTATATGCGGCGACCGTGTTTTAATTCCGTCCAAATCATAGGGAATAATTGAGGCTTGCTTGTATTTCTGGACTTCTGACGAAATCGCGCCAATTTTCCCTGAAATGCTGACCTTGTCAGCATTTCAGGGAAAATTGGCGCTAGAATTAAGTTTGTTGTGAAACGCTCTCTGAGAGCGTGTTTCGCGGCATTGCAGGAAAAATAGTCAAAACTCCAGTAAGTCAGTGGGCGTGGGAAAAGTCGAAACCCCAAAAGTTGAATCGTGCCTACCTACTTAAGGAGATTTCTGCAAAAGAAGTTGCCTATTGTGTGGGTGGTTTCCCCGCTGCGCGGGGGAAACCACCCACACAACGCAGGTAGATTCATTGCTGGAAATCTCCTGAGCTACCGTTAAATTGGTTTGTACCACCCTCAATCAGATGGTACAAAGGAGGGGGCAACAGGGGCGAAGGGATGCAGCGTCTCAGATAACCGTGCAGGAGTGCTATGGATTCGATTGGTGTGGGATTGGTGGGGACAGGCTACGCAGCAAAACTTCGGGCAGAGACGCTACAGACAGACGAGCGATCGCACCTGGTTGCTATTGCAGGCCACTCCCCCACCCGCACTGCGGAATTCTCTCAGCCCTTTGGAGTTACGCCCCTGTCATCCTGGCAGGAACTGGTGCAGATGTCAGCGGTGGATTTAGTCGTCGTTGCCACGGTTAACCGGGATCACGGAGCGATTGTGCGAGCAGCGCTGGAGGCCAATAAACACGTCGTCGTCGAGTATCCGCTGTCGCTGGAACTGACCGACGCTCAAGACCTGATCGCCCTGTCCCGGTCAAAAGGGAAGCTGCTGCACGTTGAGCACATTGAACTGCTGAGCGGCATCCACTTGGCGGCAAAATCTGCACTGCCGAAGGTGGGCACCCCTTTCTATGTCCGCTACAGCAATCTCAACCCCCAGCGCCCTGCCCCCAATAAATGGACCTACCAACCGGAACTGTTTGGGTTTCCATTGATGGGGGCAGTGTCTCGCATCCACCGTCTCACCGACCTGTTTGGCACCGTTTCAAGCGTCAGTTGTCAAGCGCGATTCTGGACGAATTCAGGATTACCCAGTCCCTATACCTCCTGTTTGTGTACTGCCCAACTGCGATTCACCAATGGGCTGGTCGCAGAAGTGATCTACGGCAAAGGAGAGGCGATCTGGCAGACAGAGCGATCGCTCAACATTCATGCCGAGAAGGGTGCAATTTTGATTGAAGGAGAGACAGGAACCCTGGTGCAGGGAGAAGACCGCTATCCATTAGAAATGGGCAGTCGGCGCGGCCTGTTCGCCAAAGACACCGCTGCCGTCCTGGAGCATCTCACCCAGGGCAGTCCCCTCTACGTCACCCCGGAGGCCAGCCTGTACGCGCTGACGGTAGCTGATGCAGCTCGCCGTTCATCTGAGACGGGCAACACCTGTTTCCTGAGTTAGAGCTGATTTGTAGACAAGGTTTTGATCCCCGTATATAGCGTTTCTCAGTCTGGTGCAGTACAGATTTTCATGTGAGAGCCGCGCTCCGCGCGGCTCTCACATGAAAATCTGTGGTTTGCCTGAGCGCGTAGCGCTATATCCTCCTTACTGGACTTTTGACTAAATCGTGCCGATTTCCCCTGAAGCCCTGACGCCGTCAGCATTTCAGGGAAAATCAGCACTAAAATTAAATCTGCCGCGAAACGCTCTCTAAGAGAGCATTTCGCGGTATTGCAGGAAAAATAGTCAGAACTCCAATCATAAGGAGATTTCTACGAAAGAAATTACCCGTCGTGTGGATGTCTCCCCCGCGCAGCGGGGGAGACATCCACACGACGTAGGTAATTTCATTGCTAGAAATCTCCTTATGACTAAGTCGTATCGGCAGAGTTTTGTAGCTACGGATAGCGGTAGATTAGGCAAGAAACCTGTGAAGATATCCAGCATCCTGACAGATAGGTTCTGTTTGACCACTCATATTGCCGTTGGATTGCCATTCTCATGCTCTCTTTCGCACAACCCGATTACTCCCGCTTGCGTGCTGTCTGCCTAAGATTGATTTCGGCCTGTTGCACGGTGGGTCTGAGCCTCGGTATAGAGGGTGTGATACCTCGCCCCGCCCAGGCAGCCCAGCGAGTGCTGGTCAGCATTGGGCCAGTGGAACTTCCACTCTCCATCGAGTCATTGGAGACCTTTGCCGATACGGGCAGGATCACTGGAGATATGCGCTTCTATGCCCGCT